>DFWY01000089.1 GCA_002381615.1 Polaromonas sp. UBA4122 | reverse complement strand
TCGGCAATGTCAGCACCTGGTCGATATCGGCAGTTGACTAAAGAAACCTATTCACTTTTCCCGCCCTCGCTCGTACTCCCGCCCCGGCGCCTTGGGATTGTCGGTCTGCCAGAAAGCAGTGCTTGCGTTGCCGCTAACCACTGCCTATGGGGCGGGTATGTGCCCAATCCTGTCATTGACAGGGCACCCCTCAAATGACCGCTGTTGCATGCGAAGCGGTCACTCATTGGGAACCAATGAACTTCGCTTGTCGGCCATCAGCCGGCACTCGCAGCAGTCCGCTTTGGAGAAACAGGTTCCTTCAGCTCGCGACCCGACGCCTGGACCAAGCCGACCCGCCGAAGCGGGTTCCGCTTGAACGAATCGTCAGGCGTTACTGAACTCATGGCGCACGGGTTCCTATGTCTTCTGGCCCGTCTCGACGAGCCCCGCGAGTTTTTCGAGTGCCATCCGCCGCAACCACCGTTCGGCTGGCATCATCGCCATTCTGCGAGGAGTTGGGCGACGCGCTCCAGCTTCTATTGGCCTGGCTTCTTGGCAGACTTCGCCGCCAACTGATCAGAGAATTTCGCGACATCGATGATGACCCGCTCGTGCGTGCCGATACCAATCTCTTCGGCTCCATCCATTGCCCAAACCTTGAACTCGATGTGTCGGCCAGCGACCTTGGTCACTTCGGCGGACGTTGTGACGCGCCTGCCGACCGGGGTGGCCGCCAGATGCTTCACGTCGACGCGTATACCAACGGCGCTCTCACCGGCCTCGAAGTATGGCTTGATGGCATCGAGCGCGGCATTTTCCATCGCCATGATCATGACCGGTGTCGCCAACACAGCGGGCAGCGTGGCGTCCTTGAATCGACTGGCCAGGTGTTCGGCGGAGACAGTGAGCGTGAATGAGCCTTTGGCTCCGGGTGGTATCGGGCGCACGGTTTTCCCTTCTGTTTGCGAGTGGCTGGGCATGCGGTAGGAAGCAGAAAGAGTATAGGCGGCCCACTTGCCTTTCACTGCTCAGTAAGCATGGGTGTTGCCGTCGACACGTTTTTGACCCCTTTTTACTTTATTGGCGCTTTTTCAGCGGACGAATCGCTGAACTCGCAAAGGTGGTCGTGCGGTCTGCGCTACGATGTGGGCCTAAATTAAAATTACTCAAAACGCGAAGGCGAGGGCATCGCTCCCCAGAGCAGGTAAGATTTTTCGGTGATTTGTTGTTGCTTGGTGGCAGCTGACGATTACCTATTCCAGCCCATTAAATTTTGAGACAGAGAACAACAATAAATGCAGAGGCGTGATCCCATTCCGGTGATTGATCTGTTTGCCGGTCCGGGAGGTCTGTGCGAAGGTTTTTCTTCGATTGTCGACGGTCGGGGAGATCGACGTTTTGCGGTGAAGGTGTCCATTGAAAAAGACCCCGTCGCGCACAGGACCCTTTCCCTTAGGGCGCTGTATCGGTCGTTTCGAAAGGGGGTCGTCCCCGACTGCTATTACGACTACATTCGAGGCGACATCACCCGAGAGGCGCTTTTCGCTCATCCAGACATCCCAAAGTCGGCTATTGAGGCGGCCAGTGAGGCCAAATGCGCTGAGCTGGGAAAGACTCCATCCGAAACGATCGACAAGTGGATCAAAGACGGACTCAACGGAGCCAGCGAATGGGTGCTTATCGGCGGCCCTCCTTGCCAAGCTTATTCGCTGGCTGGTCGAGCGAAGATGAGGGGGGCGGATCCAGTAGCCTTTGAGGGCGACAAACGCCATTTCCTCTACAAAGAATACCTGCGGATCATCAAGGAGTTCGGCCCCTCAGTCTTTGTCATGGAAAACGTCAAGGGAAGCAGTTTGCCAATCGCCCGCTCCAACTCTTGAACTGAGCGACTTCACCCATCGGCACTCCAACTGAAAGTAGCCGATCTTCTTCGAGACGGTATGCGGGAATGATTTGCAATACGACCCATGGTTCTGCTGACCAGTCCGTTCTGTCGTACAACAAACTTAATGCTGGCTGACCCAGGCGCCCCTTCGCATCCGTCGCTGCGAATCTCTGCACGGCTTCGTCATTGAATTCCATGACACGCCCTCGCTTTTTCAGATTGGCGATCAGCATTTGTGCCGGGAATCCGTCGGTCTGCAACTGACTATCGTTCAGCACGCGACGATAGAGTTCCATGGTGATGTTTGCCGCTCCGCCCAGAACACCGTTGAAGAGTACGGAAATGATCCATTTTCGAATGGTCTCAACATCGGACTCCGGACAACTCCACTGATCTATTGGGATCCCTTTGTTTAACTTGTAAATGAAACATGCAACGAGCATGACCGCGTTGCTTGCAGTCAAATTGCCACCTGTGATGTTTGCTTCGCGATAGTTTGCTCGGAAAAGTGCTTCCTGTGATGAGTATGCAGCGCCGCGAGTTCTTGGTGCCGGTACCGGGCAGCTCCACACTCGACCCAGAGGCACCGCTTTACCAAATCAAAGCTTTTTCACGCAGTCTGGAAGTGGGGGCCGTTCTTTCCACAAGTTACTTTACGGTCCAACCGTCGCTAGATGATGACGAAGCGGGGTGCGTAGCCCTAGCCTGTTGCGGCCAGTCGAGAATTGACCCATGTGCCGACGATGGACTGACCCAAGCTAAATCCTTGCAATCGCAATGCTGGCAACGGTTCGCAAGGCTGGTGCATGGGTCAGCCGAATCCCGGCACATGGGTCAAAAGTTGATCGGCGCCAACAGCCCACGGCACAAACTCCATCAATTGTGCAACAAGCATTTTTCCAAGATTCATGAGAAGTCCCGAAAGTTGTCAACCCTGGGACACTACCTAAAAATGCAGAATCGAGATTCAAATCGGCACCAAATAAAACTGGCCGCAAACCCGCATGGTTATTGGCCTTGCGTCAAAACCGAACTACGTTGGCCGGACACTACTGACTCAACCTATTGACCAACAAGACCTATAGTGAGTAGCTAGCGCTGAAATAAAATAATGCGAACCAAAAAACCTCATCTTCATCGACAGGAGCAGTACAAGCGGCAGATTATTACCAGCCTTTTAACGGCGCGAGCTTGCCTTCTTTCCACACAGCATAACCATGCGTTGTCGGACCGCCATGATTGGCGGTGCTCCAGTTCACCGGCGGCACAACTCCCGTCTCAAAGCGGCCTAACGACTCGAGCGCTGCGATGAGCTTTGGACGGGTCAAATCTTTACCGGCGCGCTTTGCGCCCTCGACAAATGCCATAGCGCCAGCCATGCCAAGGTATGTAAAGTAGCCGGGCTTTGTCTCTGGGTGATACTTGGCCAGGATTTCATTCGCCTTCTTGATCGCAGGAGTGTCCATCGTCTCAACCGCAGTAATCAAATTGACGATGACGCCCTCCATCGCCGAACCTGCCAAGTCGAGGACAACCGGGTCGCCCATTACGTTCGATGCGATGAATTTTGGCTTCCATCCCAAGCGCTGCGCCTCCTTCAAAAACATCGCACCATGCTTGGCAATGACGTTCATCAAAACCACGTCTGGTTGCGCCTTCTGAAGAGCAACCACCTGCGCGCTGACGTCGATATCGCTCGGCATATAGGACGCCTCGGCTACTGGTTTCAAACCGCGCTTGGCAAGAGCGTCTATTTGTCCGTCGCGCGGATCCTTACCCCATGGATCGTTCTGATAAAAAATGGCGACGCGTTTGGCATCGAGCGTGCCAACGGCGTATTCCGCCATGTCGATTCCGGTCTTCTTCGCAACGGGCAGCATACCGAAGACATTTTTGTCTGTCGGTGCATTAAGCCGCTCGTGCCCGCCAGCCGGATTAATCAATGGTACGCCTCGCTGCGCTAGATACGGCAATACTGCGAGATTGGTTGCGGTACCAAGCGTTGAAACGATCGCGAATACGCCATCCCGGTCAACCAGCTTTTTGGCGACGGCCATTGTCTGTTGCGGGTCGTACGAATCATTCTCGACCACCCATTCAATCTTGCGTCCGTGAATACCGCCTGTATCGTTGACATGCTTGAAGTAAGCATCCGCTCCGTCCCGAAGCTGGCTAGCGCCTGCGGCCAGACCACTCTGAAGCGGAAGGAAGGCGCCAATCACAATTTTATCCTTGGCGATTCCCGGCTCCGCCGCCACTGCGGCAATACAAATGCCAAGCGCCGCTCCAAGCGCGAGCGCCACCTTCACATATGTTCGAACTCCAGCTTTCATATCGCACTCCAATAGTAGTCACCCTCAGGCAAGACGATATTGAGTCGAGTTTAAGAAGGTGACATTTCGCACGCAGCGGTACGGCGCTGCCCCGATTTTGTTTCTGTCTTTTGTTCCTGAACGAACTTATTTCTCTCACTGAATTTATTCACAATGCTTGCCCCGCCCGATGTCCGGAAGGCCACATCCGGTGCGCTGCAGTCCAGCGATTGGTGTGTCATTTTCGTGTTGTAAAAAAACAAAGTAATTCGTCAGCCGAAGAAGCAATTCCGGCATGGCGACGTATCCTTTTAAATACACGCTTCCTCCTTGTATCTCTGCGATTTACCTTCAACGCCCCAAATATGCAGATACAACATGCGGATCGCTGGCTAATTCCGACGCATCGCCAGACATGACCATTCGACCTTTTTCCAGAACGTAAGCCCTCGTTGATATCTTCAATGCCTGACGCGCATTTTGCTCAACCAGGAGGACGGTTACTCCATGCTGGTTAATTTGCTGAATTAGCCGAATAATTGCGCTGACCATGAGCGGGGCCAATCCAAGCGATGGTTCATCCATCAATAACAATTTCGGACGCGACATCAGTGCACGTCCAATCGCCACCATCTGCTGCTCGCCGCCGGATAACGTGGCTGCCAGTTGCTTGCGGCGTTCGACCAGTTGCGGGAAAAGCTGATACACCAAGTGCAAATCACCAACCATATTTCGTTTATCGTGTTGCAGATAGGCGCCCATCCGGACATTTTCTTCAACAGTTAATTGGCCAAAGAGTTGGCGCCCTTCCGGAACCAATGCAATGCCAGATGCCACAATCTGCTCTGTTCTTTTACCAACGATTTCCTGCCCCTCAAAGCGAATGGAGCCACTCACCTCAGCCGAAATACTGGCGGTAATGGCACCGAGCAAAGTGGATTTTCCGGCGCCATTGGCGCCTAGCAGCGACACTATCTGCCCGCGCTGGATCGACAGATCGACCGTGCTCAACGCGGTGATGGCATCGTAACGGGAGCTTAACCCGGTGATCTCAAGCATCCGCTGTCTCCGTTCCAAGATAAGCCTCGACCACCCGTGGGTCATTACGTACGACTGCCGGTGAACCGTCGCACAGTTTTTCTCCGTGGTCCAGCACGACGATGTGATCACAAATGCTCATCACTAACGGCATGTCATGTTCAACCAGCAGTACCGTGATATTTTTCTTGTCTCGTAGATGGCGAATCGTGCCGCCAAGCCTAATGCTCTCTTCCGGATTCAAGCCGGCCGCAGGCTCGTCGAGCAACAGTAACCGCGGACGGCCGGCCAACGCTCTGGCCAGTTCCACCGTTTTCTGGATGCCATAGGAAAGATCCGAGACGCGCTTATCAGCATAGGGGGAAAGCCCAAGCTCCACCAGAATATCCTCCGCTTCAGCTCTTGCCGCATTCATTTTCCTGGTGGCGCTAGACAGAGCCAAAAGTTCGCTCATGAGATTGCACTTATAGCGCCAGACGCAGCCGAGAATGATGTTTTCGGTAACCGTGGCGTTGGAAAAAAGTTCAAGATTCTGAAATGTACGGCAGATTCCCAGTTCCACAATCCGATGAAATGGATATGCCAGAACATCGGCACCCTCTAGCGTTACCTTGCCGCATTGAGGTGTGTAGATGCGTGAAAGGCAATTCAACAACGTCGACTTGCCAGCACCGTTCGGCCCGATCAAACCGAAGATCTGGTTCTTTTCAATCGACAGATCTACCCCGTTCAATGCTTTCAGTCCCGAGAAGGAAACTGTCATATTTTCAACAACGAAAAAACTCATTCTCTTCCCCGACGCACAAGATTTTTTAGTCGCAAAGGTAGGCTGACAAGACCATCCGGAAAGAAACGTATGCACAATATTACTGTAACGCCGTAGATAACCATCTGCGCACCCTTGAACTCGCGCAACAGTTCCGGGGCCAGGGTCAAATAGATAGCGCCGAGCGCGGCACCCGCATACGAACCAAGTCCGCCAATCACCGCCATGGTCAGGAATGCTAACGACACGGTGAGCGAGAATGAATCCGTACTGAGATGGCCAATCAGATGACCGTACAGGGCACCGGAAACGCCGGTGTAAAACGCACTCAATGCGAATACGACGATGATTTGCCTGGAGCGATTGATACCCGCGCTTTCTCCGGCAATGGCGCTCATTTTTAACGCCATCAAGGACCGGCCGGTATGCGATTTCCTGAAGTTCTCGGTCATCCACGCAAAGAAAATGACAATCGGCAACAAGAGGTAATAATAGGAAAAATCGGAATCGAGCGTGATGCCGCCAATCTCCGGGCGCGGCACCAGCAATCCTTCCCGCCCACCGCTCAAGGACTCCCATTCGAACAGTACCTGCTGGATGAATAGCGCGAATGCGAGCGTCGCAATGGCTAGATAGTGACCTTGCACCCGCAGCGCCGGCAGCGCCACGATGGCACCGAAAATTGCAGCGATCATCCCGCCAAATAGAACGCCAACCACGAATGGCGCGCCAAGCTTTGTCACGACCAATGCAGAGCCGTATGCACCCAGTGCCCAGAAGCCCGCATGCCCGATCGAGATCTGGCCACCAATTCCAACCAAGATACCCAGACTCTGGGCAACCAGAAAATAGATCAATACCGTGGCCAGCAGAAAATGGGAGTACGGCCCCACGAGAACGGGCAACAACAACAAGGCAGCGAGGATAACGGCATACCTCCACGGATGTTCCACGCGATTGCTCATACTTTCCTCACCAGTTTTCCGCTGAAAAGCCCAGTCGGCCGGAACATCAGAACCCCGACAATGATGACAAATAAAAATACGTCCTTGTAGGCATTCGAAACAAAGGCACCAAACAAATTTCCGGCAATCCCGATGACAATACATCCCACTACCACGCCTGGCAAGCTGTTGAAGCCTCCCAGAACTGCGCCGGCAAACGCCTTCAGCAACACCGACACCATCATTTCAAAATCAAGGAAAATCAACGGTGCCACCAGTATTCCGGAAAGCATGCTCAAACCACCCGCGAGGCCCCACGAGAGCATCGACACCCTGCCGATCCGGACACCCATGAGTCGCGCAGCACGACGGTTCATGTTGGCCGCGCGCATTGCGGTGCCTTCGCGCGTGTATTCGAAGAAAAAATAGAGAGCTGCCATGATCACCAGCGAAACCCCAATGGTGCCCAGGCTATTCATCGAAATCTTCGCGCCGAAGAGATCAATCGGCTCCGGTGAAAACAGGGATGGAAATCGGTACGGGTCGTAGCCCCAAATCCACCCAGTGGAATAATGGAAAACGATCCACAGGCCAATGGTGGTGATCAGCGCATTGACCGGACTGGACCCGGTCAACGGCCGCATCACGAAACGCTCCACCGTCACCCCGAGTGCCGCCCCTATCGGAAGCGCGAGGACAGCAACGAGAAGCAGCGGCAGGTGAAACTTCGTCAATAGCGTCATGGCGATAAAGCAGCTGAAGGTTGCCATTTCCCCTTGCGAAAAATTCACCACATCAGTCGACTTGTGAACCAGGACAAGCGACAATCCGATCAGCGCATAGATGCTGCCAAGTGCAACTCCGGAAATTAGCAGTTGTGCCAACATCGTTACCTATCCTTTTTTATCCAGCTTTCCGAAACGAGGATTAAGGGTGTCGAGAGATGAATTCGAGCACCACCCTATTGAACTCTGCGGCCGTGACTTCCGAGCACATATGGCCGCCGCCATCCAATAGCACTAGTTCCGCACCTTTGATTGACTTGACCAGTTCTTCTGAAAAGTAAGCAGGCGTCAAAAAATCATCCTTGGCGCAAACCACCAACGTGGGCGTAGTGATCTTGTGCAAATCTGCCGTGCGATCGAACGCCATCAGCGCATCAATGCGGCTGGCCCCGATCTCCGCTGCCGGCATTGCCGGTATGCTCCGCGTTTCCCTGTCTTCAAGCATTT
Organism: Polaromonas sp. UBA4122; assembly: GCA_002381615.1. Lineage (GTDB taxonomy): Bacteria > Pseudomonadota > Gammaproteobacteria > Burkholderiales > Burkholderiaceae_C > Polaromonas. Next base: position 4,513 of record DFWY01000089.1, on the reverse strand, counting down.
GTTCATTCTGATTTATCCACCAGTCTGGGTAAAGAAACAGCGGCGCTGATCTCACATATGCGCGCGCGCCCGATGCCGTCAGCAGCGTGCGCCGCGCCTCAAAGACTCTTCTCATAAAGGGGTCCGCCTTGGTCCAGCTGGCGTATGCGACAAAACTCTTCAGGCGTTCCGGATGCTCAATCGCGATGACCTGCCCTATCACGGAGCCGGTGGAATGACCTACCAGATGCGCCCGCTCGATCTTGAGCTTATCCATAAGCTGAACCACATCGTCGGCCATCTGCTCGATTGAATAGTCGATGCGTGAATGCGTACTCTGACCGCAGCCGCGATGATCTTGAAGAATAACCTGATATTTTTCGGAAAACGCCGCTATCTGCGGCTGCCAGTAGCTTCCGACACCGACAAGGCCCGCGACAAAAATGATCGGCTCACCGTCCCCATAGACTTCATAGTAAAGCTCAAAATCATCAAATATGGCTTTCGGCATTCGTCGTCTATCAGAGGTGCGCTATTGAAGAAATTTCAACTAAAAATTCCGTTTTCACCAGGTCGGCCCGAATGCAGTAACGCGCTGGTGGTTTTGTTGAGAAATATTCGACGTAAACCTCGTTCATTGCCTGATAGTTCTTGAGGTCGCTTAAGAAAATCACGTTATATGCGATGTTCGATAAGTCGCCGCCGGCCGACTGAACAACCTTCTTGATTGTTTCAATCACACATCGGGTCTGCGCCTTGATATCACCGGCGCCGACCAGATTCCCGTCGCTGTCGGTAGCACAGGTTCCGGATACATAAACCACGCTTCCAACCTTGATTCCCGGCGAGTACGGGGCCAGCACCGGTGGTGATCCCGTCGGTGTAATGACTTCATTCGACATGTGCAATTCCTCAGGAGATTAATGGACAGCTACGCATGGCCTGGGGCGACCATTTGTCGATTTTTTGCTAATGCTCGCGAACGGCGGCGCCGCATGGGTGGATGGCGGCAATGATGTTCTCTACGAGAGAACGAGTTTGGGAGCTGATGTCAGCTTTGGCCTCGATGGACTTGTCCTTTTTAGGATGCAGGATCATGGCTAATTACTCCGAAATGATTGAAAGAAGTAGGTTGGAAAAAACTGTGTAAAAATATCAAACTCATAGAATGGCGTCTGTGGAGTCGGTGTTTTTGAATCTTTTTCGGCTGGCAGCCAAACCCATCAACTGCTGGTCTCGCCAAGCGCGGTGCGGTGGAATTCCATGTTCGCGTGCGCGACGATTGAATGGGGGGGCGATAGTCATTGACGAACAAATTCATGATCCTCTGATCTTGGCTGACTACGCCGCTCAGAATCTTGGCCAGCGTGGATTTGCCAGCGCCATTTGCACCCAGCATGGCATGCACTTCGCCACTAGCCATGGAGAAGCTCACGCTCTCTAGTGCGACTATTGCCCTATCAGATTTTTGCAGATCTTCAGCCCGCAAGGTTCGCATGCTACGGGAGCCCGCAGATGCCGCTGTTGGCACGCCTACTTTCCCGTTACGTTCGGGCGATATATCACGCGGCGTCTGGCGAGCGTGCTGATGCTCTGGTACTGAATTCATCTTTTGCGTTAGTTTTCGAGTAATCTTCGATGCAATTTGAATGCAAATGCACATGCAATATGCGTGCATTTGCTAAGTAATTACCCTGATGCAGGATCCTCAACGTGCTACTTATAGTGCCTGTGCAGCTATGATTCAACAGAGCAAAGCCACACGGCTTCTAACCAATTTCATTTGCATATTGCGGCAACGAATCTGAGGGGATGGCGTGAATTCAGAATTCTGCGTTACTGAAGGGCGTGAGAACAAGTCCGTTAAGCTGCAGGACATTGCAAAGCACATGGGTCTGGCCCAGTCGACCGTCTCGAGGGCTCTGGCAGGACATCCGGCGATAAGTGAAGACACTCGCGCCGCCGTTCAACTTACAGCCAGTCAACTAGGATATCGGTTTGGAAGTGGGGCACGCCGCCCCCGCAAGTCAACAACCCGGATGATTGGATTGGTTGTCGGAGCTCTTCACAACAATTTCATGACACTGTTGCTAGAGCAGCTTCATGATGCGTTTGCCGAGTTTGGCTACCACACGACGGTGATCATCGATTCACTAAATGAAATGGAGCAACTGCCAGCATTTCGACCGTTGATAGACCGCTACCTTGACGGCGTTGTTTTTGCAACAGCGACATTGGATTCGCGGATCGTCCCAGAACTGAAACGGCGAGGCATACCTATCGTGCTTGTGGTCCGCTCGGTGGACACGGCACTGGCGGACACTGTCGAGATCGACAATTTTCATGCCGGCGTTGAGGCGGCTCGTTATCTGCTTGAACTGGGTCATCGACGATTCGGATTGGCACTGGGCCCCAAAAATACGTCAACAAGTCGTGATCGGGCGAAGGGCGTATTGAAGTTTCTAGATGACATGCGCCCGTCATTAGCTTCAGTCTCGATCATGTGGGGGCCTTATACCAATGAGCATGGTTATTCGTGCGCGATTCAATTATTGGCCGAGGACGATCCCGTCACAGCCATCATTGCGGGTAACGATACGATTGCACTAGGCGTTCTGGAGGCCGCATGTCAATCTGGTGTGGAGGTGCCAACGCAACTGTCTGTGATTGGCTTTGATGACACTCCACTTTCCGGTTCCCCGCTGATAGGGTTGACAACATTTCGCCAACCGGTAGAAGCAATGGCCCGCACTGCCGCAAGGCGGTTGCTGGAGCGCATCCGCTCACGGGGCGTCACGCCAATCACTCGCGACGTCCTTCCGACGCAACTCATCAAGAGACGCAGCGCTGGACCCGCACCCATCAATCGTCCTGAACCTATTGATTGATCATCGGCTCGATGACAGTTTGCGACGTGGATTAAGCAGATCACGTTGCCGTTGTCGTGACACTCGACTCGCGCCTGTCCGTTTTCGTGTGGAGCAAGTGATCTCAATAGGTGGGAAATTGCAGCTCGCCTCTGTCGCCAACAAGCTATGGCGTCGGTCATGGACATGCCCGATAGCGGACGATCGCCGCCAGACCCTGCCAAAAAGATGCAGCCATATTCGCCCTCGACGACGCAACTTCAGTGTTTGCGCCGTGAGGACCGAAGCCTGAGGCGACCGCCGCGTGTAGCGGGCTCAGGCCTTCACCGGCGGCTTGGCTCGGTACTGACCTTGCATCGCCAGCATCCAGCCGGGGTACTCCGGCGGCAACGCGCTTACTTCATCAAGCGTCTTCAACTCCTCTGCGTTCAGCTCGAGTTGTGTGGCGCCCAGGTTGTCTTTTAGCTGCGCCGGTGTCTTGGCTCCAACGATCACGGTGCTCACCTGTGGCCGACTGAGCAGCCAGGCCAGCGCCACCCGTGCCACCGAGACCTGGTGGTGCTGGGCGATCGGTCGCATCGCGTCAAGGACTCGGAAAGCTCGTGCCTTGTCAACCACCGGGAAATCAAAGCTCGCACGGCGCGCGCCTTCCGGTCCCTTGCCGTCGGGGTCGAACTTGCCGCTCAGCAGGCCTCCAGCCAGCGGGCTCCAGACCATGAGGCCAAGTTGCTGGTCCTGCAGCAGCGGCAGCACCTCGCGCTCCAGGTCGCGCCCGGCCACCGTATAGTAGGCCTGCACACTCTCGAAGCGCGCCCAGTGATGTTTCTCCGAGATCGCCAAGCCTTTCATGATCTGCCAGGCCGCCATGTTGCACAGGCCGATGTAGCGCACCTTGCCCGAGCGCACCAGATCATTCAGCGTGGAAAGCACTTCCTCCAGTGGCGTGATGGGGTCGAAGCCGTGCAGTTGGTACAGGTCGATGTGGTCGAGCTGCAACCGTTTCAGGCTGGCGTCCACTTCGTTCATCAGGTGGTATCGCGACTGCCCTCGCGCGTTGACCCCCGTCTCGTTCATGATGCCAGTAGCCTTGGTAGCCACCACCAACTCGTCGCGCGGCAGGCCCAGGCTCTTGATGGCGTTGCCGGTGATCGTTTCCGACTCGCCAAGCGAATAAACATTGGCGGTATCGATAAAGTTCACACCGGCCTCGAAGGCCTGTTTCACCAGAGTGGTAGCGGCGTCCTGTCCCAGGCCGCCCATGACTTTCCAGAAACCCTGACCACCGAAGGTCATGGTGCCAAGACACAGCTCAGAAACATACAGGCCGGTTCGGCCCAGCAGGCGATAGCGCATGGCTTCCTCTCTAGGTTGTGGATATGCGTTCAAGTCTAGCAGCCTGTCGGACTTGAACAAGAAAAACAATTCTGAAAATCATCTAGGCGGCCGCCACCAACCCCGGGCTGGCTAGATGATTTTCAGAACCACCATCGCGGCGTAGCCCACACTTTTGACCGCGCTCAGTTGATGAGTTACTTGCTGGGCGTGCCCGCTACCAGCGCAAATGTTTCGGATGTTGAGTTTCATTCAAAGGCTCCTTGAAATACTGTCAAAAACCCGGTGTGATCATCACTTCGGACTTGCACCGGTTGTGTCGCGTTAGCCGCTGA
>DFWY01000036.1 GCA_002381615.1 Polaromonas sp. UBA4122 | reverse complement strand
GGAGGCATCCATAGCATCTCGGTCGAAACTTGCCGATCAGGTGCGATCACTGAATCCGCCCTGCTTTCCGGTCATCGGAGGAGCAAGTCATGACTGACTGTTCCGGGCACGATACCGATATTCAAGTACTTTACTCGGAGCAGTCATTGCCAGCGCCGATGGTCAGCGATAGTCATAGCCGCGATCACGGAAAATCCAAGAATTATGGCTATAACAAAGCCCATCACTCGACCCCAGCTTTATCGGCATTGCAGCAATAACCCAGTCTCATCATGGCCTTACCCGGCACGCCCCGTCAACTGCGTCAGCGCGTAAATGATCACCCCGACCAATCCACCCACCAGCGTGCCGTTAATGCGAATGAATTGAAGGTCTCTACCTATGGCCAGTTCGATGCGCTGGCTCATTTCGTCCTTGGTCCACTGCGCCAATTGCCCTTCAATGAACTTGCCAACTTCGCCACGGTGTTGGAGAATCAGCGAGACACTGCCAGATTCGATGGCCTGATTCAGCCATTCACGCAAATCAGCATCAGCCGCCAGGATCTCACCGACTTTTCGGACCAGCGTTGCCAATTGCGCAGCAATTACGGGGTCGTCGCGTGTTAAGTCTGCCTTCAGACGTAGTTTGATAACGCCCCAGATGCTATTCAACAAAACTTCCACCTGCGGACTGACCAGCGTTTCTTGCTGATACCTGGCAATGCTCTCATACCAATCAGGATCGGCCTTGAGCCGCAAGACGAAATCCTTGACCAAAGCATCGAATCTCTTGCGCAGGGGATGCTCGACATTGCCATGAACACCGACTGCGAATTGATTCAGGGATCGCATCCCACGTGGCACATAGGCTGACAGTCCTTTTTTGAGGATTGCGTTATCGATCTCGAAAGCACCGATCAAGAAAGCTGCGATTTGCGGCTTATTGCTCTCATCCGACAAGTAGTCGGCAATCCCCAGGAGCACCCCATCAAGCAGGTCCTGATGCTTGCTTTCGGCCACCAGTAGATCAGCGACCTTGCCTGCCGTTGCCGATACATCGAGTTGGCTGAGTTGCCTGCTGGCGGCCTCTCCCAATATCCGGCTGATCTTGGCATCGTCCAACGATTTGAGGAGTTTTTCAAAGGCTTTGGCCATGGTATGGCCGAGTTTTGAAGCAGTGTTGGGTGCCAGAAGCCAGGTGCTCAGCAGCCCTGCCGGATTGACTGCTCGCAAGCGTTGTGAGATCGCCTCTTCCGTAATGAAATGGTTCTCCACGAATTCGCCGAGATTGCGCCCAATATCATCCTTGCTATTGGGGATGATGGCGGTGTGCCAAATGGGAATGCCCATGGGGTGACGAAACAGGGCAACCACGGCAAACCAGTCGGCAATCGCCCCAATCATGGCGGCTTCGGAAAAGGCGACGACGAAGCCCAAAGCTGGGTGTGCGTGACGCTGACTTAAGGCCAAGACATAAATCACCGCCATGCCAAGTAACAAGCCTAGAGCGATACGCTGCATCAGTTTCAAACGCAAGCGCTGATGTGCATCCCGTGCGCTATCGAGTTGTTCTACGAATTGTTTTTCAGTACTCACACCCACTCCCCGTCTTGTCGGCATAGCGATCAGTGAGCCGTTGCACTTTTATGATGATCTGCTGACGCGCTGCGGCCAAGATCAAGCTTGGTCATATGCCACGCAAGACGAACACGAAGCCAAACCCAAAAATTCCAATTGGTCCAGCCGAGGCCGGACGTCTTATCTGGGGGGCAGTACTTCGCGAATTGAAATACGAAAAAACCAGCAAGCAATGCAGCAAAAAAGGCTCATTAATCGTTGCGAAATTGGTTGTGGCATGTCTTGCAGCTTTTTTGCACCTCATTGACGGCCGTCCGGATAATGTCTAGATTGCCGCCCTGTGCCGCCTTGACGAGCTGACTCACCGTGGTCCGATAATTTTCCTGAGCTTGTTTGAATTCGACGGGCTGCTTCCATACCTCGGGCTTGGCGTGTGTCGGCGGGTAATTGCTGTCCTGGGTGAAGTAAGCCCAGGGCTGCGTCGCCAGCTTTTCCAATGCCAACGCGCTGACGTTGAACTCACGCGGGTTGTAGTCTTTGCGATTACGGGCAACCATGCCCATGGGCTCCAGGGTGCGCATAAATTGCTTAAAAATACCCCTGCGCTTCGTGACAAGCTGATCGGGGTGGGTGTCTTTTGCGATGTCGTTACAGGCAGTTAGCGCAAATACGGTAGCAATGGCTATTAGAGATGACGATCTTAATATTGGCATGAATTTATTGACTCACAGGAAGACGTCTACGACACCAAAAAAGCCTTGGGCCGTCTCTCCAGAGGCTGATAGCTGCCCAGAGTACGCCCTCCAAGAGTTGCTGTGCGCCTCGCACGCGCGGATATCGATGTGCTGGAGCGGCAGTGGGGCGTATCCATGGATGTCAGTATTGGCCGCCTGTCTGAGTCACTGGTAAATTTTTATTTCTGGCACGCTCTATTCGGCGGCGTGTCATCTTCTTTGAATTTGTGCGAATGCACGGGTGGATGATACTTTTTTTCGCGGTGCCACCGGAGTTTGTTTGCCTCGCATGAAGTTGCGCACATGCAGGGCGACCAAACGTTGCGCGACTTCTTACCACGAATGTCCGCTTTTTGCATGCAGTAAGTGTCCAGAATGTTGCTGCCGACCTCATATTGACCATCTAAAGCTGATTGTGCCGATTCAAAATGACCAGCGTTACCACTTAAAAACCCCTGGTCATGCCTAAATCGGCATGGGTGGTCAATAGTGAGCCGGCAACAACACCTACATGGCTGAAAAGCGGGATAAATGGCGCATTAGCGCTAACTTTACATTTTTGGCGGGATGGGCAAAGTTAGCCATCAAGGAAATCCGCGCCTACTACGCGGCCCCGACTGTCAAGGAAACACAAGACCGGCCATTGGTGCAAGGCACGCACATGGACGAACTCATCGCGTTTGACTATGCGGGCCGTGGCTACCACCTGCGCTGGGAATAAACTGCACCACCAACTTCCCAAACTAGACCATACACCATGAAAACACTTCAACCCTTCCAGGCCCGCACGGGCGAACCCCTGGGTGCCCCACTGATGGCCTCCACCTCGGAGCAAGTCGATGCTGCCGCCGAAGGCGCGGCACAGGCCTTTGCCAGCTGGTCTGCCAGCGCCGGGACCACCCGCGCAGCGCTGCTGCGCGGCCTGGCCATCGCCCTCGAATCGGACCGCGGCGGCTTGGTGACCTTGGCCGATGAGGAAACCGCGCTCGGTCCGGTGCGCCTGAACGGCGAACTCGACCGCACCGCCTTCCAGTTGCGCCGCTTTGCCGACATTGCCGAGCGCGGTGTGCCTTTCGCCTTCACCGACGACCCGGCCGTGCCCGGTGCGCCGCCGGCAAGCCACCCGGCCATGGTGCGCCTGCGCGTGCCGCTCGGCCCCGTCGCCATGTTCTCGTCCAGCAACTTCCCGTTCGCGTTCTCCGTGCTGGGCGGCGACACCGCTTCGGCGTTGGCGGCCGGCTGCCCGGTCGTCGTCAAGGCGCACTCGGGCCACCTGCTGCTGTCGAACCGCGTGTTCGGTCTGGCGCAACAAGTCCTCAGCGCCCAAAACCTGCCGGCCGGCATGATCGGCATGATCCAGGGCGGCGGCTCCGATGTGGGCGTGCGTCTGGTGCGCCATCCGGCGATTGCCGCCGGTGCTTTTACCGGCTCGACGCGCGGCGGCGCGGCTTTGCAGGCCGAGGCCAGTGCGCGGCCGCGCCCGATTCCGTTTTATGGCGAGCTGGGATCCATCAACCCAGTCGTGGCCCTGCCCGCCATCCTCGCCGCGCGCGGAGCCGAACTGGCCACCACGCTCGCCGGCTCGATTGCCATGGGCTGCGGCCAGTTCTGTACCAGCCCCGGCGTGATCGTGCTGCTCGACGACCCGGCAAGCGATGCCTTCGTACAGCAATTGACAACCGCCCTGGCGGCGCAGAAGCCGCACGCCATGCTGACCCCCGGCATGCGCAGCGCCTTCGATGCCGGCGTGGTCCACATGGCCGCCGCCGGTGCGCAGCCCCTGCTGCACGAAGCGGGTAGCGCCGAGGCGCCGCGCCCCTATCTCGCCCAGGTGGATACGGTCAACTTCATCGCCAAGGCCGAACTGCGCGAAGAACTGTTCGGCCCATCCAGCCTGATCGTGCGCGCCGGTTCCGTGGCCCAGGTGCTCGATGTGCTGCACGCCGTGGGTGGCAGCCTCACGGTGACGCTCTGGGGCGCCGAGACCGAAAGCGACGAGGTGCGCCAGATCGTGCGCGCCGCCACGCAGGTGGCTGGTCGCGTGCTGTTTGCCGGCGTGCCCACCGGCGTGGCCGTCACGGCTGCGCAACAGCACGGCGGCCCGTGGCCCTCGTCCACCCAGCCCATGAGCACCTCGGTGGGCGACGCGGCGCTGGACCGCTTCCTGCGCCCGGTGGCGCTGCAGGACGCGCCGGCCTGGTTGCTGGCGCGCAAGGGACAGCCATGCTGAACCACATCGTGCTGTTCCGCCCATGGCACCAGGCACTGATAGCCGACCTCAAGCCCTACTTTGAATGGGCGGCGGTGGACTACACGCTGTGACCCCGGACGCAAGGACCGACATGACAAAGAAAACCTACGAATCACTGCGCAGCGCGCGCTGGTTTGCCCCCGACGACGTGCGTTCTTTCGGCCACCGCTCGCGCGTGATGCAACTGGGCTACGGCCCCGACGACTGGGTGGGCAAGCCGGTGATCGCCATTGTTAACACCTGGAGCGACATCGGTACCTGCCATGGCCACTTCAAGCAGCGCGTGGAAGACGTCAGGCGTGGCGTGCTGCAGGCCGGCGGCTTCCCGATTGAACTGCCCGCGATTTCGCTGTCGGAGTCCATCGTCAAGCCCACCACCATGCTCTACCGCAACATGCTGGCCATGGAGACCGAGGAGCTGCTGCGCAGTCATCCCGTGGACGGCGCGGTGCTGATGGGCGGCTGCGACAAGACCACGCCCGGCCTGCTGATGGGTGCCATGAGCGCGGGCATGCCCTGCATCTACATGCCCGCCGGCCCCATGCTGCGCGGCAACTGGAAAGGCAAGGTGCTCGGCTCAGGCTCGGACACCTGGAAATACTGGGACGACCGGCGCGCCGGCAAGATCACCCCGACCCAATGGCTCGAAGTGGAAGGCGGTATCGCGCGCAGCCACGGCCACTGCATGACCATGGGCACGGCCAGCACCATGACCGGCATTGCCGAGGCCATCGGCATGACGCTGCCGGGTGCCTCATCCATCCCCGCGGTGGACGCCAACCACATTCGCATGGCGGCCGACTGCGGCCGCCGCATCGTGGACATGGTGTGGGAAGACCTGACGCCGGCCAGGGTGCTGTCTCGCGCCTCGTTTGAAAACGCCATCGTGGTGGCCATGGCCATGGGTTGCTCGACCAACGCCATCATTCACCTGGTGGCGATGTCGCGCCGCGCCGGTAAGCACTGCGCCGTCAGTCTGGACGATTTTGATGCCGCCAGCCGCAAGGTGCCGGTGATCGCCAACATCCGGCCCAGCGGCGACACCTATTTGATGGAAGACTTCTATTACGCCGGTGGCATGCGGGCGATGATGAGCCGGCTGACCGGCCACCTTAAGCTCGACGCCATGACAGTCAGCGGCTGCACCATGGGCGAGAACCTGCAGGGTGCCGAGGTTTACAACGACGACGTGATTCGCCCTTTGGACAATCCGATTTATGCCGAGGGCGCGCTGGCCGTGCTGCGTGGCAACCTGGCGCCCGACGGCTGCGTGATCAAGCCCAGCGCCTGCGCGCCGCAATACCTCCAGCACACCGGCCCGGCGCTGGTGTTCGACGACTATCCCGCCATGAAAGCAGCCATCGACGACGAGAACCTTGACGTGACGGCCGACCACGTCATGGTGCTGCGCAACGCCGGTCCCCAAGGCGGCCCCGGCATGCCCGAGTGGGGCATGCTGCCGATTCCCCTCAAGCTGGTGAAGCAGGGCGTGAAGGACATGCTGCGCATCTCGGACGCACGCATGAGCGGCACCAGTTACGGCGCCTGCATCCTGCATGTGGCGCCCGAGGCCTACATCGGCGGCACGCTCGCGCTGGTGAAGACCGGCGATCTGATCACGGTGGACGTGCCAGGCCGGCGCATTCACCTGGAAGTGAGCGACGAAGAACTGGCACTGCGTCGGGCCGCCTGGAAGCCACAACCCAAGCGATTTGAACGCGGTTACGGCTGGATGGCCGCGCGCCACATTCAGCAGGCCGACCAGGGCTGTGATTTTGATTTTCTGGAAACCTCGTTTGGCGCGCCCGTCGGCGAGCCCGACATTTACTGACACGAAAGAAACCATGGCCCCAAAATCGATACTTTCGCTCGAGACTCGCGACAAGCTCAAGACCGTCAGCACCGCCACGCTATGCACGGCCCTCTTCAAGCGCGGCCTGCGCAATCAGTTCATCCAGGACGTGCACCCACTCAACCCGAACCTGCCCAATATGGTGGGCGAAGCCTTCACGCTACGCTACATCCCGGCCCGCGAAGACCTCAACCCCATCACCGTCTTCCAGGACCGCAAGCACCCGCAACGCGTGGCCGTGGAACAGTGCCCGGAAGGCGCGGTGCTGGTGATTGACAGCCGCAAGGACGCGCGCGCCGCCTCGGCCGGCTCCATCCTGATCACGCGCCTGATGGTGCGTGGCGCCGCCGGCGTGGTGACCGACGGCGGCTTTCGCGATTCGCCCGAGATCGCGGCCATGCCCTTCCCGGCCTACCACCACCGTCCCTCGGCCCCGACCAACCTCACGCGGCACCAGGCGCTCGACATCAACGTGCCGATTGGCTGTGGCGACGTGGCGGTGTTTCCCGGCGACGTGATTGTGGGCGACAGGGAGGGTGTAGTGGTGATTCCGACTCACCTGGCCGATGAGATCGCCAGCGAGGCGCTGGAGATGACGGCGTTTGAGGACTTTGTGATGTCGGAAGTGCTCAAGGGTCGCTCCATCATTGGCTTGTATCCGCCTACCGAAGAAAAATCCAGGAAAGACTTCTCTGTCTGGCGCAAGGCGCACGGGCGCTGAACGACCACCACCCACCAGCGCAGGCTGGCCACAACCTATGGCTTTGGGGTTCAGATCAACGGAAGATACGGTAAGACGTTCAGGTCTACTGTTTTTGGCGGCCCCTGTCGATGGTCGAAAAACAGGACACGGGGCTGTCCTGTTTTCCGTCATAGGCGACTCGTCAATCTGGATTAGGGCTGGCTCAGGTCGAAGGCATTGGAAAGGTCGCTCACGACCTTGCGTACACCCGGCAGTTTCTCAAGTTCAAATCGACGCGTAATGAACTTGATGATGGACGTTGTATCGTTGGGCGTGCTGTCCACATAGCCCTTCTTGGCATAGGGAGAAATGATGATCGCGGGAATACGGCTGCCTGGGCCCCAACGGTCAGCCTTGGGCGGCGCAGCGTGATCCCAGAAGCCGCCGTTCTCGTCGTAGGTGACGATGATGGCCATGTTCTTCCACTGGGGGCTGGCCTGGAGCTTGGCGATCACATCGGCGATGTGGGCGTCGCCCGACATCACGTCGGTATAACCCGGATGCTGGTTCAGGCTGCCTTGGGGCTTGTAGAAGACCACCGGTGGCAGGGTGCCGCCGGCAATGTCGGCTTGGAGGTCGGTGTAGTCCTTCAGGTGGGCCGCCCGTTCCGTCTGGCCGGCGGTGGTGGTCGGGTCGAAGCGGGAGAAATAGTTGAACGGCTGATGATGGGGCTGGAAGTTGGCGGCACCGCTAGCGCCGTTATAGATGACGGTACGTGGCGCAGTGGGGTCCTGGGTCCCATCGGTCAATGCCGTTTTCCAGGCGCCGGCGTACCAGACCCAGTTCACGCCCTTGGCGGTGAGCGTGTCGCCTATGGTCTTGGCCGTCTGGGCAGGCAACGCAGCCGCGCCGCCGGTGGCGGCCGGGCTGGCGAGGTGCAGGTCGCCTCCGGTTGCCGGCGCAGTGCCGCTAGGCTGGAACGGCGGCTGAGTGGTGTTGATGGCGTAGCTCAGGTTGGTCGTGGCGTCTATCGGCGTGAAGTTGAAGTCACCCTGGTAGACGCTGCCAGGCGCGGCGCTAAGGGCACTGGCAGGCGGGTTGGTCTTGAATGCCAGCATGCCGGTTGCCGGATCGACGATGGAGACCCGTCCTGCTGGCGGAGTGGCTGTGGAAGGTGTACAGGCGCAGACCAGCCAGAAATGGTTGAGGAAAGAGCCGCCGAAAGCACCCATGTAGAAATTGTCGGATAGCGTGTATTGCTGAGCGAGCTTCCACATGGCCATGCTGGAGCCGTCGTAGTAACCCATGGACAGACCACCGGCGTCCGAAAAAGCCGCAAACATATTGTTGACGCCGCCGTTGATCTGCATCTGGTTGTTGTAGAAGCGGTGCACCAGATCAGGCGATGTGATGCTCGCCGCGATGCCGGGTGCACCCCCTGGCTGAGCGGCATCGATACGGAAAGGTTTGTTGGGCAGGCTGGTGATGAAAGACCATGCGCTGGCGGATGCCGCGGGGGCAGAATAGACCGGCGGCAGGGTCGCGAGCACGGTCTTGCCGTCTCGGTCCAGCTGTTGGTAGCTCGCGGGTGTCGCATTGCTGATGCCGTTGGCGCCTGGGAACAAACCATAGAGATTGTCGAAGCTGCGATTTTCGGCGTAGATGACGACCACAGTCTTGATCTTGTCCAAGGTGTTCGTAGCGCTGGAAAGCAGCTTCTTTACGTCATCGCCGCCCTTCGCTGCCGCGACTGCTGCCTGGATTCGCTGCAGGCCATCGTCGGTGGCAGTACTCAGTTTGGCCTTGTCGGCATCGCCGGCTGCGAGGCTGTTGTAGTCGGAGAGCAGCTTGTCTGCGCTGACGCCAAGCGCTGCCGCAACCTTGGCCTTGGAATCGGCGAAGGACAGGTTGTTGGTCTCCATTTCCGAAACCACGCTGGTGGAATGGACGCTGATGATGCCTGGAGCATCCGTCGGCGCGCGCAGAATGATCTTGCTGGTGATAATCGTGGAGGTGTTGGTCGCCGGGTCGAAGCGGACCGCGCCGGGAAGGATTTCGGCAACCACCGGAGCGTTGCCGCCGGACAGGCTGTACTTGCCCTGACTGTCCGAGGTGCTGCTCGGCTCGCCGTTGTCGCAAGCACCGTTGTTGTTCAGATCAAGGCAGACCTTGGCATTCTGGAAATAACTGCCAATGACGGCGCCGTTGGTTACAGCAGAAGAGCTGCCACCGCAGCCGCTCAACATTGCTACGGAAGCGGTAGCTATGGCGATGAACGGCCAGTGATGGTACTGGTGTGGTTTCATGGAAATGTCCTTAGATTGGAGTTTTAACCTATGAACTTTAGAGAGGCGCTGTGAAAATTTGATGACAGCGGTGGATATTGATGTGCAGAGAGATCGTCGCGTTCGATTGTCTGCAATCGCGAACTGTAGGCAATGACCGCTTGTGCCCGGGGATCTGGCAGTTCGAGCCGACCGTATCAATGACTCCTTCCGCTCCTGTCATTCGAGTAGCAAGTCATCACTGGACTTGACCCGTTTCCACGGACAGTTGAGTTACCGCCATTACCTTGATGCGGTGCAGTAGGCCGAAATTGCGGTGATGGACAGCGAGAGCCTGTACGACGAGCACGACGGGGCCGTAGACAGCGGATACCCTGGACGTATAGGAAATGACATGAAAACACTATTCCTCATTCGCCACGCCAAGTCGAGTTGGGATGACACTGTATTGCCAGACCGAGACCGGCCATTAGACGATCGCGGCGAACGCGACGTGGCTTTGCTGGCGCACTAAACGATTGGTGAACTTACCCCTGTTGGACGTACCGCTTAGCCACTTCATTATGCGGCCTTCAATAGCTGTGCCGCGTGCCAGCTTTTCTCATACTGCATTGGGCTGACATAGCCCAGCGTCAAATACAGTCGGCTGTAGTTGTAGAACGTCAACCAGTCAACCACCTCGTCCATGGCTTGCTGACGTGTCTCGAACTTTCTGCCGTACAGACGGCCCACCTTCAGGCGTCCCCACAGACTCTCAGTGGGGGCATTGTCCCAGCAGCTCCCTTTGCGGCTCATTGAGCCTTTCATCTTGTAGGCCGTGAGCATGCCCTGGAACTCGTGCCCGCAGTATTGGCTACCGCGGTCCGAGTGGAAGATGAGACCCTCGTCAGGTTGGCGCCTGAACCATGCCATTCGTAGCACATCCGTCACCAGGCTGCTTTGCATGTGGGCCTGCATGCTCCAGCCCACGACCTGACGACTGATACTACTTTGCATTCAA
>DFWY01000088.1:474-12092 GCA_002381615.1 Polaromonas sp. UBA4122 | reverse complement strand
CCCACCACCCGATGAGCCACCACCCATGCCACCACCCGATGAGCCACCGCCCATGCCACCGCCCGATGAACCTGATGATCCGCTGCGGCCCGAACTAATCCCTTTACCGCTTCGCGTACCGCCCGAGCCCGATCCTTCGCCTCTGACATCCACCCGATCCACCGTGATGCGCTGGTCAGCACCGACCCGGCCACTGACCTGGACACGCTGATCGACCGCCAGTGGGCTGCCGCTGCTGCCGGAAATCTGCACGTTCGGCGCCAGCGTCATCACGTTGTTGCCCAAACTGAGTTCGCTCCCCCTCAAGGCATGCACGTAGCCCTCCAACACCACGTTGTCCACACGACCCACACCATGGCGCGTCGGATCAATCTCAATGCCCCGGGCGATCAGGCTGATGCCGTCCCAGCTACCGCGCACCGCCACCTCGGTGCCAGGTACTGCGCCGCTGGGCAAGCTCAGCTTATCCAGCCTGATGCGGGCACCGTACAGCATGAACCCGCTCGCATCGACCCGGCCGATCTGCCCGGTGATCTGCGCCTGCGCCCGCGCTGCGATCGGCTCAATGCGCGAGGCCGCCACCTCACCCGAAGACAAGCGATACCCGCTCACCTGCACCCAGTCACCGGACTTAAGGTTCGACAGATCGCCTGGATCGTCGGCGCGTACCGTCTGGCCAAGAAGCTCCAACTGGCCCGTCGTGAGATCAACGCGACTCACCGGGCCGACTACCGCATGAAGCACGGCGATGTTGCGCGCAGCGACTTGCGCCCCCGCGCCTGAGGCCCGCACGGCAACCACCTGTCCCACCGCCAGTTCTCGCGCCATGGCAGCGCGACCATCGGAAAACACCGGCGTGCTGGCGTCGTAGTGCACCTCCACACCGTTGACGCAAATGCTCGCAAAACCGGTGATCACGCCGACGATACCGGTACCGCCAATACCCCCGTTATCGCTGCTGATTCCTGTTCCGCCTATGCCGGGACGGCTCGCCACCACATGCTGGCTTGCGCTGTCCGCAGACCCGGCCCGTACGGTTCCCTTCGTCAGCGCCTGCCACCACGCGCGCAATGTACCGGATACCGGCGAGCCGGTTCCGCCAATGCCAGGCTCAAGGGTGGCCGGATTGACCGACGACGCCGTGGTATTGCAGACGTTTTGTGCGTAAACAGGTCTGCAGACCAGGACCAATGCGACAAGGACCGTCACCGCATGAATCAAAGCACGGTGCGTCCGGGAGGGGGAGCTTACATTCATGGCGATCTCCTGCGGCTGTGGGTTACCCATCTTTGGCGGGCGTCGCCGTCTCGGTGTAGAAATAAATGCCAAAAGTCATTCGCTGCCGGGGTGCTGTGTCGGTCAGGTCAGCCTTCTCGAGCGCGATAGCGCTCTTGTTCAATTCCAGCAGGGCCTTCATGCCGACCTGCTCCGACTGCGCGGCAAGTGCGGCGACAGAGCTTGCGCTGAGTGCGTCATAGTGAACGCTACGCTCCAGAAATGGCTTGTCGCTGCCGATCAGATTGCTTGCGGCTGCGGCCACATGGTCGTGCAGGTTATGACCGAAATAAAACGCTTTTTCATCAAAGCCTTCGGCTGGAATGAAGGCCTGTACGTTGAGGCATACCCGACGCTGCTCGTCAAAACGCACCAAGCCCAGCCGCAGCCACTCGTCAAGTACCACGCGCGAACGGATGTCGCTGTTCACGCTGGCGACCAAGGCCTCAAAAGACAAGTCACCGCCTTCGCTGGCAAAGCGGGCCAGCGGTTGGGGCTGGCCGTCGTCGTCCAGATACTGTGGCGAGCCTAGCCAGACAGCCACCAGTTGTGCGCCCAGCGACACCACTGAGGGAACGATTTCCACATCAGAAGCCATTTCCTGCCGCAAGCGATTTACCTCTTTTCGGTGGACGCCAGAGACCAGGCTGACCCGGCTATCGGTCGGCGGCTTGGGCCCTATGCGGAAATCCTTGTCGGCCACTTCGACAAAAAGTGCTTTGAGCAGATCGCAAAGGTAAGGGTAAGTGACGCCGCGCGCCAGCATGAGTCTCACCAGGGGGCGAAACACGCGACGCAACGCCAGGACGAAAGCTGGCGTGGGCGTGGTGCTGGACATCTGGGAGGTGGGCATGTGACTGAACTGCTTGACAACACCTCAATGTAACACAAGACGTGGGAAATAGTTACACGAAAAACATTGACGTGGAATTTTATCCCACGTATATTCTCGTCATACGTGGGAAATAATCACACGTATAAGCGAACAAACGAGAATACAGCCAATTTGAGTTCTCTATGTTCTAACCAGGTGCTTTCAAGTTTTTTATAAGGAATATCTGTCATGTTCAATCTCAAGAAAACTGCAATGGCTTTGGCGACGGTGATCGCTGTTGGATTGGTCGTAACGCCGGCTATGGCCCGTGGAGGAAGCGGCGGTGGTGGCGGTGGCTCGGGGGGCAGCGGCATGGGTTCAGGCGGTATGGGTTCCGGCGGTGCCAGCGGCTCGGGGGGCAGCGGCTCAAGCGGTATGGGTTCAGGGGGTGGCTCAGACAGCAGGGGCGGATCAAGCGCCAGTGGCCACGGCCAGGGTCGCGGCGCCGATAATAGTGCAGGGCATACCCGGGGCGGTCGTGGTACCGATGACGCAATCGGCGATGCGCATGGCGCTCGCGGTGCAGACGACGCTCGCCGGTAATTAGAGCGATGTCTGGGCAGGGTCGGCTGCGCCGGGTGCGCAGCCGACCCTGCGGGAGTCACGCCATATAAGCGGCGTGACCTGTGGTGTCGTCAACGTCCGTGAAGCGCCACACCCAAATCGAGCAGACGCCACACGTCGTCCTCACTTTGGTGCAGGTTGGCGGGCTTGATATCGCAGTGAATCACACACTGGCGATGCAATCGTCCTAGTTCCTTGGCGGTCTGCGTGACTGCGCTGAGGGCCTGTTGCACACTGAATCTTCCTGCCCCTGCTGGGGGCAGCCTGGCTTCACTGCAGGAGGCCCTGAAGTGCGGCACCCATTGCGGCTCCTGCCGGCCCGAACTCAAGCACAGGGGTGCGCTCTGCCCGCAGCGCCGGGGCGGCCGACGAAACGGCCCAGCCACGCACCGTCATCCCGATCAAACAGCTGGCTTAAGCTCATAACAGGAAGTTATCTGCATTCGCGGACAATTGCAGAATGGGTATCAGCCAGTACATCAAGGAAATCGGGCGTGGCAAGGACGGCGCCAGAGCCTTGTCGCGCGAGCAGGCGGCCGACCTGTTGGGCCAGGTGCTCGACGGCACGGTGACAGACCTGGAAATCGGCGCTTTTTGCCTGGCCATGCGCATCAAGGGTGAAACGCCCGATGAGATGGCGGGTTTTCTGGATGCCGTCCATCAGCGCCTGAACCGCCTGCCCGCCAGCGACACGCCTACAGTCGTGCTGCCCAGCTACAACGGCGCCCGTAAATTGCCGCTGCTCACGCCGCTGCTGGCCCTGCTGCTGGCGCGCGAGGGTTTGCCCGTTCTGATACACGGAACCGCCACCGAATCCAGCCGGATTTTTATATCAGAAGTGCTTGCAGCCCTTGATATTCATGCGCATGCAGCTGTCACATCAATAGCGCCAGGAGAAGTCGTTTTTATACCCACCGAGCTGCTGTGCCCTGCCCTCAAGCGATTGCTGGATGTGCGGTGCGTGGTGGGCCTGCGCAATCCAGCGCACAGCCTGGTCAAGATCATGAATCCCTGCCTGGGCAAGAGCCTGGTGATCAGCAGCTACACCCATCCGGAATACGCAGTGTCCATGGCGCAGACGTTTGAGCTGACCAAGGCCCATGCGCTGCTGCTGCGCGGCACCGAAGGCGAAGTGGTGGCCGACGCACGCCGCATGCCGCAAATGGAGGCATTCATCGGCGGGCAGCGCGTCCTGTTGCAGGAGGGCGTGAAGGGAACCTTGCCCTCGGTGCCCAGTCTACCCAAAGAGATTGATGCAGCCAGCACAGCCGCCTATATTCAGTCGGTGCTGGCCGGGAAAAGCCCCTTGCCGACATCGATTGCGCAACAGGTGGAACATATCTTGCATCTGGTTCGACAACTATGAACAACGGCAAAGTCATCCTCGTTGGCGCAGGCCCCGGCGACCCGGAACTGCTCACCCTCAAGGCCCTCAAAGCCATCCAGCGCGCCACGGTGCTGTTCGTCGACGACCTGGTCAGTGACGAGATCGTGGCTTTTGCGCCACCCAATGCCCGTATCGTGCATGTGGGCAAGCGCGGCGGCTGCAAGTCCACACCGCAGGCCTTCATCGAAAAGCTCATGATCATGGCCGCCCGGGAAGGCGAACACGTTGTGCGGCTCAAAGGCGGCGACCCCTTCATCTTTGGCCGCGGCGGCGAAGAAGTCGAGAACTTGCGTGCGGCAGGCGTTGAGGTGGAGGTCATCAACGGCATCACCGCCGGGCTGGCCGCCGTGACTTCGCTGGGCGTGCCGCTGACGCACCGCCAACATGCCCAGGGCGTGGTGTTTGTGACCGGCCACGCCAAGCCTGGCGATGCTGGCACCGACTGGCAGGCGCTGGCCGCCACCGCGCATAGCGCCCGGCTCACGCTGGTGATTTACATGGGCGTCAGCGGTGCGGGGCGCATCCAGAACGAGCTGCTAACCGGCTTGCCTGCGGCAACACCGGTGGCCGTGATCCAGAACGCTTCCCTGCCGACGCAGCGCCACCTCATCACCACGCTAGGCGCGCTGGCAGACGCGATCAATGAGGGCGGCATGGCCAGCCCGTCCATCATCGTGGTGGGCGACGTCATCAGCGGCGTGGCGCTGGCGGCGGCGCACCCGGAAGCGGTTCGCGCCGCCTGAGCAGCTCACTCACTCACTCACTCACCGCGCGGTCTTCAGCGCTGCCCTGCGGGCTCGCTAGAATCACAGCTTTTGACTGGACCACCCAATGTCAACCCGTCTTCTGGCTGGCGTGCTGCTGGCACTCAGCGTCACCTGCGCGCAAGCGCAAACCTTTTCGTTCGGCCTGTGGGGCGACATGCCTTACCAGAAAGCCGGCGACGGCCCGAAAATCCCGGCGCTGCTCAAAAGCATCAACCAGTCTGACATCGTATTTTCAATTTACGACGGCGACATCAAGGACGGCAGCTCCCCATGCACCGATGACATTTACGCCTCGGCCCTCGCCATGTTCGGCGAATTGAAAAAGCCGGTGATCTATGCACCCGGCGACAACGAATGGACGGATTGCCACCGCACCAACAATGGTGGCTACGACGCGCTGGAACGCCTGGGCTACCTGCGCAAAACCATGTTCCCCAACGCCAACAGCCTGGGCAAGCGCCAGATGCCGCTGATCCATCAGGGCCAGGCTGGTGACAAGTTTGTTGAAAACACGCGTTTCAGCCACCGCGGCATTGTGTTTGTCACCCTGAATATGCCGGGCAGCAACAACAACAAAATTCTGGACGAAAAGGACTGCACTCACAAGAGCGCACGGACCGCCGCGCAGTGCGAAGCCAGCAACGCCGAGTACCTGGAGCGCGATGCCGCCAATGTGCGCTGGATGCAGCAAGCCTTTGCAGCCGCCAAAAACAGCAAGGCGCGCGGACTGGTGCTGGTGTTTCAGGCCGATCCCGGTTTTGACCTGCCAGAGACCGCCGACAAGGACGAGAGCCAGTCGCCCCGCTTCAGCGGCTACCGCAATTTCATCAGCAACGTGATCACTGAGACAGAGCAGTTCCCGGGCCAGGTCTTGCTGGTGCACGGCGACACCCATTTCTTCAAGATGGACAAGCCGCTATACAGCCCCAGCAAGCTGCTGGCCAACCTCACGCGCCTGCAAACCTTTGGCAGCCCGCTGATTCACTGGGTCCGCGTCACCGTGGACACCAAGAATGCCAATGTGTTCACGGTTCAACCGGTCATCGTGAAACAGTAAAGACAGGCGAGGCTACACTCCCACTTTCAACCACAAGCCGCAACGGGCTTGCGACTTGGCTTGACCAAGCCTTGGCCGGCATATTGCTATGCTTTTTATAGCTACCCGCACCCGTCTTACGTGGACCAGAGGCTGATTTGACCCATAAATTCGATGTTGTAGTGATAGGCGCAGGCGCGGCCGGGCTGTTTTGCGCCGGCGTGGCCGGGCAGCGGGGTCTGAAGGTGCTGCTGCTGGACCACAGCGAGAAAGTAGCCGAGAAAATCCGCATCTCTGGCGGTGGCCGGTGCAACTTCACCAACCGCGAGGTGGGCCCGGCCAACTTTTTGAGCGAGAACCCGAACTTTTGCCGCTCGGCCCTGTCGCGCTACACCCCGCAAGACTTCATGGCGCTGCTGCAGCGCTACAACATTTCCTTTCATGAAAAACACAAGGGCCAGCTCTTTTGCGACCGTTCGGCTGAAGATGTGATCAACGTGCTGCTGGCCGAGTGCGCTGCCGGCCAGGTCACGCGCTGGCAACCTTGCAGCATAAAAAGCATCCTCAGCCCAGAGCAGACGGGCGCAAGCAGCTATCGAATTGAGAGCAACCGCGGGCTGATAGAAGCGTCACAGGTGGTGATCGCCACGGGCGGCCTGTCCATCCCGAAAATCGGCGCCACCGACTGGGGCTATCGCATCGCCAGGCAATTCGGCCTGCGCCTGGTGGAACCTAGAGCCGCGCTGGTTCCCCTGACCTTTGACGGTGAAGCCTGGGCCCCTTATGCCCAGCTGGCCGGCTTGGCGCTGCCGGTGCAGATTGAAACCACAGCAGCGGACGCGACCCCCAGGCAGCGCAAAAAGGTGACAGTGTGTTCGGAAGATCTGCTGTTCACCCACCGAGGACTGAGCGGCCCGGCGGTGTTGCAAATTTCCAGCTTCTGGCGCGAAGGCCAGCCGATACGCGTCAACCTGGCGCCCGGCGTGGATCTGCCCGCAACCCTGCTGCGCGCGAAGGCCACTTCCAAAAAGCTGATTGCCAACGAACTGGCCAGCCTGGTGCCCAGCCGTCTGGCCGACGCCTGGGTCAGCCAGGACCCGGCCCTGCAGCGCCCCATCAGCGAAGCCACCGACAAGGCCCTGCTGGCGCTGGCGCAGCGTCTGAGCGACTGGGTGCTCACGCCCACCGGCTCGGAAGGCTACAAAAAGGCTGAAGTCACCGTGGGTGGCGTCGACACCCGGGATTTGTCCTCGCAAACCATGGAGTCCAAACAGCCGGGGCTGTATTTCATCGGCGAAGTCGTCGATGTGACCGGCTGGCTGGGCGGTTACAACTTCCAGTGGGCCTGGGCGTCGGGTTTCGCCTGCGCAGAGGCGCTGGCTGCCAAACAGAGTGGTTTTTCAGTCGCCTAACGACCCGATTTCTGCGCGTGGTCTGTTATACTTTTAGGCTTTGCTAGCAAACCCGCGCCCGGCCTGATCCTGATCAGATCAATAAAGGCGTACCTTTTGGATCAATTTATCAATGACCACTATCCGTGTAAAAGACAACGAGCCCTTCGACGTGGCTCTGCGCCGTTTCAAGCGCACCATTGAAAAACTCGGTCTGCTGACCGACCTGCGCGCCCGCGAGTTTTACGAAAAACCAACGGCCGAGCGCAAGCGCAAGAAGGCAGCCGCCGTCAAGCGTAACTACAAGCGTATCCGCTCGATGCAGTTGCCCAAAAAGCTGTACTGATCCAGTACAGCCTGACGGCAGCTCAAAAGCCCGCAAGAGGACGCTCTGCGGGCTTTTTTACTTTTCAGCCGTCATTCCTCCAACACTATCCGCACCCCTTCAGGAGCCCGCAATGTCACTCAAAGACCAGATTACCGAAGACATGAAAACCGCCATGCGCGCCAAGGACAGTGAGCGCCTGGGCACCATCCGACTGCTGCTGGCGGCCCTCAAGCAAAAAGAGATTGATGAACGCGTGGTCCTGGACGATGTGGCCGTGGTCGCCATCGTCGACAAGCTGATCAAACAGCGCAAGGATTCGATTGAGGCGTTTCAAAAGGCAGCGCGCACCGATCTTGCCGACAAGGAGGCGGCAGAAATCATCGTGCTGCAGACCTATCTGCCCGCGCGCCTGAGTGCCGACGAGGTGACAGCCGCCGTGAAAGCCATCGTCGCCGAACTGGGCGCTGAACTGGGACGCCCGGCAGGCCCCGGCGACATGGGCAAGGTGATGGGGGCGGTGAAAGCCCAGCTGGCAGGAAAAGCGGATATGAGCCAGGTGTCAGCGGCGGTTAAAGCAGCCCTGGCCGCTTGACCTTAGGCCGGGCCTGCGGTTTCGCCAAGCACCAAGCGCTACTGAATAAATAGCTGCTTACGCCCGAAACTATTGGGCTAGCGCCTTAAAACAGCTAAATTTCAAGGTGCCGACACGCCCGCAAACCCTGGGGTCCGGGAGAATCAGGACCCGGCCACCTTCATCCGGTTGACCAATATGGAGCCGACGGTTTTGGCGCCATAGTTGTAAGCATCCGCGCCCACCGCCTGGATGCCCATCAGCATGTCCTTGAGGTTGCCGGCAATGGTGATTTCTTCAACCGGGAACGCGATCTGGCCGTTTTCTACCCAGAAGCCTGAAGCGCCGCGCGAGTAGTCGCCCGTCACGTAGTTCACGCCCTGCCCCATTAGCTCAGTCACAAACAATCCCCGACCCAGTTTGCGCAGCATTGCATCCAGGTCGTCACCGGGACGCGTGCGTCGGCTGGTGAGTGTGAGGTTGTGCGAGCCGCCGGCATTGCCCGTGGTGCGCATGCCCAGTTTGCGGGCTGAATAGGTGCTCAGGAAGTAGCCCTCTACCCGTCCCGCATCGACCACCTTGCGCGCGCTGGTTTTCACCCCTTCTTCATCAAACGGCGCGCTACCCTTGCCTTTGAGCAGGTGTGGGTCTTCGGCGATGTCAATGTGTTTGGGAAATGCCGGTTTGCCCAGGCTGTCGAGCAAAAATGTGCTTTTGCGGTACAGCGCACCGCCGCTGACAGCCTGCACAAAACCGCCCAACAGGCCTGCCGCCAATGGGGACTCAAACAGCACCGGGCACTGCGTGGTGGGAATTTTTCGGCTTTTCAGGCGCGCCAGTGCGCGTTCGGCGGCATAGCGGCCCACCGCTTCAGGGCGGGCCAGTTCGGTGGCGTCGCGCATGGAGCTGTACCAGGCGTCGCGCTGCATCTGGTTGCCCTTGCCGGCGATGGGGGCCACGGAAATGCTGTGGCGCGAGCTGGCGTAACCGCCGCGAAAACCCTTGCTGTGGGCGCTGAAAAAATGGCTTTGCTGGGCCGACACGCCAGCCCCTTCGCTGTTAGTGATCAGGCGACTCGTGCCCATGGCAGCGGCTTCACACTGCAGGGCCAACTGGGCGGCCTCTTCCGAGGTGATGGCCCAGGGGTAGAACAGGTCCAGCGCCGGGTGCACGCGGGCTATGTCGCGCTCGTCGGGCAGGCCCGATGTCTCGTCTTCCGCCGTGAAGCGCGCAATGTCGTAGGCCGCTTTCACGGTCTGCACAATCGCCGCTTTCGAAAAATCGCTGGTGGCCGCGTTGCCGCGCTTTTTGCCGAGGTACACCGTGACGCCCAGCGACTTGTCGCGGTTGCGCTCCACGGTTTCGAGCTCCCCCTTGCGCACGCTGACCGAAAGGCCGCAGCCCTCCGAGGCTTCGGCGGCAGCGTCGCTGGCACCCAGCTTTTTGGCGTGGGCCAGCGCGCTGTCGACCAGCTCCTCGAAATAGTCACGGTGGTAGCTGAAACCAGCCTCGGGCGGGCTGGTTTGGCTGCCAGCGGGGCGAGAAGCATTGCGGAATGAACGGGTAGAGGCTTTTTGGGTCATATGGGTCGCTATGATACTGACTGCTATGAACAACAAGACTCCCAAGGCCATCAAAGGCTACTGGTCCAACGGCCGATTCGTCAAACCCGAAGAGATTGCCGCCGAAGAAGTAGGCCCACCCAGCAAAACCCAGCTGAAAGCCGAGGCCGATGAAAAGCAGGCGCTGGGTGAAGCGCTGCTGACATTGCGCGCCGACCTCATCGCGCGCCTTGACCTGCCCGTCAAGCTGCTGGATGCCCTGGCCGAGGCCAAGCGCATCACCCACTTCGAGGGCAAGCGCCGCCAGATGCAATTCATCGGCAAACTGATGCGGCCGCTCGACCCCGGACCGATTCGCGAAGCCATCAACGAGCAGCAGGGCGGCTCGGCGCAGCTCACGCTGACCCTGCACCTGGCCGAACAATGGCGCGACAAGCTGGTCGCTTCGGACGATGCGCTGGGCGCCTGGCTCACGGCGCACCCGGACACCGACGCGCAGCAGTTGCGCGCCCTGATCCGCCAGGCCCGCAAGGACGCCAAGCCCGAAAAGCCGGGTGAAGCGCCGCGCCACGGCAAGCCTTACCGCGAGATTTTTCAGATGGTCAAACAGGCGATGACCCAGGAGCCCGACGCATGAGTACGACCTGCGATGCAGTCAAGATCGGTATCGTGTCGGTCAGCGACCGTGCCTCGGCGGGTGTTTATGTGGACAAGGGCCTGCCTGCGCTCAGGGAATGGCTCACACGCGCCCTGCGCAACCCCCTCACGTTTGAAGAACGCCTGATTCCTGACGAACAGCCGCGCATCAGCGCCACGCTGATTGAACTGGTCGATGCCGGCTGCTCACTGGTGCTGACCACAGGCGGCACCGGGCCTGCGCTACGCGACGTGACGCCAGAAGCCACGCGGGCCGTGGCGCACAAGGAAATGCCGGGCTTTGGCGAGCAGATGCGGCAGATCAGCCTCAAATTTGTGCCCACCGCCATCTTGTCGCGCCAATGCGCCGTGATTCGTGACCAAAGCCTGATCATCAACCTGCCCGGCCAGCCCAAGTCCATCCAGGAAACGCTGGAAGGGCTGAAAAATGAAGCCGGCGAATCGCTTGTGCCCGGCATCTTTGCCGCCGTGCCCTACTGCATTGACCTGATAGGCGGGCCTTACCTGGAAGCCGATCCTGCCGTGTGCAAGGCGTTCCGGCCCAATAACGCAATCCGCGCCCCGAAATCTTAGTGAAAAATGGCTTTTATCCATATAGGACGGGCGTAAACAGCTATTAAAATAATAGCAAGCAGAATTTGAACCCGCTACTTGCCGACCAGCTGGTTCAGCTTGTCGGCTTCAAAGGTTTCCAGCAGCGCGGCGTCTTTGGGTACGCATTCCTGGGTGCTGGTGGTTTGCGGACCCGACAGCTTCTCAATCGCCTGCCAGAGCATGGCAATCTGGTGCTCCTGGCCGGCTGCGTTGTCGATCAGGCCGCGCAGCGCCTGCGACAGCGGGTCGTCGTTTTGCGTGACGCCATAGGCTGAAAACCCCATCTGGCTGGCGACTTGCTCGCGCTTCACATCGGCATCGGCCTGGATCACGCGCGCCGGATTGCCCACTACGGTGGCGCCTGCTGGCACGGGCTTGACCACCACGGCATTGGAGCCGATCCTGGCGCCGTCGCCCACGGTGAAGCCGCCCAGCACCTGCGCGCCAGCGCCGACCACCACACCCTGCCCCAGCGTGGGGTGGCGCTTGGTGCCTTTGTAGAGCGAGGTGCCGCCCAGCGTCACGCCCTGGTAAATCGTGCAGCCGTTGCCAATTTCGGCGGTTTCACCGACGACAACACCCATGGCACTTACACATCTCCGAGCACACGAG
>DFWY01000088.1:0-340 GCA_002381615.1 Polaromonas sp. UBA4122 | reverse complement strand
AGCGTCACGCCCTGGTAAATCGTACAGCCGTCGCCAATCTCGGCGGTTTCACCCACCACCACGCCCATGGCATGGTCGAAAAACACGCACTGGCCAATTTTGGCGCCGGGGTGAATTTCAATGCCGGTGAGCCAGCGCGCGAGATGCGAGATAAAGCGGCCCAGCCACTTGAAGCCATGGTTCCAGCACCAATGCGCCCGGCGGTGCAATACCAGCGCATGCAAGCCGGGGTAGCAGGTCAGCACTTCCCAGGCGGTACGGGCGGCCGGGTCGCGGTCAAGAATGCACTGGATGTCGGAGCGGAGTCTGGAAAACATGGTCTAAGTTTATGGGTTGCCCG
>DFWY01000147.1 GCA_002381615.1 Polaromonas sp. UBA4122 | reverse complement strand
GCTTGCTTGGGGCGGCCCTGCGCTGCGCACTATGGACCCCAAGCTTGTCGCTTCGTGTATTGCGCTTAACTCCTATGCTCGCTAAACGCATCATCCCCTGCCTTGATGTGACCGGTGGCCGCGTCGTCAAGGGCGTCAATTTTGTCGAGCTGCGCGACGCCGGTGACCCGGTCGAAATTGCCGCGCGCTACAACGACCAGGGCGCTGACGAGCTGACTTTTCTGGACATCACCGCCACCAGCGACGGCCGTGACCTGATTCTGCACATCATCGAAGCCGTGGCCTCGCAGGTGTTTATCCCCCTGACGGTGGGCGGCGGTGTACGCACCGTCGACGACGTGCGCCGCCTGCTCAATGCCGGGGCCGACAAAACCAGTTTCAACTCGGCCGCGCTGGCCAACCCGCAGGTGATTGAAGACGCCTCCAGCAAATACGGCGCGCAGTGCATCGTGGTGGCGATTGACGCCAAGCGCCGCAGCGAAGAAGACGCCAGGACGCGCGGTGCGGGCTGGGATGTCTACAGCCACGGCGGCCGCAAAAACACCGGCCTGGATGCCGTGGCCTGGGCCACCGAGATGGCGCGGCGCGGCGCGGGCGAGATACTGCTGACCAGCATGGACCGCGACGGCACCAAGTCGGGCTTTGACCTGGCGCTGACCCGCGCGGTGAGCGACGCGGTCAGCGTGCCGGTGATCGCGTCCGGCGGCGTCGGCAACCTCGATCATCTGGCCGACGGCATACAGATAGGCGGCGCCGATGCGGTGCTGGCTGCCAGCATTTTTCACTACGGCGAGTACACGGTGCAGCAGGCGAAGCAGTATATGGCCTCGCGCGGCATCCCGGTTCGTCTCTAGATGTCAATCTTTTTTAGCCTCTAGCCCTTGATGGACGGGCCCAGGCAGCTATTAATTTCATAGTGATTTTGATGCCTCCCAAACCAGCCCGGGCCTAAGCGCAAAACAATCGCAGACAATGCATCCATGAATTGGTTAGACGACGTCCGTTGGGACGACAAGGGCTTGATCCCGGTGATTGCGCAGGAAGCTTCCAGCGGCGATGTGCTGATGTTTGCCTGGATGAACCGCGAGGCGCTGCAAAAGACCGCCGAGCTGGGCCAGGCCGTGTACTTCAGCCGCTCGCGCGGGCGCCTGTGGCACAAGGGCGAAGAGTCCGGCCACCTGCAGGCCGTGCACGAAATCCGGCTCGACTGTGACAACGACGTGATTCTGCTCAAGGTGACGCAACTCGGGCATGAACCGGGGATCGCCTGTCACACCGGTCGCCACAGCTGTTTTTTCCATCTTTACAAAGACGGCCAGTGGGTCGTCACCGAGCCGGTCTTGAAAGACCCCGCCAGCATCTACAAATAGTCTGCACTGAACCCCATATGTCCTCCAACGACACTCTCCAGCGCCTGGCGCAAATCATTGAAAGCCGCAAGCCGGCTCATGGCGGCGACCCCGACAAAAGCTATGTGGCGCGGCTGTTGCACAAGGGCCCCGACGCCTTCCTGAAAAAAATCGGCGAAGAAGCCACCGAGACCGTGATGGCCGCCAAGGACCTGGACTACAGCGGCGATAGTGTCGAGATCAAAGCCGAGTTGAAAGCCAGGCTGGTCGGTGAGGTCGCTGACCTGTGGTTTCACAGCCTGATTGCACTGGTCCACTACGGCCTCAAGCCCGCCGACGTGATGGTCGAACTGGAGCGCCGCGAGGGCACCAGCGGCATTGAAGAAAAGGCGCTGCGCAAGGCAGAGCACCGCGAGATGGCCGAAAAGCCCTGAACCATGGAGACCGATGTGGCCGAATTTGAAAGCAAAACCTCCAACGACCGCACTGTCATGCAGGTGCTGTATGGCCTGCACACGCTGGCCTGGTTCAGCGGCGGCGTTTTTGCGGTGATCGCGCTCATCATCAACTACATCAGGCGTGCCGACGAGACGGATGTGTTGTACCTTGACCACCACAATTACATGATCGCTACCTTCTGGTGGACGCTGCTGTGGCTGGTGTTGCTGTCGCCCTTGTGGCTGCTGTTGGTGCTGCCGGGCGCGATCGCCTACGGCATCGTCTGGCTCTGGTACCTGTACCGCTGCATCCGGGGCTGGATGCGCTTTAACGGCAACCGGCTCTCCTGAATAACCCTATCCGAACCGAGCGCATGAGCCCTTCTGACCACTGCATTTTCTGCAAAATTGCCGCAGGCACCATTCCCAGCCGCAAGGTGTACGAGGACGACGAATTGTTCGCGTTTCACGACATCAAGCCCTGGGCACCGGTGCATTTTCTGATCATTCCCAAGACGCATATCCTGTCGATGGCGCAGGTGGGGCCAGAGCATGCGGCGCTGCTGGGGCGCATGATGGTACTGGCGCCCAAACTGGCGCTGGAGCAGGGCTGCAGGCCCTACCCTGAAGGCGGTTTCCGCATAGTGAGCAATACCGGTGCCGAAGGCGGGCAGGATGTGCATCACCTGCATATTCATGTCATGGGCGGCCCCAGGCCCTGGCTAAAAGGCTGACGGGATTTTTGGAAGCTTCGGGGAACCCTTGGGCTGGCAAAGACACTAATCTAATTTACAAGTTGTTAGGTGTATTCGGCGGCCCGGCCGGCAGGACACTTAGAATCAATAGAATGATGGGCAAATTTGCAGAACCTGCAATTACAGATTAGGAGCAAAACATGGGTGGACTTTCCATTTGGCACTGGTTGATCGTGCTGTTGATCGTGGTGATGGTGTTTGGCACCAAAAAACTCAAAAACATGGGCAGCGACCTCGGTGGCGCTGTCAAGGGCTTCAAGGACGGCATGAAAGAGGGCGGCCAGGCTGCGGCTGACGACAAGCCCGCCGGGCAGGTCACCAATGCCCAAGCGGCTGACAAGGCTGACAAGACCACCATTGACGTCGAAGCCCGGCAAAAGTCCTGATCAGGGATGCCCTGCCGCATGTGTTGAAACTTCCACGCCTCGCCTGCAATGATTGACATCGGCATCGCCAAAATCGCGCTGATCGGTGCCGTGGCGCTGATCGTGATCGGCCCGGAAAAGCTGCCGCGCGTGGCCCGCACCGTGGGCACCCTGCTGGGCAAGGCGCAACGCTATGTGGCCGACGTCAAGCAGGAGGTCAGCCGGTCGATGGAGCTCGACGAGCTCAAAAAAATGAAAGAGACGTTCGAAGGGGCTGCTCGTGACGTTGAAAGCTCGATCCAGACCAAGGCCAGTGATTTCGAGAAATCATGGGCCGAAACCACTGGCACGGCCTCCGGCAGCGAGTTGCCCGGCCTGGAAATTTTCCCCGAATACAGGCATCCGAAAAAGAAGTGGCGGCTCAAGCAGGGCGCTACGCCGCAGTGGTACAAGGCCCGTTCGGGTGTGCGTGCCAAGGCGCTGTCTGGCGCTGCCCGTGTGGCCCGCTTTCGCCCGCAGCCGGGCCGCATTACTTGACCTTTCCCCCTGATCTACCTTTGTTCGCGTGCACTCCGGCGCAACCCCTCCAGCGCAAACTTCCCTCATGAGCGACCCCCACACCGACAAGCCCGACGAACTCGCGGGCACCGAACAGCCTTTTGTGCAGCACCTCGTGGAGCTGCGCGACCGGATGATCAAGGCGGTGATTGCGATTGGTATCGCTGCCGCCATACTCGCGGTATTTCCCGGCCCTGGCGCGCTGTATGACCTGATGGCCGCGCCGCTGGTGGCTGCCCTGCCCAAGGGGGCCACGCTGATCGCCACCAACGTCGTCTCGCCGTTTGTGGTGCCCATCAAGATCATGTTCATGGCCGCCTTCATGATTGCGCTGCCGGTGGTGCTCTACCAGGTCTGGGCCTTCGTCGCACCCGGCCTGTATTCGCACGAGAAAAAACTGGTCATGCCGCTGGTGGTTTCCAGTACGCTGCTGTTCTTTGCTGGCGTGGCTTTTTGCTACTACTTTGTGTTTGGCCAGGTGTTCAGGTTCATCCAGAGCTTTGCACCCAAGTCGATCACGGCCGCGCCGGATATCGAGGAATACCTCAACTTCGTGCTCGGCATGTTCCTGGCCTTCGGCCTGGCGTTTGAGGTGCCGATTGCGGTGATCCTGCTGGTTCGCATGGGTGTGCTCAGCGTGGCCCAGTTGCGCCAGTACCGCGGTTATTTCTGGGTGATTGCGGCCATTGGCACCGCGCTGGTCACGCCGCCCGATGCGGGCTCGATGATCATGCTGCTCATGGTGGTGGGCGGGCTGTACGAAATAGGCATTGTGGCGGCGCAGGTGTTCCTCAAGCGCACCAAGGCGGCCGAGGCCGACAGCGATACAGAAGTCGCCAAGTCTTGACTGGCCTGAAAATCCCGATTTGCCTGCGTCATCCCTTTGCCGGAAAACAAGCATAAAATCGTCCTCTAGCCCAATGAATACGGGTCAAGGAAGCTATTAAATAAATAGCAAATCAAGGGCAAGCCAGCGGCTGATTCATGGACTGGCAAGGCCTGAACACCAGGCCCGAAGTCCGCTTCAGCGCTGCAGCTTGGGCCGCTGGCGTTTGCCAGGCGTCACCGCAATCTCGGTCTGGCTGTCCTTGCGCAGCACGGTCAGCGGTGCCGGCGTGCCGGGTTTGAGGGCTGCCACGGCAGTCAGCAGCTGGTTTACATTGCCGACGGCCTTGCCATTGACCGCGGTGATCACATCGCCGGGCTGGATGCCGGCCTGCGCGGCCGGGCCGTTTTGCAGCACCCCGATGATGATCACCCCGCCCGTTTTCGTGGCATCGGGCTTCAGGCCGAAGGTTGCGGCCAGCTCGGGGTTCAGGTCTTGCGGCTCCACGCCAATCCAGCCGCGCGTGACCTGGCCGTCTCTCACAATGCCTTCCAGCACCTGTTTGGCGGTGGACACGGGAATGGCAAAGCCGATGCCCATGGAGCCGCCCGAGCGCGAGTAAATCGCGGTGTTGATGCCCATCAGGTTGCCGTTCACATCGACCAGCGCGCCGCCCGAGTTGCCGGGGTTGATGGCCGCATCGGTCTGGATGAAATTCTCGAAGGTGTTGATGCCGAGCTGGTTGCGCCCCAGTGCACTGACGATGCCGCCGGTCACGGTCTGGCCCACGCCAAACGGGTTGCCGATGGCCAGCACCGGTTCGCCCACCTGCAGCGCGTCCGAGTTGCCCAGCACGATGACGGGCAGCTTGTCCAGGTCGATCTTGAGAATGGCCAGATCGGTGTCGGGGTCGGTGCCTATGACTTGGGCCTTGGCCTTGCGGGTGTCGTTGAGGATCACCTCAATCTCGTCCGCGCCTTCCACCACGTGGTTGTTGGTCAGGATGTAGCCGGAGGCACTGACGATGACGCCACTGCCCAGGCCGACCTGCGGCTCACCGGAGCCCTGGTCGCCAAAGAAAAACTTGAACCACGGGTCATCGGCGTTCGGGTTTTGGGCAGCGGCCTTGCTGGTGTTGATGCTGACCACCGCCGCCGAGGCCTGTTTTGCGGCCGCGGCGAAACCGCCGATCGGGCTGGCGCCGCGCTGCACGCTGCCGGCCGGGGCTTCGATCACGGAAACGCCGCCCATCGGGGCGCCTCTGTCCAGCCACTGCGGCTTGAGCGTTGCCACCACGAAATAAGCCGCCAGCAGAATGGTGACGGTCTGGGAAAACAGGAGCCAGGTGCGCTTCATGGATAAAAATGCCTAAAAGTCGAAAAAACTGCAAACCAGCGCAAAAAACGCCTGCTGCGATTGTCCCTCAAGCTGAGACAATTGGCGCATGAGAATTGCCCAATCAGCTCACCGACAAGACCTGCTGCGCGCCTTTGATGCCTTGTTGCAGCCCGCGCGCTTCAAGGACTATGGCCCCAACGGCCTGCAGGTGGAGGGACGTGCGCAGATTGGCAAAATCGTTTCCGGCGTCACGGCCAGCCGCGCGTTGATCGAGGCGGCCATCGCCGAGCAGGCTGACGCGATCTTTGTGCACCACGGCCTGTTCTGGCGTGGCCACGACGGCTGTGTCACCGGCTGGCTGAAGCAGCGCCTGGCGCTGCTGCTGGCCCACGATATCAACCTGTTCGCCTACCACCTGCCGCTGGATGCGCACCCGGAATGGGGCAATAACGCGCAACTGGGCGGGCAACTCGGCCTCCAGGCCACAGCGCGGTTCGGCGAGCAGGACCTGGGCTTTCTGGGTGGGCGCGCCGATGGCGGCGGCTTTGCCAGCGCCGACGAACTGGCTGAGCACGTTAAAACTGTATTGAATCGGCCTTTTGTTCATCTGGTGCAGGCAGGACGGGCGCAGTCAGATATTAAAAACATAGCATGGTGCAGCGGCGGGGCGCAAGGCTACTTTGAAGCGGCGATTGCAGCAGGCGCCGACGCCTTCATTACCGGCGAGATTTCCGAGCCGCAAGCGCACTATGCGCGCGAGATGGGCGTGGCCTTCATTGCCTGCGGGCACCATGCGTCAGAGCGCTACGGCGCGCCTGCCGTGGCGGCGCAGGTGGCGGCAGAGTTCGGCCTGGCCCACCAGTTCATCGATATTGACAACCCGGCATGACCAACCTCTATGAATAAGCCCCTGCTCATCACCATGGGCGATCCGGCCGGCATCGGCCCGGAAATCATCGCCAAGGCGTTTCGCGATTCGCCCGCCGAGCTGGGCGGCTGCGTGGTGGTCGGTGATGTGGCCACCCTGCGCCGCGCCGCTGCGCTGACCGCGGCACCGCTGGCCCTGCCGGTGGCGCAACTCTACACCCTGGCCGAAGCGGCGTCCGTGCCGCCGCACTGCATAGCGGTGCTACAGAAATGCGAGCTGGCTGCGCCCGTTCCGTATGGGCTGGTGAGCGATTTGGCTGGTAGAGCTGCGGCCGAATGCATTGTCTGGGCGGCCCGTGCCGTGCTTGCGGGCGAGGCCGCCGCCATGGTGACAGCGCCGATTCACAAGGAGGCGCTGGCCGCCGCGGGTGGCTGGGCTGCAGGCTTTCCGGGCCACACCGAGATGCTGCAGGCCGAAGCCGCCGCGTTTCTGGGAAAGCCCGTGAGCGACGTGCCGGTGCGCATGATGCTGGCCAATGACCAGCTGAAAACCGTTCTGGTGAGCATCCACATGTCGCTGCGCCAAGCGATTGAGGCCGTGACCTTTGACAACGTGCTGCAAACCCTGCGCATCACGCACCGCGCCGTGAGCGCCAGCCTGGGGCGGCCGCCCCGCATCGCGGTGGCCGGCCTGAACCCGCATGCCGGCGAGGGCGGGCTGTTTGGCAGCGAAGAGCAGACCATCATTGCCCCCGCCATCGCCGCCGCCCGGGCCGAAGGGCTGGACGTCAGCGGCCCCTTCGCCCCGGACACCGTCTTCATGCGGGCGCGCAATGCCCCGGGCAAGCCTGGCGAGTTTGACGTGGTGGTCGCGATGTACCACGACCAGGGGCTGATTCCGGTCAAATACCTGGGGGTGGAGCAGGGCGTCAACGTGACGCTGGGCCTGCCGCTGGTGCGCACCAGCCCTGACCATGGCACGGCGTTTGACATTGCCGGCACCGGCCAGGCCGATGCCTCCAGCCTGCTCGCCGCCATCCACTTGGCGCGCCAGCTAAAAATTTAAGGAAAAAATGGCTTTTACCCAATATAGACGGGTATATATAGCTATATAATTGATAGCGGTTGTGGCGGCTGCATGGAGCCGGTTTGATGGCGCGGCAAGCGCAGTGCCATCGGGTGCGTAGCGCTCTGACCCAAAAGGTGAACGTCATCGAAGGCGAAAAAACTCGATTTCATGCGGGTTTAACAAACCAATCAAGCGGTCAACTGCCGTTTCTAGGTTTAAGGCTGTCGCGAATTTCGCGCAGCAGCACGATGTCTTCGGCCGGTGCGGCAGGTGCGGCTTCTTCCTTGCGTTTGAGCCGGTTGATCTGCTTGATCATCAGGAAAATGATGAACGCCAGGATGGCAAAGTTGACCGCGACCGTGATGAAGTTGCCATAGGCAAACACCGGAACGCCGGCCTTTTTCAGCGCATCCAGTGTCGTGGCGGTGCCCGGCGGCACGCTGCCCATCACCACGAACAGGTTGGAAAAGTCCAGCTTGCCCACCACCGCGCCAATCACCGGCATGATCAGATCGCCGACCACGGACTCGACGATCTTGCCGAATGCCGCACCGATGATCACCCCAACGGCCAGATCAATCACATTGCCCTTGACCGCAAACTCCTTGAATTCCTGCATCATTCCCATGAGGTTCTCCTGTTATGGTCGGGTTTTTGCCGGTCGCGCCTTGCGACCTTCGGCCAACAATTATGCGGGCCGGGCGTCAATCTGTCAGCGGCGCAGAGTCTGTGCTTGAAACAACCCATGAGCTACCTTAAAAGCCGGCGCCTGTTGCGCCGGGGCGGTCCGAATCAGGCCCTGCGTCGGCCCAGTGCCTTGAAAAACGACTTCGCGCTCCGCTACAATGGTGGGTTGACCTCCATTCAGCCTTTTTTCAAGCCAGTTCTTGAAGGACTCTCATGACCGAAGCAAGCGTAATCGGTGTGCCGCACGGCGCCCCTTTAGATAAAGATAAAAGAAATTGGATCGTGGCCACCTGTGCCGTGGGCGGCGCTGGCATTGCTGCCGTTGCCGTGCCCTTTGTCAGTTCCATCCAGCCGTCCGAAAAAGCCAAAGCTGCCGGTGCAGCGGTGGAAGTTGATATTTCGGCGCTGAAACCCGGTGAAAAAATGACGGTAGAGTGGCGCGGCAAGCCGGTATGGATTGTCAAGCGGACCCCGGAGCAACTGGCCGAGCTGCCCAAAAACGATTCTTTGCTGGCCGACCCGAAGTCCGAGCGCAAACAGTCCGAACTGACGCCCGCATACGCCCGTAATGAAAACCGTTCCATCAAACCCGATACGCTGGTGGTGGTGGGCATCTGCACCCACCTGGGCTGTTCGCCTTCAGACAAGTTTCAGCCCGGTGCGCAGCCTTCGCTGCCGGACGATTGGCCCGGCGGCTGGCTTTGCCCCTGCCATGGCTCGACCTTTGACATGGCCGGCCGCGTTTACAAGAACAAGCCCGCGCCTGACAATCTGGAAGTGCCTCCGCATGTCTACCTGTCAGACACAAGACTGCTGATTGGTGAAGACAAGAAGGCCTGAAGAAGGCGCACAAACTCCTTCACAAGACCTTGCAGACAGCGCCTGACACCCTTTCCTGTCAATACAGCCCCGCCTCAAGCGCTTGCCAAAGAACCCCACCGAACCAGGATCAGTTATGGCTGAATTCAAAGAGATTTCTCCCGATGCCCCCTTCGCTGCCAAAGCGATGAACTGGGTTGATAACCGTTTTCCCGCCAGCAAGCTCTTCCAGGAGCACATGAGCGAGTACTACGCACCCAAGAACTTCAACTTCTGGTACATCTTCGGCTCGCTGGCGATGCTGGTGCTGGTTATCCAGATCGTCACCGGCATTTTCCTGACCATGCACTACAAGCCCGACGCGGCACTGGCGTTTGGCTCGGTCGAATACATCATGCGCGACGTGCCCTGGGGCTGGCTGATCCGCTACATGCACTCGACGGGTGCCTCGGCCTTCTTTGTCGTGGTCTATCTGCACATGTTCCGTGGCCTGCTCTACGGCAGCTACCGCAAGCCGCGCGAGCTGATCTGGATTTTCGGCTGCGCGATTTTCCTGTGCCTGATGGCCGAGGCTTTCATGGGCTACCTGTTGCCATGGGGTCAGATGAGCTACTGGGGCGCTCAGGTGATCGTGAACCTGTTTGCCGCCATTCCCTTCGTCGGCCCCGATCTGGCGCTGCTGATCCGTGGCGACTATGTGGTGGGTGATGCGACGCTGAATCGTTTCTTTTCATTCCACGTGATTGCCGTGCCGCTGGTGCTGCTGGGCCTGGTGGCTGCGCACATCATTGCGTTGCACGAAGTCGGCTCCAACAACCCAGATGGCGTGGAGATCAAGGGCCCGAACGCGCCGCGCGATGCCAACGGTCATCCGCTGGACGGCATTCCGTTTCACCCGTACTACACGGTGCATGACATTTTTGGCGTGAGCGTGTTCCTGATGGTGTTCAGCGCGATTATTTTCTTCGCGCCCGAGTTCGGCGGCTACTTCCTCGAGTACAACAACTTCATTCCTGCCAACCCGCTGCAAACTCCTTTGCACATTGCCCCGGTCTGGTATTTCACCCCCTACTACTCCATGCTGCGCGCCATTACCGGCGAGATGATGTATGCGCTGATTGCCTGCGTGCTGGCCGGTGCGGTGCTGGGTGTGGTCAAGGCCAAAATTGCCAACCTGTTCAAGATGGTCATCGTGGGCGCTGCCGTGGTGGTAGTCGGCGCCATGCTGCTGATTGATGCCAAGTTCTGGGGCGTGGTGGTGATGGGCGGTGCCGTCGTCATCCTGTTCTTCCTGCCCTGGCTGGACCACAGCGAAGTCAAATCCATCCGCTACCGTCCAAGCTGGAACAAATACCTGTACGGTATTTTCGTGATCAACTTCCTGGTGCTGGGCTATCTGGGCGTGGAGCCACCGTCAGCAATTGGCGAGCGGGTGTCGCAGCTCGGTACCCTGTTCTATTTCGGCTTCTTCCTGCTGATGCCCTGGTGGAGCCGACTGGGCACTTTCAAGCGCGTTCCCGATCGCGTGATTTTTGCGGCCCACTGAGCCGGAGACCTACAACCATGAAAAAACTGATCTTCGCCCTGATGATAGCGGTCGGCCTGGTGGCTGGTGCGCAGGCCTCAACCGGCGGCGTTGCCTGGGACAAAGCGCCCGGCAAGACCAACGATCTGGCCGCCCTGCAAAATGGCGCCAAGCTGTTTGTCAATTACTGCCTGAACTGCCACTCGGCAGCCTACATGCGTTTCAACCGCTTGAAAGACATCGGCCTGACCGAGCAGCAGATCAAGGACAACCTGCTTTTCACCACAGACAAAGTGGGTGAAACCATGAAGGCCGCTATCGACCCGAAGCAGGCCAAAGCGTGGTTTGGTGCCAACCCACCTGATCTGACCGTGATTGCACGTTCGCGTTCCGGCGCTGGCGGATCGGGTGCCGATTACCTCTACACCTACCTGCGCACCTTTTACCGCGACGAGACCAAGGCAACGGGCTGGAACAACCTGACTTTTCCCAATGTGGCCATGCCGCACGTGCTGTGGGAACTGCAGGGTGAGCGCAAGCCGGTGTACTCCGAGCAGGAGGAGCACGGCCACAAGGTGTCCGTCTTCAAGAACTGGCAACAGGTCACGCCCGGCAGCATGACGCCGCTGCAATACGACCAGGCCATCGGTGACCTCGTGGGTTACCTGCAGTGGATGGGTGAGCCGGCCCAGAACACCCGCGTTCGCGTCGGCGTCTGGGTGCTGATGTTTCTTCTCTTCTTGACCTTCGTTACCTGGCGCCTGAATGCGGCGTTCTGGAAAGACGTCAAGTAAATTTTTCGCCGATTCATGTGCCCTGGGTGCGCCCTGGTGCGCATCGGCATCTTCGGAGTGGAGGGCTCAAGTTATGATTCTTAGCCGCCACTCTTTTGTCTTCAGGAGTTCCGAATCATGATGGTCCTATATTCAGGCACAACCTGCCCTTTCTCGCACCGCTGCCGCTTTGTACTGTTTGAAAAGGGCATGGATTTTGAAATCCGTGACGTAGACCTGTACAACAAGCCGGAAGACATCAATGTGATGAACCCCTACGGACAGGTGCCGATTCTGGTCGAGCGCGACCTGATCCTGTACGAATCGAACATCATCAACGAGTACATTGACGAGCGCTTCCCGCACCCGCAGCTCATGCCCGGTGACCCGGTCGACCGTGCGCGTGTTCGCCTGTTCCTGTTGAACTTTGAAAAAGAGCTGTTCGTTCACGTCAGCATGCTGGAATCACGGGCCTCCAAGGGCAACGAGAAGGCACTTGAAAAAGCCCGCGCGCACATCCGTGACCGCCTGACGCAGCTGGCGCCGATTTTCCTGAAAAACAAGTTCATGCTGGGCGACAGCTTTTCCATGCTGGACGTGGCGATTGCACCGCTGCTCTGGCGCCTGGACTACTACGACATCGAACTGTCGAAAAATGCCGCACCGCTGCTCAAGTACGCTGAGCGCATTTTTTCGCGCCCCGCTTACATTGAAGCGCTGACGCCCTCCGAAAAGGTCATGCGCAAGTAATGGCTGCATTAAATTGCCGGATCAAGCAGCTTGGCTGAATTCATGAACGCGCTGGACGTCACGTCAACGCGCCCGTACCTGATACGGGCCCTGTATGAGTGGTGCACCGACAACGGCTTCACGCCCTACGTGGCCGTGTCGGTGGATGACACCGTGCAGGTGCCGCGTGAGTACGTGAAGAACAACGAGATCGTGCTCAATATCGGTTTTGATGCGACCAGTTCGCTGCAGCTGGGCAACGAGTTCATCGAGTTCAAGGCGCGTTTTGCCGGCAGTGCCCGGGAAATCCTGGTTCCTATCAGTCATGTGATTGCCATCTACGCCCGCGAAAACGGGCAGGGCATGGCGTTTCCCATGATGACTCCCGTGGCCACTTCTTCAGAAGGTTCTGCTGACGGGCTCGATGCGAGCCCGGCCACACCGGCTGCCCCTGCGCCGAGCAGCGCTTCTTCTGCATCCGCTCCAACGGATGCGCCTGAAGGCAAAATCATGCAGCTGGTGCCTGAGCGCACGTCCAGTGCCTCCCAGGAAGGCTCCGATTCCCCGGAACCCCCCAAGCCGCCGCCAGGCACGCGGCCCTCACTCAAGCGGGTCAAGTAAAATAGCTTTGTGCCGCTTTAGCTCAGTTGGTAGAGCAACCGCCTTGTAAGCGGTAGGTCGTCAGTTCGATTCCGACAAGCGGCACCATTTATCAGAATTTCCATCCGAATTCTTCGCCCATCCATATTGCATGAGTGCAAAGTGCTACAAATTTAGTAGCAACAGCAAGGCAACCCCGAAAATATGCGCGGGTCAGGTCTTCGCTGGACCCGCGCCCAGACACTACTTTTTGGCGATGAGTATCTTCAGCCTGATTGAGGTAACCTTCCAGCCTTTGCCGAGCAGACGGGCCTGGATGAGGGGAATCAGCTGCCGGATTTTCGCAGCTGCCGCGTTGCTGCTCACCAGCAGGCACCAGCTTTCGTTGTCGATCGGTCCGGCCTTGACGGCAGGGCGCAGGCCAACAGGCAGCAGTGACTCAATCGCCTTGAGCCTGTCGTTGGACTCCTGGACCAGCTCCGTCAGCCGCGCCAGCGACGGGGAGCTCTCGGCAGCCTGATGGATGGTGAGCGCCTGAGGAAGGCGCCGGGTTGTATTCACGGTGAGCGGGGCCTGGCCGGGCGAGCGCAAGCTTTTAAAAAGGTAGACAAGTGCAATTGATTATCACGGATGCCTGGCTGGCGAAAAGCCGGGCCATCTATTTAAGCGGTACAAAACTGGTTTTGGTGGGCTTCGTTGCTGCATTGGCGCTCATGCTGGTGGCTGCAGGCCTTTACCACTGGGTGTTTCTCAAGGGCGCCCGTGAGGGCTGGCCGGTGATTGGCTCCCTGGTGAAGCTGGTGGTCAAGGACGAGTTTGACCAGCGCGACCGCTTTTTGCGCGAGAACCTCGACGTGATGGCCAAGCGCCTCGGCGAAATGCAGGCCAAGCTGATGCAGCTGGAAACGCTCGGTCAACGGGTGTCGGGTCTGGCCGGCATCAATCCCAACGACATCAAGGCCTTGCCCGGCAGCGGTGGAGCACTGGTGGGCAGTCACTCATTGACCATGGAAGAGCTTCAGGCCACCTTGGCCGACTTGGACAAGTTGACCGATCAGCGGGTTGATTTGATGACCGTGATGGAGTCGCGCCTCTTTGACCAGAAGATCAAGAAAATGATGGTGCCGACCCAGGAACCGGTGGCTGGCGGCAATCTCGGTTCGCCATTTGGCTGGCGCATTGACCCGCTGACCGGGCGCTCTGCCCTGCACACCGGGCTGGATTTTCCGGCAGAGCCCGGCACCGCCATTCTCGCTGCTGCGGGCGGCATGGTCGTGACGCAGGAATTCCATCCAGACTACGGCAACATGGTGGAAGTGGATCACGGCAATGACCTGATCACGCGTTATGCACATGCGTCGCGGGTGCTGGTCAAGAAAGGTGACATTGTCAAACGCGGCCAGAAAATCGCCGAAGTGGGCACGACAGGGCGCTCCACCGGTCCGCACCTGCATTTCGAGGTGTTGGTTCAAGGCGTTTTCCAGGATCCGCAGAAATTCCTGACCGCCGGACGGAAACTGCCCAAATCAGTCGTAGCCGCTGCGACCCTTCCGCCGCTTCCCGCGCCAGCCCTGCAGCGAGCGCGCGCCAATTAGGGTCGCGCACCCTCCACGCTTTCGTCCGCAGGGTCGCCCAACGCCTCTGCCGTTTTAGGGTGAACAGATCCTGGCCTTCAGGCCGAGTTAAAATGAAAACTTTAGGCACAGTTGAACTAACTGGTAGCGCCCACACCTAAGTTCCGTATTCAATAAGGGATTTCGGCCGCCTTGCCAGCTCATGGGAGCAGGTAAGGCGGCCTCGCATTTATGGCTTTCAACATACTGACCAAAATTTTCGGTAGCCGCAACGACAGGCTGCTCAAAACCTACCGCAAAACTGTAGACAGCATCAATGCGCTGGAAACCCAGTACGAGAAGCTCGATGATGACCAGCTGCGCGCCAAAACCCAGGAGTTCAAGGACCGGGTGACCGCAGGCGAGGAACTGGATGCCATTCTTGCTGAAGCCTTTGCCGTGGTGCGGGAAGGCAGCAAGCGCGTCATGAAGATGCGTCACTTTGATGTGCAGATGCTGGGCGGCATGTCACTGCACAACGGCAAAATTTCGGAAATGGGCACAGGTGAAGGTAAAACCCTCACCTCCACACTGCCGGTCTACCTGAATGCATTGACCGGCAAGGGCGTGCATGTGGTGACGGTCAATGATTACCTTGCCAGTCGCGATGCGCGCTGGATGGGCAAGCTCTACAACTTCCTGGGCATGACGGTCGGCATCAATTTGCCCAACATGTCGCGCGAGGAAAAGCAGGCGGCCTATCACTCCGACATCACTTACGGCACCAACAACGAGTACGGTTTTGATTACCTGCGCGACAACATGGTGTACGAAGTGGCGGACCGGGTACAGCGGGGCCTGAACTACGCCATCGTGGATGAGGTGGACTCGATCCTGATCGACGAGGCACGCACGCCGCTCATCATCAGTGGCCAGGCCGAAGACCACACCGAGATGTATATCGCGATGAACAAGGTCGTACCCTTGCTGACGCGACAGGAGGGTGAAGCCGACCCGCGAACCGGTGAGGG
This sequence comes from Polaromonas sp. UBA4122, assembly GCA_002381615.1. Taxonomy (GTDB): domain Bacteria; phylum Pseudomonadota; class Gammaproteobacteria; order Burkholderiales; family Burkholderiaceae_C; genus Polaromonas. Next base: position 5,873 of record DFWY01000147.1, on the reverse strand, counting down.
CGTGACCAAACCCGGCGACTACACCATTGACGAGAAGACACACCAGGTGTTTTTGACCGAGCAGGGCCACGAGAATGCCGAACGCATCCTGTTCAATCAGGGCCTGATTGCGGAAGGGGCCTCGCTTTACGATCCGGTCAACATTTCGTTGATGCACCACTTGTATGCGGCCCTGCGCGGCAATCTGCTCTACCACCGTGACCAGCACTACGTCGTGCAGGAGGGTGAGATCGTGATCGTTGACGAGTTCACCGGCCGCCTGATGTCTGGCCGACGCTGGAGCGAGGGTCTGCACCAGGCCGTGGAAGCCAAGGAAGGCGTGGAGATCCAGGCTGAAAACCAGACCCTGGCCTCGATTACTTTCCAGAACTATTTCCGTCTCTACAAAAAACTGGCCGGCATGACCGGCACCGCCGACACCGAAGCCTACGAATTCCAGGAAATCTACGGGCTGGAAACGATCGTCATTCCACCCAACCGGGTCAGCCGGCGCGACGACCAGCAGGACCGTGTGTACAAAACCACGCGCGAGAAGTACGAAGCCGCCATCAAGGACATTCGCGAGTGCTATGAGCGCGGCCAGCCGGTGCTGGTCGGAACGAGCTCAATCGAGAACTCCGAAATCATTTCCCAGCTGCTGGAGAAGGAAAAACTGCCGCACCAGGTGCTCAATGCCAAACAGCACGCACGCGAAGCGGACATCGTGGCGCAGGCAGGGCGCCCGAAGATGATCACCATTGCCACCAACATGGCAGGTCGGGGTACCGACATCGTGCTGGGCGGCAACGTTGAAAAACTGATTGAAGGCGTTGAAGCAGATGAGTCGCTGGATGCCGGTGCAAAAGAAGCTGAAATAGCCCGCTTGCGTGCCCAGTGGGCGCAGGAGCACGAGCAGGTCAAGGAGCAAGGCGGCTTGCGCATCATCGCGACCGAACGCCACGAGTCACGCCGTATCGACAACCAGTTGCGCGGCCGTTCGGGCCGCCAGGGGGACCCCGGCTCATCGCGCTTTTTCCTGAGCCTGGACGATCCCTTGATGCGCATTTTTGCCGGAGACCGCGTCAAGGCCATCATGGAGCGGCTCAAAATGCCCGATGGCGAGGCGATCGAAGCCGGTATCGTCACGCGCAGCATCGAATCGGCGCAGCGCAAGGTGGAAGCCCGCAACTTCGACATCCGCAAGCAGCTGCTCGAATACGACGATGTGTCCAACGACCAGCGCAAGGTGATTTACCAGCAGCGTAACGACATCATGGATGCCAGCAGTCTGCAGGCGCAAATCGACTCCCTGCGTGAGGGCTGCTTCACGGATTTGACGCGGCAGTACGTGCCGGTTGAAAGTGTCGAAGAGCAATGGGCTGTGGATGGGCTTGAAAAAGTGCTGCGCGACGAGTGGCAGATAGAGTTCCCTCTGCGCAAGGAACTGGAGCTTGCCACGGCCATCACCGACGACGGCGTGGTCGAGAAGGTCCTCGCTGCTGCCAACGTTGCATTTGCCGACAAAGTCGAAAAAATCGGGGAAGAAAATTTCACCCAGTTCGAACGCGTGGTACTGCTGCAAAGCATAGACAGCCACTGGCGCGAACACCTGAGCGCGCTTGATTACCTGCGTCAGGGCATTCATTTGCGGGGTTATGCGCAAAAGCAGCCCAAGCAGGAATACAAACGTGAAGCCTTTGAATTGTTTGGCCAGTTGCTCGACAGCGTTAAAAACGAAGTCACCAAAATACTGATGACGGTCAACATCCAGTCGGGCGAGCAGTTGGAGCAGACCGCTGAAGAAATGGAAAGCCGGGCCGAAAAAATCGCCAACGTCACCTACACCGGGCCGACCGAAACCGGTGAAATAGAAACGACGGTGGATGAAGAGTCGCAAAGGCGAGCCCAGTCCACACTGGGTGCCGCCGTGCCGCGAGTGGGCCGCAACGACCCTTGCCCCTGTGGTTCCGGGAAAAAATACAAAAATTGCCACGGCGCGCTGAACTGAACTCCCGCCTGGCCTGAGCGTTGACGTAACATCCCTGGTTTTTCTGGAGTCAAGAACATGCCTGTCAATCTGGTCGCCACGCCCGCCGCAGACCTTTACCCTGTGCCCGGCGTGCGCTGGGGTATCGCGGAAGCAGGCATCCGCAAGGCCCAACGCAAAGACCTGGCCGTGCTGCTGCTGGACGAGGGGACCTCTGTAGGCGCCGTCTTCACGCAAAACAGGTTTTGTGCCGCACCCGTGCAAATCTGCCGTGCGCATCTGGCAAAAAATTTGGGCCAAAAAAATCCCGGTACTCCGGGAATTCGTGCCATGCTGATCAACACCGGCAACGCCAACGCCGGCACTGGCGACGAGGGGCTGAACCGCGCACTGGCCTGCTGCATGGCGCTGGCCCGGGAACTCCATCTCGCGCCCGAGCAGATCCTGCCGTTTTCAACCGGGGTGATCATGGAGCCCTTGCCGCATGAGCGCATTGTGGCCGCGCTTCCGGCTGCACTGGCCGATGCCAGGGCAGACAATTGGGCCCATGCCGCCGAGGCGATCATGACCACGGACACGGTGGCCAAGGCATTTTCAAGCCGCATCACACTCGGTGGCGGGGTCATCACCATCACCGGCATAGCCAAGGGCGCCGGCATGATTCGACCCAACATGGCGACCATGCTGGGCTTCGTGGCGACCGACGCCTGTGTGTCCCAGGCGCTCATGGCGCAGCTGGCCAGGGAACTGGCCGAGGGCTCATTCAACCGTATCACCGTCGACGGCGACACCTCCACCAACGACTCCTTTGTCGTCGTGGCAAGCAACCAGGCTCAACACGCGCCGGTGACCTCGCTGGACAGCCCGGACGGCCAGGCTTTGCGCGCCGCCATGCTGGCAATCGCAAAAAAACTGGCACAGGCCATCGTGCGTGATGGCGAAGGTGCCACCAAGTTCATCACCGTGCAGATCGAGGGCGGGAAAACCGGCGAGGAATGCCGCAAGGTGGCCTACGCGATCGCCCATTCACCCCTGGTCAAGACCGCGTTTTTTGCCAGCGACCCCAATCTGGGCCGTATTCTGGCCGCTGTCGGCTATGCGGGCATAGCCGACCTGGACCAGACCACCATAGATTTGTACCTTGACGATGTGCTGGTGGCCAAAAACGGCGGCCGGTACCTGGGCTACATCGAAGCCGACGGCCAGCGCGTGATGAAGCAAAGCGAAATCACCGTGCGTGTGGTGCTGGGCCGCGGTCAGGCTGCCGACACGGTCTGGACCTGTGACCTCTCCTACGAGTACGTCAAGATCAACGCAGATTACCGCAGTTAAACGGCCAGGTCGCTGAACATGAACGAGCAGTTTGAACGCCTGATGGCGCGGGTTGAATCCCTGATGACGCGCATTGAATCCGTGTTGCCGCAACCGTTGTCGGCCCCTGACTGGGCTGCGTCCGTCGCTTACCGTTACCGCAAGCGCAGCTCTGGCCGCAGCTCGCTGGAGCCCGTGAAGCATCTGGGCGTCATGCATCTTGCCGATCTCAAGGAGATTGACGAGCAAAAAGAAAAAATCCGGCGCAACACCGAGCAGTTTGTCAGTGGCAAGCCGGCCAACAATGTTCTATTGACGGGCTCGCGCGGCACCGGCAAATCGTCCCTGATCAAGGCCTGCCTGAATGAATATTCAGCCCGGGGCTTGCGACTGATTGAAGTGGACAAGGCCGATCTGACGGATCTGCCCGACATCGTCGATGTGGTCTCCGGCTTGCCCGAGAAGTTCATCGTCTTTTGTGACGACCTCAGCTTCGAGGAGGGCGAGCCCGGCTACAAGGCGCTCAAATCCATTCTGGATGGCTCGATCGCCGCCGCCACCCCGAACGTGCTGATTTATGCCACCAGCAACCGGCGCCACCTGCTGCCCGAATACATGACCGAGAACCTCACCTACACGCACACCGAAGAGGGGGAAGTCCATCCCGGTGAAGTTGTCGAGGAAAAAATATCGTTGTCCGAACGCTTTGGTTTATGGGTGAGTTTTTACCCTTTCAGCCAGGACGAGTACCTGAGCATCGTGGCCCAGTGGCTTTCTTCATTTGGCGTTGCCCCGCCAGCTATCGAGGCTGCACGACCCGCATCGCTGGTGTGGGCACTGGAACGTGGCTCGCGCAGCGGTCGTGTGGCTTACCAGTTTGCGCGTGATTATGCCGGCCAGCAGCCCGGCACCCCATGACGGCAAAGATTCTGATGGCCGACGCCGGTCGGTCTCGCCAAGGCGGCGCGAACCGCAAGGTGGTGGAAGTGGCAGTCGGGGTACTGCTTCAGGCTGACGGCCGCTTTCTGCTGACGTCGAGGCCACCCGGCAAGGTCTATGAGGGGTACTGGGAGTTTCCTGGTGGCAAGCTGGAGCGCGGCGAAAACGTCGAACAGGCGTTGCGCCGTGAACTGAAGGAAGAAATCGGCATCACCATCGGTGCCGTGCATCCCTGGACGGTCGAGATGGTGGACTATCCGCACGCGCTGGTCCGGCTCAACTTTTGCAAGGTGTTTGAATGGACGGGCGAGCTGCAGATGCATGAAGGCCAGTCATTTTCCTGGCAGTCCTTGCCGGTCCGGGTGCAGCCGGTGTTGCCGGGCACGGTCCCGGTTCTGGACTGGTTTGCGCAAGAGCGTGAATTTTCAGGGGCTACCCATCCCGCCGCCTGAGTTGGCTGTCGCTTAAAACAGCAAGCTAACCGGCAAATTCCCAATGCTTGCTGGCGCCCAGCACTGCGTCGGGATAAGCCGCCTTGCCCCGCGAGCCGTTGTAGCGGCCCAGTCCCATAAACAGGTCGCCTCGTTCCCGGTCCAGGTAATGGCGCAGGATCACGCAGCCAAAGCGCAGGTTGGTTTGCATGTGAAACAGTTTGCTGGGGTCACCATCGCCAATCACACGTGTCCAGAAAGGCATGACCTGCATGTAGCCCCGTGCCCCTACGTTGCTCACAGCGAACTTGCGGAAATTACTCTCGACCTGGATCAGGCCGAGCACCAGTGTCACGTCCAGCCCGGCACGCTTGCTTTCGTACCAGACGGTTTGCAGAAATTCCTTGCGGATCTGCCATTCCGGTTTTTTCTTTTTCAGGCGATCGCTCATGGTGCCCAGCCAGCGCAGGTAAACCAGCCAGCTTTCGGTGTCCTTGAACTCGGGGACCAGCGGCGCCCGGTTGGCAACGGCTGAACTCAACGCCGTGCGCACAGAGTCCATGAGTGGCTCCTCGATCTGCGCGCCAGCGCTCGCTTGCTCTGAAAATAATAGCGGGCCACACCCGAGCACTATGGACTGCAGGCACTTTCTTCTTGAAATTTGGCTGGAGACCGTTGAAAGCTTCAAGTCAGGCGCTGGCACAGTCATAAGGCGTCGTCAACAGGTCGCACAGTCCTCACAGGGCCAGTTTTCCCTGGAGAAAAGCCATCACGCCATCAGCGTCCACCTTGCTGGCCGCCGCGTCACGGCGGTGCTGGTATTCAATCTGGCCTTCTTTCAGACCACGGTCTGAAATCACCACGCGGTGCGGTACGCCAATCAATTCCCAGTCGGCAAACATGGCGCCCGGCCGCTCGTCGCGGTCATCCAGCAGCACGTCAACTCCTGCGGCCAGCAAGTCGTCGTGAAGCTTGGTGGCGGTGACCTTGACGGCGTCGCTGCGGCCCATGCCGATGGGGCAGATCACCACGGTGAACGGCGCAATGGCGTCGGGCCAGATGATGCCGCGCTCATCGTGATTTTGCTCAATCGCCGCTGCCGGCAGGCGTGAGATGCCGATGCCGTAGCAGCCCATCTCCATGAATTGCGGCTTGCCGTTTTCACCCAGAAACGTGGCATTCATGGCCTGGCTGTATTTGGTGCCGAGGTAGAACACATGGCCGAC
>DFWY01000065.1:16089-19792 GCA_002381615.1 Polaromonas sp. UBA4122 | reverse complement strand
TCTTTGAATGCAAAGTAGTATGAATGATCACTACCGTGCTGATTGCCATGGAATTCAAGCACTTGAGGTGCTCACACCGCTGGCTCCCGCACATTGAACGACTGCTTTTTGCTCAGCTCTATGTCGGCTAGGGGGGCGTCTGCGGCTGTTGACGAGTCAACTCTGAATGTCAGCAAACGTCTTTTGCGGTCGGTCAAAGCCGGCTCCTTGATCCTTTGCAAAGCATCGTTATGCATAGAACTCAGTTATGAATAGCATTTGCGTCGGTTGGTTTGGAGACCCTGTAAACACTGGCTTTGAGGGACATTAAGCGCAGGACTAGTAGGCATAATTTGAGCGTTCGTTTGAACTGATGGCTCCACTACTGGAGACCATCATGGACCTCATCGATTCGCCTCATCCCACGTCCAAGGCGAGGCTGCTCAATAGCGCGCTCGCGCCACACCTCGATGCGTTTAGCGCGCACTTCAGGCGTGGCCGTTACGCCACCAACACGACCCAGCGCTACGTCGCCGGCATTGCCCACTTCGCACGCTGGATGACACAGCAAGGCCTGCCGATTCAGCGTCTGGACGAGCACGCGGTCGAGCAGTTCCTGAGTGAGCACCTTCCACGCTGTGACTGCCCGACACCGGTAGTACGCGTTCATGGCGATCTGCGCGCCGCGCTCGGTCACCTGCTGGAGGTGCTGCGTGAACACGGTGCAGTCCCCGAGCACCCGCTGCCCACTGGCTGTTGCTGCCGACCTCATCTTAACCATCTAAAGCTGATTGTGCCGATTCAAAATGATCAGCGTTACCACTAGAAAAACCCTGGTCATGTCTAATTCGGCATGGGTGGTCAATAGTGAGCCGGCGACAACACAATGGCTTACAGAACCACTCCCACGCCAGTGCCTGGTTTCCTACCGGGACTTATTGCACCACAAACAAATGGACCCCGATATTGCCGATTACCTAGGCTTTCATCTTCAATTGCTATCGCCACGTCCGCTTGTCGAATGGTTGCCGGTGCTGGCCGATTTCGTGGCTGCGGAAATTGTTCCGCGGATCAGCCCGGCGGCCCGCGATGCCGTCGCCCTGCACCGCTCCAAAGAGCACCGGCTGGCGATCATTACGGTGACGCACAGCTTTCTTTCCTCGGCCATCGGCGAGTTGTTCGGTGTGCCGGTGATTGCCCCTCGCGCGGAAGTCCGGGGCGGCCATCTGAGCGGCCGGATCGAGGGGGCGCTCTGTTTCCGCGAAAAGAAGTTGACCTGTCTGAGCATCTGGATGGAGAGTGAAGGCTTGGGCGACGAGGCGATCGGGGAGCGCTACTTCTATTCAGATTCGGCCAATGATCTATCCCTGCTCGAAGCCGTCAGCCATCCGGTGACTGTCAATCCCGACAGCCGCCTCGCAGTGCTGGCGCAGCACCGCGGCTGGCCGATGTTGCGCTGGCGCTGTGCCTGAGCAGGCTCACGCCTGTCAGAGCCAACATTGCCGGCGCCGGTATCGGGATGCGCTAGAACCGACGGGCCTGGAGCCCCTTCCCCCTTATGTGGCCGTGAAAGCAAAAAGCTGCATAGGCTGCCTGCACTGCCTTTACATCTGCCCGGACTTTGCCATTGCCGTCAGCGATCCGCGTGAGTCCTGCCAGACAAGCGCGGAAAGCGTCCGGCTGCGCCCTGCCAGCCTCATTTGACCAGGTTCGGCATGAGCGTGCGTGGAAGCCACAGCATCGCGTCCGGCACAAGGATCACGAATACCAGCACGAGCAGCATGGGGATGAAAAGTATCAGCGTGTCTCTGATCGCATCCTTGATCTTGATGCCGCCGACGGTACAGGCAATCATCAGGCACAGTCCATAAGGCGGCGTCACCAGTCCATAAGCGATCGAGATGACGCCGATGATCGCAAAATGAATCGGGTGCATGCCGACGCTTGCAGCGAGCGGCGCGAGTATGGTGCCGACGATGATGATCGCCGGAATGGCATCGATAAAGCAGCCTATCACCAGGAAGCAGAACGCGGTGATGAAGCCCACGCTGGTAATGCCGCCGCCCCAACGGGACACCATGTCCACGAACAGCTGCGGAATGTGGAAATACGCGAGCAGCCAGCCAAAGGCCGACGCCGTGCCGATGCAAAACAGCGAAATGGCGGCAAAGCGTCCGGAGTCGTACATGGTTTCGCGCAATTGCCTGAGCCCTAAGCGCCGGTAGACGAATACCCCCAGGAGCATGGCGTAGAGCACAGCCACCACCGACGCCTCGGTCGGAGTGAAAAAACCGCCGACGATGCCGCCGACAATGATGCCCGGGGTGAGAATCGGCAGAATGGCATTCCCGATAGCCGCCGCCAGTTCCTTCCCGGTGGGCTTGGGGTAGACCGGGTAGTTGCGGCGCTTGGCGTAGATGTAGACCACGACCATGAAGGAAAGGCCCATCATCGTCCCGGGCAGCACGCCCGCGAGAAACAGGCCGCCGATCGATACCGATATGACTCCGCCCCAGACCACCATCAGTATGCTGGGCGGAATGATGACGCCCATCACCGCCGCACAAGCGATCAGCGCTACTGCGAATTCGATATCGTAGCCCTGCTTTTTCATGGCCGGGATCAGCACGCCGCCGACGCCGGCGGCTTCGGCCGTGCTGGAGCCGGAGATGCCGGCGAACAGCATGCTGACCAGCACGCTGACATGGCCCAGCCCGCCCGGCAGCCAGCCGACCAGGGCGCGCGACAGATTGATCAGCTTGTCGGTGATGCCGGCCGCATTCATCAGGTTCGCGGCCAGCATGAAAAACGGAATCGACAGCAGAAGAAACGAGTTATACGACTTCAGCATCTCGTTGAGCAGCAGAAACGGCGTCAGCCGGTCATCGATGAAGAATACCGGAACGCAGGCGAGTCCCAGCGCGAATGCGACCGGCACGCGCACGATCACCAGCAGCGCGAACACGCCGAACAGAATCAATGCGACTTCAGACGGCCCCATATGCAGCTCCTTTCCCTTTTTTCATCAACTGGAGGTCGTCGTAAAATTTCTCCAGGGTAAATACGACCCAGGTGAAACCCGCGAACGGCCAGGCGATGTGGATGGTGATCATGTTGATGCCGGTCAATTCCGAGCTCTGGTCATAGCCGAACATCGCGAACCTCCAGCCGAAGGCGAGAAAGATCAGCGCGACCAGAAAAATCACGCCATGCACGACCATGCGGCTCAGCGCCAGGCCGGCTACGGTCTTGGGATGCGGCAGCACATCCACGTCGAAGTGCGTGCCGTCGCGAACGGCGACACTGGCGCCGAGCATGATGATCCAGATCAGGCAGAATCGCGCCATCTCCTCGGTCCAGATGTAGTTGGGGATCAGGTCGGTGAACCGGGCCACGATCTGCATGGTCACGGGCAGGATCAGTATGGCAATCAAGAACGTCAGCAGCCCTTGCAGGCCGCGGTAGAGCCAGTCTATTAATTTTCGCATTGGTTTCCCGTGAAATGACTGAATGGAGGTCGGCACAAAATCGGCGCGGCGGAATAAACGCCTCCGCCGCGCCGGACGGGGCCGTTATTTGATCGCGTTGATGCGCGCGTAGATTGCGTCGGCGCCGATTTCCTTGGCGTAAGCTGCCAGCACCGGTGCCATCGCCTGTTGCAGCTTGTCGCGGTCTTCGAACTTCACCAGCTTGAGCTTGCCGGCTTTCTCCAGCGCCTGCAGCG
>DFWY01000065.1:0-16041 GCA_002381615.1 Polaromonas sp. UBA4122 | reverse complement strand
TTTCTCCAGCGCCTGCAGCGTCGCCGTGTCCCCGTTCGACTCGAGCTCCCGTTCCCAATCGCCTGCCTCGGCGGCCGCTTTGCGAATCACCGCCTGCAAATCAGCCGGCAGTTTGCGCAAGCTCTTTCCGGAGAAACAAATCGGCCGGATGCTGATCGCGTGTCTGGTCAGCATCAGGTTGGGGGCGACTTCGTAGAATTTCATCTGCTCCACCCCTGCCGCCTCGTTGTCGCCGGCCTGGATCACTCCGGTCTGGATGCCGTTATAGATTTCGCTGTAGGCGATGACGGTAGGCGACATGCCGGCAGCGGAGAACGTGCGGGTCCAGATCGGCGCGCCCTGCACCCGCACCTTGAGGCCTTTCAGCTCGGCCATGTTGCGTATCGGCTTGTTGGCGAAGATGTTGCGTACACCACCGCCACCATAACCGAGCAACAAAACGTCTGCCTTCTGCGCTATTTCGTCGGCGATGGGCTTGAGGATGTCCTGGGCGATCACCTTGTTCATTTGATCGTGGTCACGGAAGACGAAAGGCGCGTCTATGAACGGCGCAGCCTTGGCGAAGGTCGCCATGTGGGCGGGGGAAACGATCGCGTAATCGACCGAAATGCCTTGGTTCATGTAAGCGAAATAGTCCTTCTCCAGCCCGAGTTCGCTGTTCTTGTGCAGCACGAAGTTGATCGGTTTGCCGTAATACTTCTTCACCAACTCCTCAAACTTCATCAAACCCTTGGTAAAAGGATGATCTTCGCCGAACTGCGATGCGCCGTGCAACGTGATCACCTGGGCGCTGGCCGGCAGCACGAATGCGGCCGCAACTACAGCCCCGACAATACTGGACAAAAAGCTACTTCGTTTCATGGCTTCTCCTTTGGTGGGTAATTCTGGCTTTGCTACGATTCCTACCTGCGGTAGTTCTTAAATTCGGAATTCGCCGATGCGTTTTCGGCAATGCGGCCGGTGGACTCAGAAGCCACAGAATCAAAAGCCATAAAGTCGCGCCGGGTTGTCGACCAGGATTTTGCGCCGCGTCACCTCGTCGTCGGCCCATTCGAGCAGCAGGTCGAGCATGGCCGCACTCGAAGGCTGCGGATTCTGGTTTGGGTGCGGCCAATTGCTCGCCCACAGGCAGCGCTCCGGATTCGCTTTTACCAGCGCCCTGGCCAACATGCCCACATCGGCGTAATGCGGCGGGCCCAGTTTGGAAGTTTCGTAAGGTGCCGACAGCTTCACCCAGCAGCGGCCGCTGTCGAGCAATCCGAGCAAGGTTTTGAAACCCGGATGGTCGGTGCCAACCGGTTCCATGAATTTGCCGTTGTGATCGATCACCAGATCGCAGGGCAGTCGGCGCAGCAGTGCTTCATATTGAGCCAGATCGCGGCCGTCCAGCTGCAGCTGAATGTGCCAGCCGTAAGCCGCTACCCGCGCGGCCATCGCCTCCAGCGTATCCCAGCCGAGCACGCCACCGGGAAACATGTAATAGCGCAGGCCGCGCGCTCCGGCTCGGGTCAGTTGCGCGAGTTCGGCATCACTTGCTCCCGGCTTGACCACGACGACACAGCGCGCGCTGCTGCCCATCGCGGCCACGGCTTCCAGCGTGCAGCTGTTGTCGAAACCGTAGCCGCTGGGCTGCACCACAACGACGCGCTCCAGACCCAACAGCTTCTGAACCTCGCGATACGCCGATACCGGCGCGTGCGGCGACTTGAACGCCGCGGTCGGCGCCGGCGCAAAGCGGTCCTCGTAAATGTGCATATGCGTGTCGCACGCACCTGCCGGCGTTTTGAGCCTGGGTGTGAGCATCTACGCTTTCCTCAGATGCGCGAGCCGCGTGGCGCTTGCTGCGTTGACCGCCCCCCGGGGCGCGCGGCCCTTGACGATTTCAGCGGCCTGCGCCACCGTCTCCAGCGACTGATGTTCTATCGATTCCGGGGTCAGCCCGGCCAAGTGCGGCGTCGCAATCACTTTCGGATGACGCGCGAGCGCAGGCGTAGGCATCTGGTCAGGCGCGCGGCCCACATCCAGCGCGCAGCCCGCGAGATGGCCCGAGTCCAGCGCCTGCTGCAGCGCTGCTTCATCCACCAGATTGCCGCGCGAGGCGTTGATAAAAAACGCACCCGGCTTCATCTTTGCAAACGCTTGTGCGTTCATCAGCTTCTCGGTCGCTTCGGTGGCGACCGCAAGGCAGACGACGAAATCGGACTGTGAAAGCAGCTCGGGCAAGTCGAGCTGAACCAGCGCCGCGTGGTCCATCCTGGCATGCGGATCGGATACCAGCACGCGCATGCCCATGGCGAGACCCAGTTCGCACTGATAGCGCCCGATCTGGCCATAGCCGATCACACCCAGCGTGGCACCTCGCAACTGGCGGCCCATGGTCGCATCCGGCACCTTGCCGGTGTGGTAGACCGCATTGGCAGCGCTGATTCCGCGGCCGAGATCGATCATGGCGCCGACGATCCACTCAGCCACCGAGGCGACGAAGCCCGCACTCGCCTGAGTCACGAGGATACCCATCTCGCTCGCAACCGGCACGTCGACGTTGCGGATATCTATGGCGCAGCGCGAGAACGCGACCAGGTCGGGCGAGTTGCGGAACAGCTCGGCCTCCCCCGGGGTCTGGCGGTAGGAAACGATCAGCTCGCAGCCGCGCGCAGCTTCGATCAGTTCCTTTGTGGAGAGCTCGCGTCCGGCGCTATTGAAGCGCACTTCGCCCAGTGCTTTAAGCCCCGCGACCGCTCTGTCGCCGAAGTAGTTCTTCAGCGCTTCAGGCGGATGGGTAAGAAAAATTCTGGCCATAGGTCTACTCAAATTGGGCGGATAGAAAATTCGGCGTGGTTCAAATATAGGTAACATTATTTCGAAATGAATTGATTTTCAGCAATACTCGTTTTCCCCAATTCTTTATAAACGAGAATCGGCATGAGTTCATCCCTTTCGGAAGGGCTCTATGCCGTTGGCAGCGACCGAATCGATACAGCATACGTGACTGCATATCCATTAGCTCTGCGCAACAAATGATAAGCGCCAGTGCAAACCGATGTAAAGTAAAGCGCCATTTCGCAGGCTCTTGAAACTAGGCGGATTGGTCTTGCCCTGCACGGAACGGAACTGATTTGAAAAAGACATAATATTGCTTGCTGAGTTGTGGAAGGTCTGCACAGTTCCTGCCGGAGCACGAGTTAAACAGTTCTTCTACCAACCCTTCAGCCAACTCGAACCCGATTCCTGGACGCTTCTTCAACCGCGTTGCGAGCCCGTGTAAGCCAATTTTTACTCTGAGCCACCATGATAGAAATTTCTGAAAAGCGCCTGATTGGTCCGATTATCCGGCTGCATCCGAATGACAATATTGTGGTCGCGCGACTGGATGTGGCGATAGGCACGGAAGTGCCGAGCGAGAATTTCACCAGCCGCAGTCAAGTGCCGGCAGGTTACAAAATCGCCACCAAGAAAATCCTCAAGGGCGAGCCCATCCTCAAATACAGCGTCACGGTCGGCTTTGCGAATGTAGATATCGAGCCGGGCACTATGGTACACAGTCATAACACCGAATTTCGCGAATTCGACCGCGATTACGCCTATGCCAGTGAATTCAAGGCTGTACAAATGGTGCCCGAGTCCGAACGCGCAACCTTCAAAGGTTATGTACGCGCCAATGGCAAGGTCGGTACGCGCAATTTCATCGGCATTTTGTCCACCGTGAATTGTTCAGCCACGGTCGTGAAAAAGATCGCCGAATGGTTTACGCCCGAGCGGCTGGCCGAATTTCCGAATGTCGATGGTGTGGTCGCCTTCAGTCACTCAATCGGCTGCGGCATGGAAATGACCGGCGAGCCCATGCAATTGCTCCGCCGCACCATGGCCGGCTATGCCCGCCATCCGAATCTTGCCGCGGCTTTGGTGATAGGCCTGGGTTGTGAGCGGAATCAGTTAAAAGGCCTGATGGAGCAGGAGGAACTCATGGCCAGCCCGCATCTGCACACCTTTATCATGCAAGAGACGGGCGGCACACGAAAAACCATTGAGGCCGGCATTGAAGCGGTGCGCGCCTTGTTGCCCGAGGCCAACAATGTGAAGCGCGAAACGGTTTCCGCCAGCCATCTCAGCGTGGGCCTGCAGTGCGGTGGCTCGGACGGTTTCTCGTCGATTACCGCCAATCCCGCACTCGGCGCGGCCGTGGATATTCTGGTGCGCCATGGCGGCACGGGGATTTTGTCTGAAACCCCCGAGATTTATGGCGTTGAACACACCTTGACCCGGCGTGCCGCAAACCAGGTGGTCGGCGAAAAGCTGATCGAGCGCATTCGCTGGTGGAAGGATGAATATTCGGTGGGGCGCGATGTGCAGATCAATGGCCAGGTCAGCCCGGGCAACCAGATCGGCGGCCTGGCGAATATTTTTGAGAAGTCGCTGGGTTCGTCGATGAAGGGCGGCACAGGCCCGCTAATGGAAGTCTATAAATATGCCGAGCCCGTGAATGCCAAGGGCTTTGTGTTTATGGACACCCCCGGCTTCGATCCGGTTTCTGCGACCGGTCAAATCGCCGGCGGCGCCAATCTGATCGCCTTTACTACCGGCCGCGGTTCCATGTTCGGCTCCAAACCTGCACCCTGCATCAAGCTGGCGACCAATAGCCCGATGTTCAACCGCCTTGAAGAGGATATGGATATCAACTGCGGTGAAATCCTCGACGGTACGGTGTCTGTCCAGGAAATGGGCCAGCGGATTTTTGAACTCTTTCTGCGCACGGCTTCGGGCGAAGCGTCGAAGAGCGAAAAGCTGGGTCTTGGTGATCACGAGTTCGTGCCCTGGCAAATTGGCATCATGAGTTGACCCTGCTCATTTGAACATTTTGGTGCACCTCCGATGGAGAGCTTGCGTGCCTTACGCAGAGAATATGCCGGCGTCCTTGCTCACTCCTGCGAGCTATTTCATTCAGAAATAGCTCGCAGCCGGAAAATTTAATCAGGCTTGACGTCGGCTTCCTTGATTATCTTGGCCCACATCGCAACTTCCTGATGGACTCGTGTCACGGCCTGCTCGGGCGTGGTGGTGACCGTATAGGCACCTTGTGCAAGCAGCTGTGCCTTCACCTCGGGGATCATCAGCAGCTTGGTGATTTCGGCATTCAGTCGGACAATAATTTCTTTGGGCGTTCCCGCCGGGACCAAGATGCCAAAGAGCGAGCTGACTTCGAAGCCCGGCATGCCGGCTTCGGCCGTAGTCGGTACATCCGGCAACATTGAAATACGTTGCGGCGTGGTGACGGCCAATGCGCGCAACTTGCCTGCCTTGATATGCGGCAGCGCGGCGGGTACGGTTTCAACCATGGTCAGCACGTGGCCGCCCATCAGATCTGTCATTGCCGGGCCGCTCCCCTTGTAGGGGATATGGATCATTTCGACACCCGCGCTGCGCTTGAACATTTCGGCCGCCATACGCTGTGGTGCGCCTGCGCCCGACGAAGCAAAGCTCAATTCGCCGGGTTTGGATTTGGCATAAGCAATCAGTTCTTTGAGCGTCTTGACGGGGACGCCCGGGTTGACCACAAACACCAGCGGAACCGAGCCAACGATGGAAACGGGCACCAGATCCTTTTCGAAGTTGTATTTGATGGTCGACTTTTCCAAGGTCGACATAATCGAATGCGAGGTAATCGCGCCCATCAGAATGGTGTAACCGTCCGGAGCCGCCTTGGCGACCGCATCGGCGCCGATATTGCCACCGGCGCCATTGCGATTGTCGACAATGACCGATTGTCCAAGCGCGCCCGTCAGCTCCTGCGCCATCACCCGGCCGATAACATCGGTGGCGCCGCCCGGCGGGTAGGGCACGATGAGCCGTATCGGTTTGTCGGGATAGCCTGCGGCCGAAACACCGGGCGCCGCAGCCAAGCTTGTGACCGTGGCCAGCATGGCAAGATACAAAGCGACGCGGCGTGATTTTGATGGTGATGTCATTGAAATAGTCTCCATAGGTTTAACCCCCCTTTTTTAGCAACGGATTGATGAAGGCCTTACGCAGAAATAATGAAAACTCATCATCTCCATAGGAAGTAAGGCCGCGGTGGGTACCAGAATCTTTTTCATAAATGAAACAGCGTATTTCATTGCGGAGATCATTGGCAACATTCAGGTGAATCCGTCTCAATAACGATCAGTCGATTTGATCGGCATCACCGCTGAATTCCAACGGGCAGAACATCCCGCCATGGAAGATTGCCTCGAACGGATCTTCTTGCTGGCCGCTGGCGAATATTTCAGCGGCATAAACTTCCGCGTCGTCTTGCGGCTGGTAACCGAGAAAACGGACATTGGAATTATCCCAGCGGTTACGCACGTTGTTGGAAACGCCGTAAGCAATCAGGAAATGATAGTGCGGATAGTCGATGCATTTTTCCACAAGTTGCACCATGTCGCGTTCACTGACCCACGTCAGCAAATGGCGTGGGGCAGTTGGTTGGTTGTCACCGCGAAATGAGCCGATCCGCAGGCAGGCGACCTGCATGCCGTGCTTGTCGGCATACAGACGGCCGAGGGCTTCACCGAATATTTTGGACACACCATAGCGGGAATCGGGCCGCGGCATCACTTCGTCATCCAGGAAACGGTCGCGCCGGTGGAATCCGATGGCGTGGTTGGAGCTCGCAAAAATGAAACGCTTGACGCCTTTTCTGCGCGCTGCCTCGAAGGTGTTGTAACAGCCTTCGATGTTCAGGGGCAGGACTTTTTCCCAGACGTCTTCGACCGGGACACCCGCCAGATGGACCACGCACTCGATGCCTTCCATGGCTTCTTCCAGAGCGGCCATATCGCGAATGTCGGCTTGAACAAGTTCTTCCCCGGCTTCTGCCTGACCCAAAGGGGCAATGTCCAGCAAGCGGAGCAATTGGTATTTGCCGCGCAGGCCGGCGCGCAAGACCCGGCCGATTTGGCCGGATGCGCCAGTGATCAGAATTTTCCCGTATGTCATATGAATTCCCAAGCGTAAATCGCTTCCCCGGTTTTGGTATTGAAGAAGCAGGTTTTATCGGTCGAAAAACTGCAATTCAGCGTGACGTCAACGTTGAGTGCAAATAAGGATTGACGCCCGATATGGTTAATATTTGGTTACCGGCGCAATATTGCCGATACCAAACCACTAGTTTTGTTTTATTAAAAAGTGCAATGCGATGCTCCTTTTGGCTTGTAATCGCTTACAAATGCTACTTGCAAATACTTATTGCCGTCAAGGTATTTTGTCGCTGCAACACAACAATTCAATTCAATCAAATCAGAACATTACGTAGGAGTCCTCATGTTTAATCCGCTGCAAGCGATCGAGAAAATTGAAGTCGAAGTATTCACCTCTGTCCCCACAAAATTCCGGAAGATGTCGCACACCAAGTGGTCGGATGCCAATCGGCAGGGTGCTGAAGTCGAGTGCTTCCTCGAAGGCCCTTCTTTTGATCGCGATGGCAATTTGTGGATTGTTGACATCCCTTTTGGCCGGATTTTCAAAATCAACCCAAACAAGGAGTGGGAACTGGTTGTTCAATATGACGGCTGGCCGAATGGCTTGAAAATTCACCAGGACGGCAGAATTTTCATTTGCGATTACAAGAACGGCATCATGCTGCTCGATCCCGTCAGCGGCAGAATCGAAACCTATCTGGATACGGTTTATAGCGAGGGCTTCAAGGGCGTCAACGACTTGCACTTCGCTTCGAATGGCGATATGTACTTTACCGATCAGGGCCAAACCGGTATTGCCGACCAAAGTGGCCGCGTCTATCGCTTGAAGGCCAATGGCAGCCTGGAGCGCTTGCTGAGCAATGTCCCGAGTCCGAATGGCGTCACGTTATCGACCAATGAAAAACAATGTTATGTAGCCGCTACCCGTTCGCAACAAATCTGGCGCTTGCCCATCATGGCCGATGGCAGCATCAGCAAGGCGGGGGTTGCCATACAACTCTCAGGTGGGATTGGCGGCCCCGATGGCATCGAGATGGATGCTGAAAATGGCTTGGTCGTTTGCCATCTCGGCGTTGGTGTATGGCGCTTCAATGACCGTATGCTGCCAACCCACTTCATCTATTCCAGGAATCCAGCGCACTATCACTTGGCGAATATTGCATTTGGCGGGCCAGAACGCAAAACACTTTTTATCACTGATTCAGGATCGGGCGATATTCTTTGCGCAAAATTGCCGGTTGCAGGAAAAACCATGTTTGCCCATAGATAACGGCGTTGATGCACGGATAGTTCGATGAGGGACGTCTGCCGTAGGATGCCTCGCAACGCAGTTGACGAAGCGTAACGGAATCGGATACGATTTGGGCCAGCGGTTTTTTAAAAAATAATTGAGGTCCGCTCTTAAAGCATAAATGGTTGTATTTAAACCATCTTTATCCATAAATTACCTATGACAATTAGAGCAACCGCTTCCGAAACAAATCACCAGACAGCTTCGAAGATTGTTTCGGTCGAAGCCCGCACCATCAGCATTCCCCTCGACAGCCCGACTTCCTTCTCTACCCGCCAGGTGTTTTCACGCGACTATGTGGTGGTCCGCGTACGCACCGAAGACGGCCATGAAGGCCAGGGTTTCTGTTACGGCGGTAGCCGCGGCGGCAGTCTGGTCGCAAGCGCCGTACAGATTCTGCTCGCGCCGATACTCATCGGCAAGAGCGCACTGAATGTCGAAGGCCTGTGGCAGGAAATGTACCAGGAGACCCTGCTGCATGGCCGCGCCGGCTCGGTCATGCGTGCGATCTCGATAGTCGACGTGGCGCTCTGGGACAGGAATTCGCGTGCCGTCGGTTTGCCGCTCAGCCAGTACCTGGGCGGCACCGGAAAAATCACGGTGCCGGCTTATGCGAGCGGCGGTTATTACCTGGAAGGCAAGACCCCGGAAAAACTCGGCGAGGAAATGGCCTCGTATGTGGCGCTGGGTTTCAAGGCGGTCAAGATGAAGGTCGGCCGCGGCGACCTGAAGAGCGAAGAAGCGCGCATCCGCGCCGCACGTGAAGCCATCGGCGACGATATTCTTCTGACCCTCGATGCCAACAATGCCTGGCAGGATTTATCGACCGCAGTTGAATATATGAAGCGCTATGAGCCCAGCAATCCTTACTGGATTGAAGAACCGTTCAGCCCGGACGATATCGAGAACCACGCCGAGCTCGCCAAGCGCACCTCGGTCATGGTCGCCACCGGAGAAATTGAAGCCGGACGCTGGCGCCATAAAGAACTCATTGAAAAACGCGCGGCAGCAATACTGCAAACCGATGCCGCAGTCTGTGGCGGCATTACGGAATTCCGCAAGATCGCCGCCACCGCCGCCAGCTTTGGCGTCACCATGTGCCCGCACTGGTTCCACGACCTGCATGTGCATCTGGTGGCGTCAACGCCGAATGCGCAATTCGTCGAATTTTTCTCGGACGACCAGGTGCTGAATTTCCGCAAGCTGGTCGATACCCAGCTCGAATTCCGCAATGGCGAACTGGTGGTGCCGACGACACCAGGCCTCGGTTTCCGTTTCCGCGAAGACGCATTGGATCAATACGCCGCTGGTGCCTGGGCATAAGCCTGACCGATATCAACTTAAGGAGATTCTCACTATGGCAAAAACGCATAAGCTAGGCGGCATTTTCTCGCCGGTACTCACCCCGTTTAAAGCGGATCTCAGCCCCGACACCGAAGCTTTTATCCGCCATTGCAAATGGCTGATCGCGAGCGAAGTCGGCCTTGCCGTTTTCGGCACCAATTCCGAAGCCAATTCACTGTCGGTCTCGGAGCGGCGCAATCTGCTTGACGCCTTGCTCGAAGCCGGCGTGCCGGCTGCGCGCCTGATGCCGGGCACGGGCTGCTGCTCCCTGACCGACAGTGTAGAACTGACCAAGCATGCGACCGCCGCCGGCGTCGGCGGTGTGTTGATGCTGCCGCCGTTTTATTACAAAGGCGTTTCCGACGAAGGCCTGTTTCGCAACTATGCGGAGATCATCGAACGTGTCGGCGACAGCCGTCTGCGCATTTATCTCTACCATATTCCGCCCGTCGCCCAGGTATCCATCAGCCTGAATTTGATCGAGCGCCTGCTCAAGGCCTATCCGACCGCCATCGCCGGCATCAAGGACAGCTCGGGCGACTGGAGCAATACCGAAGCGATGCTCAAGCAATTCCAGCCCGAAGGTTTTGATGTCTTCGCCGGCAGCGAGGTCTTCCTGCTACCCACCCTGCGCGGCGGCGGCGCCGGCTGCATCACCGCCACCGGCAATGTGAATCCGGCACCCATGGTCGCGCTCTACAAATCATGGCAAGGCGCGGAGGCCGATGCGCAACAGGCCAAGCTCAACATCACCCGCGCCACCTTTCAGAAATATCCGATGATTCCGGCAATGAAAGCCGCGATCGCGAAGTACGGCAAGAAGGATTCATGGAAGACCGTGCGTCCGCCGCTCATCGAATTGAGCGCCGAACACGAAAAAGCGCTGCTCGACTCCCTGGACGCCATCGGTTTCCAGATGGCCGGCATCTAAAGTGCGCTAAAAAACTATTCATTCAGGAGACAAAAATGAAGTTATCCACCAAGCTGCTGGCCAGCGCCTTGCTGATTGCAGGGCTACTGAGCGGCAACACCCAGGCCCAGGAGGCATGGCCGACAAAAGCGATTACCTATGTGGCCGCCTTTCCCGCGGGCAGCAACACCGACACCCTCGGCCGCATCATCGCGCAGAAGCTGTCCGAATCCCTGAAGGTGCCGGTTATTGTCGACAACAAGGCGGGCGCGACCGGTATGGTCGGCTCCGCCTATGTCGCCAAATCGGCACCCGATGGCTACACGATTCTGGGCGCCAGCATTGCTTCGCATGCCATCAACCCGAACATGTATCCAAACATGCAATACGATGCGATCAAGTCCTTCGAACCGATCACGATTATCGGCATGAATGCGAATGTGCTGGTGGTGCCCGCGAACAGCCCGTATAAAAATGTGGCCGATATCATCGCCGCGGCAAAGGCCAATCCGGGTACGCTTTCATATGCGTCATCAGGTCTGGGCACCACCCAGCATCTTTCCGGCGAGCTGTTTCAAAAACTCGCCGGCATCAAGCTGATCCATGTACCTTATGGCCGCGGCCCGGCCTTGCCGGATGTGATGGCGGGACATGTGCCGATGATGTTTGAAGGCCCGACCGTGTTCCAGCACATACTGAACGGCAAGGTGCGCGCACTGGCGGTGACTTCGGCCAAGCGCCTGCCCAGCCTGCCGAATATTCCGACCATGGCCGAAGCCGGCGTGCCCGGATATGAAATCCAGGCATGGCAGGCCATCTGGGCGCCAGTCGGCGTACCGAAACCGATTATCCATAAGCTCTATACCGAAATCGCCGCGATTCTGAAGAATCCGGATACGGTCTCGCGTCTGGAAAAAATGGGTGTCATTCCTTCAGGCATGACACCCGAAGCCTTTGCCGTTTTTCAAAAGGCCGAGATGGAGAAATGGGGTCAGTTGATCAAATCGGCCGGCATCAAGGCGGAGTAAGGTAGACACTTGTTTTGAGCGCCAGACCCCGCGGCTCCCCCGCTACTCAAACCGTTTATCGCCCCGCAACCGCAGAAGATATCGCCACTGCGTCCGGAGTGTCGATCGCTTCGGTGTCTCCCGCGTGCTGAACAATACGGGCCGGGTCGGGCCCGCCACCCGCGAACGCATTCTGTAAATTGCGGCCGATTTCGGCAGCCGGCATGCGCACCGTGGTGCTTATTCGAACACGGGTGTCAGCGCGGGCTTGCCGGAAAGTACTGCCTGCAGATTATCCAGCGTGAGCTTCAACATCAGCCGCCGGGTTTCCTGGGTGGCGCTGCCCATATGCGGAGTCAGCACGGTGTTCGGCAGAGGCAGGATCGCCGGATCCGGATTGGGCTCGTTGTTATACACATCGAGTCCCGCCCCCTTGATCCTGCCCTTGTCCAGCGCGTCGACCAGCGCCGCCTCATCGACCACGCTGCCGCGCGACATATTGATCAGGAAGCCATTCGGCCCCAGCGCTTCCAGTATCGGCGCATTGATCAGCTTCTCGGTTTCGGCGCCGCCCTTGCAGCAGATAAACAGAATATCGACGGCCTTGGCCATCTCAATCACACTGCCGACATGGGTGTACGCAAACGCGGGTTTATTGCTGCCGGTATAGGAAATGCGTACATCAAAGGGCGCAAGCCGCTTGGCAATGCCCTGGCCTATGCGCCCGAGCCCGACGATGCCGACCGACTTGCCGGCCAGGCTGGTGGTGAGCGGAAAGGGTGCCTTTGACCAGGCGCCCGAGCGCGTGTAAGCATCGCCCTCGGGAATTCTGCGCAGCAGGCCGAGCAGAATGCCCATGGCGAGCTCGCAGACGGCGGCATCCAATACGCCCGGCGTATTCGTGACCGTGATTCCGCGCGCCTTAGTGACATCCAGGGGAATGCCGTCATAGCCGACGCCGGAGGTGGCGACGATCTGCAGATTCGGGAAGGTCGGAATCATATCCGCAGGAATCTTGTAATTGCTGCGCGTAATAATGCCGACAATCTTTTCGGCAAGCGCCTTGTCAGCGCTTGCCGCCGCGAAAGTGTGGGTGGTAAATTCGCTGTCGATATCGCCTTGCAGCTCGGCAGGAAAATCCCCCACCTGCAATAAATGCAGTCTCTCCGTGGCTCCTGCGGTCATATCGGAAAACGCTCTTCATTGCCGACGACCGCGACGGAAGCCTGGACGGGTGGCGTAATTACGTAACTAGTCATGGGAGGGTTCTTTATGGTGCGCGAGTTCAAATTCGAAGTGCAACTCTGATTAACGGGTTAGGTGGGAGAGATGCGATAGCATCCGAGCCCCTCGACCGCCAAGTCAAAGTTGCCCGGAATGACCTGCACACGTCTCACCCAAGCCGAACGATACCAAATTGCCATCCTGAAGGGGCGCCGCCGCCTTGCGCCTCATGCTCTGACCCTGTACCATCCGCTATCGAGAAAAGTATTAATAATCCGAAGCGGATGATGAGGTTGAGATGAACAATTCGAGTAATGACTCCAAGAAAGATAAGCCCAAGGGCCTGCATAAAGGCCTAACCAGCTACGGCGACGCGGGTTTTTCGCTGTTTCTGCGCAAGGCTTTTATCAAGGGCGCGGGATATACCGACAGCGCCTTGGACCGGCCCATCATCGGCATTGCGAATACCGGCAGCGCCTACAACCCCTGTCATGGCAATGCGCCGCAACTGATCGAAGCGGTGAAGCGCGGCGTGATGCTGGCCGGCGGCATGCCCATGGATTTCCCGACCATCTCGGTGCATGAAAGCTTTGCCGCACCGACCAGCATGTATCTGCGCAACCTCATGTCGATGGACACGGAAGAAATGATCCGTGCCCAGCCCATGGATGCGGTGGTTCTGATCGGCGGCTGCGACAAGACCGTGCCCGCGCAATTAATGGGTGCGGCCTCGGCCGGCGTGCCTGCGATTCAACTGGTGACGGGTTCGATGCTGACCGGTTCGCATCGCTCCGAGCGTGTCGGCGCCTGTACCGATTGCCGCCGTTTCTGGGGCAAATATCGCGCCGAGGAAATCGATGCGAAAGAAATCGCTGACGTAAACAATCAATTGGTGGCCAGCGTCGGCACCTGCTCGGTGATGGGCACGGCCAGCACCATGGCCTGTATCGCCGAAGCCCTGGGCATTATGTTGCCGGGCGGCGCATCCGCGCCTGCGGTCACGGCCGACCGCATCCGGATCGCCGAGCAGACCGGCGCAACCGCCGTGGCCATGGCCCTGAGCGGCCTGACGCCGGAAAAAATTCTGACCGGCAAGGCGTTTGAAAACGCTTTGCGCGTATTGCTCGCGATTGGCGGATCGACCAACGGCATTGTGCATTTGACCGCCATGGCGGGCCGCCTGGGCATCGAGATCGATCTTCTGCAACTCGACGCCATGGGCGCGGAAACACCGGTGCTGGTCGACTTGAAACCTTCGGGCCAGCACTATATGGAAGATTTCCACAAGGCGGGCGGCCTGCGCGCCGTGCTGCGCGAGTTGAAGCCCTTGCTGCATCTGGATGCGCTGACGGTGACGGGGCGGACCTTGGGCGAAGAACTCGAGCTTGCCGGTCCAGGCTTTGCGCAAGATGTTGTGCGTCCGTTCAATAATCCGATTTATCCGCAAGGCAGCATCGCGGTGCTCAAGGGCAATCTGGCCCCGGGCGGCGCGATTATCAAACAGTCCGCGGCGCATAAGGGCCTGATGGAAAGCGAAGGCCGCGCCGTGGTGTTTGAAAATATCGAAGATATGGCCGAGCGCATTGATCGCGAAGATCTGGATGTCAATGCCGACGATTTTCTGGTGCTTAAAAATATCGGCCCCAAGGGCGCGCCCGGCATGCCCGAGGCCGGCTATCTGCCTATCCCGATCAAGCTTGCACGTCAGGGCGTCAAAGATATGGTGCGAATTTCCGATGGCCGCATGAGCGGCACGGCAGCCGGCACGATTGTTCTGCATATCACGCCGGAATCGGCGATCGGTGGTCCGCTCGCGCAAGTGCGCAACGGGGACCGCATACGCTTGAGCGTAAGCAAACGGGAAATCAGTTTGCTGGTGAGTGAAGCCGAGTTGGCCGAGCGCATGCAGCAAAATCCGATCACCCCGCCGAGCGCCGAGCGCGGTTATCGCAAGCTGTTTTTGCAGACGGTGACCCAGGCCGATCAGGGCGCCGACTTTGACTTCCTGCGGCCTGAAAATTTTACCGAGAAGGTGCCGCGCCCGCGTTGATTGGAACGCATGCTTCGATACGGCTACCAGGCAGCCATCAGGACATAGCTCGCAGAGTGTCTGTTGCCTACGCGATCGGCCGCAGGCCGGTCAGGCTTGGGCGGAATAACCACCATCAACCGGAATGGCAGTACCGGTCACGAAATCCGAGGCACGACTGGCCAGGAAGATCGCGATGCCGGCAAAATCCTCGGGCACGCCCCAACGTGCCGCCGGGGTACGAGCGAGCACGCGCTCGTGCAGACCGGGGACTTCCTTGCGCGCCTGTCGGGTCAGTTCGGTATCGATCCAGCCCGGCAGGATGGCATTGACCTGGATGTTGTCCTTGGCCCAGGCCGAAGCGAGCGCTTTGCTGAGCTGCACGATGCCGCCCTTGCTCGCGCCGTAGGGCGCCGCGAATCCCGCGCCGAAGATGGAGGTCATCGACCCGGTGTTGATGATCTTGCCGCCGCCGGCCTTAACCAGCGCCGGATATGCCGCCTGACTGCAGAGAAAGGCACTGGTGAGATTGGTGTCGAGAACGGTTTTCCATTCTTCGAGGGTGTAGTCCTGTGGCGGCTTGCGGATGTTGGTGCCGGCATTGTTGAACAGGATGTCGAGCCGCCCGAAGCGCTCCAGCGCGGCCTGGACGAGGGCACGGCAGGCGTCTTCCTGCGTGACATCAGCCTCGACCGCCAGCACCTGCGCCCCAAGCGCTTGCAGCGCCTGTCCGGCCGCGGCGTTCTTCTGTGCATTGCGACCGGCGATCACGAGCATGGCACCGGCGGCCGCAAGTCCCTTGGCCATGCCCAGCCCGATGCCGCTGTTGCCGCCGGTCACGATGGCTACACGGCCACCCAAATCCAGAAGTCCCGTCATGCCACGCTCCTCGAAAGTAAACGGAATTTAGTTTGGCAAAGAACATCTGTCAATGATGTTTTGCCCTTAGGGCACTATAAATCTCAGTATATCGCCTGTGAATGCAGGGAATGGATACAGCGTTGCATAAACAAAGCAAACCAGACGAGCCGACCCAATGCAAAGCAGCTTCTTTGACATTGAGAACCGATACACCAGCCTGAGCCAGGCAGGCGACCCACTGGAGCGACTGGACGCCGTATCGAGACTGAGAGATATTCAGTACGATCCTGCAACGCATCGACAGCAAACAGCGCAAAAGCGCGGTGTCGCGTTAGCCACTGATAAACGTGATTCTGGGGTGGCGATTGCCAGTCCCTCAGGCCAGACGTATTCGCTCTGCCAGCGCATAAAACTGTTCG
>DFWY01000130.1:21451-21904 GCA_002381615.1 Polaromonas sp. UBA4122 | reverse complement strand
TGTCGGTCACCCCCTCTTCCCAGGCCTTAAGCATGCCAGCCACAGCGGCGGCGTCGGCCAGTTGGGGCTCGGCCGTCGCCGCCTGCACGGTAAAGCCGCCCAGCGCCTCGCGCCAGTCGTAAGCAATCAGTTGCACCGCGGCAGCCAGATTAAGCGAACCAAACTTCGGATCGGTCGGAATACTCAAGGCAACGTGGCAGCGGTACACATCGTCATTCTGCATGCCAAAACGCTCGGAACCGAACAAAAAAGCAACCGAATCTGGCCGCAGTCCTTGTTTGACGGGCGTAGCTAGCTCTTGCTTTGATGACAAATCAGCTTGTCCGAACAAATCGGCAAAATGCGCCCTCGGTGTCACGGTAGGCGGGCCAAAGTCGCGCGGCGTCATGGCCGTGGCACACAGATGCTCCATGCCATCGAGCGCCTCATCCAGCGTGGCCACAATGCGGGCGT
>DFWY01000130.1:0-21258 GCA_002381615.1 Polaromonas sp. UBA4122 | reverse complement strand
CCCATGACTTTCATGGCGCGTGCGGTGGCGCCCACATTGCCGGGGTGGCTGGTGTTGATCAGGACAAAACGGGTTTTCATGGGTAAATGGGGGTCCGAGCCGTGGCGACAAACCAAGTTTCAGGGCGATTTCGGATCGATTCAGGGCGAAGCCGGTAAAATGCGCTATTGTCGCCTGCATCCGGTTACCGGGCCGCAGCTCCTGCCCGCTCTTTCTTACCTTTTATGTCCAGCAATCTACACCCCATGCTCAACGTGGCCATCAAGGCTGCGCGCGCCGCCGGCGCCATCATCAACCGCGCCGCGCTTGATGTCGAAGCGGTCCGCGTTTCGGTCAAGCAGACCAACGACTTCGTTACGGAAGTCGACCAGGCCGCTGAAGCCGCGATCATCGAGAACCTGCTCACCGCCTACCCCGGCCACGGCATACTGGCCGAGGAATCAGGTTCCGAGCATGGCGCCAAAGACTCCGAATTCGTGTGGATCATCGACCCGCTGGACGGCACCACCAACTTCATCCACGGCTTTCCGTTTTACTGTGTCAGCATTGCGCTGTCCGTGCGCGGCAAGATTGAGCAGGCCGTGGTGTACGACCCCACCCGCAACGACATTTACAGCGCCAGCAAAGGCCGCGGCGCCTACGTGAACGACCGCCGCCTGCGCGTGGCCAAGCGCACCCGCTTGCAGGAATGCCTGATTTCCACCGGCTTTCCCTACCGCCCCGGTGACAAGCTCAAGCCCTACCTCAACATGCTCGGCGAAGTCATGAGCCAGTGCGCCGGCGTGCGCCGCCCCGGCGCGGCGGCACTCGACCTGGCCTATGTGGCGACGGGCTACAGCGACGGCTTTTTCGAAACAGGCCTCCAGCCCTGGGATGTCGCGGCCGGCTCGCTGCTGGTAACCGAAGCCGGTGGCCTGATTGGCAACTTCACCGGCGAGGCCGACTTCATGGACCACGGCGAATGCGTGGCCGGAAACCCGCGCATTTATGGCCAGTTGGTGGCCACGCTGGGCAAATACAGCAAATTCGCAGGTGCGGGCGACAAGGCGACGGTACGCCAGACCCTGCTGGAAGACGCGGCGGCCAACGAGACCGCAAGCGCCGCCCCGCCCGCGGACAAGCCCACGCTGACGGCCAAGAAAGTCAAGACGCCGATTGCCCGCAATACCGGTACGCAAGACGCACCGTTCTAGCCTTGCGCTGGCGGGTAAAGCCCCCGGTCCATGGCCAGTCCTTGAGCCGCTTCAGCTAAAATCACGGGTTCCATGAGAACCTCCGGCGCACTTGCGCTGGCCCTGTCAATCTGCAATCCCAACCCTATTCCTCATTTTCTATGCCCGAACTGCGCACACAAGCCTCTTCCTCACCGGCTGATGCCGCCCTGCTGCTTGAAGTTGCTGAGCTGGTGGTGAGCGCTTTGAATCTGGAAGTTGCCGCGGCCGACGTGCAAGCTGACGAAGCACTGTATGGCGACGGACTGGGTCTGGACTCCATCGATATTCTTGAAATCGCGCTCGTGGTCTCCAAGCGCTACGGCCTGCAGCTGCGCGCCGACCAGGAGGACAACCACGCCATCTTTCATTCGCTGCGCAGCCTGAGCGACCACATCGCCGCTCAGCGAACCCAGTGAAAGCCGAGCTGACGACACGCTTAAAACAGGCCTGTCGCTGGACGGCTGTCATCGCGCTGGGCCTGGCTTACTCGGTGCTCTCCTATCTGGCCGCCGCGTCGGCTGCGCCCGATCTGCTCGACGCCCTGGTCGCCATCGTTCCGCTGGTCGGCGTGGCCTTTGTGATGGCCTGGCGATCGCCGCAGCGCGTGCTCATGCTGGCCCTATGCTTGGCGGCATGCGCCGTTTTCTACGGGTTCAGCGGCTGGCTGGTCGCACATTACATCTGGGTCTTTTTGCTGCAGCATGCAGGCATGTATGCACTGCTCTGCGGGGCCTTCGGCCGAACCCTGCAGGGCGGCCAGACACCGATGGTTTCGCGCTTTGCCCGCATCGTGCATGGCGGCCTCTCGCCTGCGCTCATTCGTTACACGCGGTCTGCCACTTGGGCATGGACCTTTTATTTCGGGGGCACCGCAGGGCTTTCGCTGCTGCTGTTCTGGCTCGCACCCATAGCCCTCTGGTCTGCATTTGCCAACCTCCTGGGTATTCCTCTGCTGGTGCTGATGTTCGTTGGTGAATATGCCGTGCGATGCTACGTGCTGCCGGCCGCGGACCGGGCCGGACCGCTGGATGCAATCCGTGCCTACCGGCAAGCGTCTTCAGAGAGCACTGCGCGCCTGCCATGACCACCTTCCCACTTCTCACGCATCCCCATGCTAAAGACGTCCTGGCCTACAGCCATGGCAAGCCCATCACCGTGGCGCATTTTCTGGCTGACGTCAGGCAGCTCGCCGCGGCATTGCCTGCGGGCCGGCATATCCTCAACGCCTGCGGCGACCGCTACCGGTTTGCCGTCGGCATGGCCGCAGCCTTGCTGGCCGACAAGATCAGTCTGCTTCCGCCCACGCTCACGCCGGAGATGGTGCGCCAGATCAAGAGCTTTGCGCCTGACGTGTTTTGTCTGACGGACCAGCCGCAGTCCATCGATTTACCGCAATGCGCATGGGCTGACGCGGTGACAGATCGCGCGCCGACCCAGGCTGGGGCACAAACCGACACCAGTGACATTCCGGAGATTCCCGCATCACGGACGGCGGCCATTGTGTTTACCTCCGGCTCGACCGGCGCACCCATTGCGCACCGTAAAAGCTGGGGTGGACTGGTTAGCAGCGTGCGCGCCGAAGCCGCCCGGCTCGGCTTGCTGGACGGGCGACGCCACAGCATTGTGGCCACGGTGCCGCCGCAGCACATGTATGGCTTTGAGTCCACCATGCTGATCGCGCTGCAAAGCGGTGCCGCGATGAGCGCAGCGCGGCCGTTTTACCCGGCCGACATCTGCTCGGCACTGGCAGCTGCGGCGCGCCCCTGCATGCTGGTCACCACGCCAGTTCACTTAAAGGTACTGCTTGCGTCGGGCCTGGACATTCCCTTGCCCGATCTTGTGCTGTCGGCAACGGCGCCCATGCCGCCCCAGCTGGCCCTGGCGGCCGAGGCCCGCCTGCAGGCGCCGCTGCTGGAAATCTACGGCTCTACCGAGACCGGCCAGATCGCCTCCCGCCGCACGACCAAAACCGCCGAGTGGACGCTTTTTCCAGAGGTCACGCTCAGCGCCGCGCAGGGGCGCGTGTGGGCCTCGGGCGGGCATATCGAGCAGACCATACCCATGGCAGACGAGCTCGAGCTGGTGACTGCCGAGCGTTTTCTTCTGCATGGCCGCACCGCCGATCTCATCAACATTGCGGGTAAACGCAGCTCGCTCGACTACCTGAACCACCAGCTCAATGCCGTGCCGGGCGTGATCGACGGCGCGTTTTTCATGCCCGACGATGACGATAGCGACAAGGTGACCCGCCTGATGGCCTTTGCGGTAGCACCCGGCATGAAGGTATCCATTCTGCTGGCGGCCCTGCGGGAACGTATTGACGCCATTTTCATCCCGAGACCGCTGGTGCTGCTGGATGTGCTGCCTCGCAACAGCACCGGCAAATTGCCACGCGGCACGCTGCTGGCGCTGGCGCACGAGCACCAGCGCAAAGGCGCACCCCATGCGCGGTGAGACCACGCTCCTGATTGCGCCAGACCACCCGGCTTTTGCAGGCCATTTTCCGGGCGCGCCCATTGTGCCGGGAGTGGTGTTGCTCGACGCCGCTGTATACACCGTGATGCAAACACGGCGCGCCTCGACATCAGGAGACCGGGACGGCATCAAGAATATCTGCCAGATCAGCTCCGCCAAATTCCTCAGCCCGGTCGGTCCGGGCGAGACGCTGACCATTTCCTACACAACCTCCGCCTCGGGCAGCACGCGCTTCGACATTTCAAGCGGCAGCCGCAAAGTAGCCACGGGCACGCTGGTGTTGCCGCCGGTGCCATGAAAAAAGATCGCAACGCCGCGCCGTCAGGAAGTGCTGAATGGAAGCAGCGCCCCGAGCGCAGCAGCATGTTCATGTTGCGCGTGATGACGTGGATTTCGCTGAGGCTGGGACGAGGCGCAGGCCGCGTCGTCCTTTACGGAATCGCGGCATACTTCCTGGCGTTTGCACCGGCAGCGCGCCGCATGTCGCGCAGTTATTTGCGGCGCGTGCTCAAACTGCGATCGCCCGCGGCGGTCGGCTGGCGGCATCTGTTCCGGCATTTCCTGAGTTTCGCGTCGGTGATCCACGATCGTGTCTATCTGGTCAACGAGCACTTCGAGTTGTTCGATATTCGGGTTCACAACAAGGATCTCATAGACAATATCGTGGCCGATGGCCAAGGCGTGTTCCTGATCGGCGCACACATGGGAAGTTTCGAAGTGCTTCGGGCCATCGGCCGCAAGCAGCCCGGCCTACGCGTGGCGATGGTAATGTACGAAGAAAATGCGCGCAAGCTCAACGCGGCGCTAAGCGCCATCAACCCGAATGCGCAGCAGGACATCATTGCACTCGGCCATATCGACTCGATGATCCAGGTCCATGAGCTGCTGGCCCAGGGTACCGTCGTCGGCATGCTGGGCGACCGCTCGCTGGGTAACGACGACACCCGTCCACTTGATTTTCTGGGCGATCCGGCCGAGTTGCCGCTGGGTCCGTTCAGGATGGCCGCGATCCTGAAACGCCCGGTCCTGTTCATGACCGGGCTGTACCGCGGTGGCAACCGTTACGACATTCACTTTGAAACCCTCGCCGATTTTTCAGCGCTGGCGCCGCGCGGCCGCGCGCTGGCGGTGCAGGCTGCCATGACGCGCTATGCTGAGCTGATGGAACAATACTGCTACAGGGCGCCCTACAACTGGTTCAATTTTTTTGATTTCTGGCAAGCCCCCGTGTCCCGCCAGCCCAGACATTCCGCAGACATCACATGACGTTCTCTGTTCACTCCTCAACACTTGCGATCACTCGGGCACGCACGCCGGGCGACCTCCTGCAAAGCCTGGCATGCACGCTGGCAGTGGGCCTGGCGCTTGCCACGCTGAGCCCGGCAGCCTTCGCCGCCTGGGACCTCCAGCAACTGATGGATTCGCTGGCACAAAACAAGTCCGGCCGCGCCACCTTTGTCGACACAAAATATATTGCCTTGCTCGACAAGCCCGTCGAGTCGTCGGGGGAGCTACTCTACACTGCGCCGGACCGGCTCGAAAAACGCACGCTCAAGCCCAAACCTGAATCCATGGTGGTGAATGGCGGCGAGCTGTCCATCGAACGCGGCCGCCAAAAATATCACCTGCAATTGCAGGCTTACCCGGAGTTGGCTGCTTTCATCGACAGCATTCGCGGCACGCTGGCGGGCGACCGCAAGGCACTGGAACGCAACTACCGACTGAGCCTGGAGGGCACGGCCGAACACTGGACCCTGCAACTGCTGCCGCTGGATGAAAAAATGCAGGCAGTGATACAGCGCATTCGCATCGCCGGTGTGCACGACCAAGTGCACAGCATCGAAATTACCCAGGCCGATGGTGACAGCTCGTTGATGACCATCGAAAAATTGGCGACGCCGTGATGACTCACACTCGCCGTCGCCGCCTTGGCATCATCGCTATCGCGCTGTGGCTGGCGTTTTTGCTGGCCTGCAGTGCCATTATCAGCCGCACTCACTTCACTACTGACCTGTCGGCATTTTTACCGCGCAACCCCACGCCTGAGCAGCAACTGCTTATGGATCAACTACGTGACGGTCTGGCCTCGCGCCTTATTCTGGTGGGTGTTGAAGGCGCCGATGCGCCCACCCGTGCCCGGCTTTCCAAACAAATCGCCCAGCGTCTGCGCGCCGATCCTGCTTTTGTCACAGTCAACAATGGCGAGCCCGTTAACACCGAGCGCGACCGTACTTTCCTGTTCAACAATCGTTACCTGTTGAGCCCTGCAGTGACGCCTGCACGCTTCAGCGTAGACGGACTGCATGCAGCCTTGAGCGACAGTATCGACCTGCTCGCCTCGCCTGCCGGGCTGCTGGTCAAGTCTATGCTGCCACGCGACCCGACCGGTGAAATGGTGCAATTGCTTGACCAACTCAACAGCGGCACCCACCCGCAGTTGGTGGATGGCGCCTGGGCATCACGCGACGGCGCGCGCGCCTTGATGCTGATGCAAACGCGCGCTGCGGGTTCCGATACCGATGCCCAGCAACACGCCATGGCCGCCATCCGGCAAGCGTTTGACACGGCACCCCGCGCAACCCCTGCCGCCAGACTGCTGATGACCGGCCCTGGTGTGTTTTCGGTGACGTCACGCGACACCATCAAAAGTCAGGTCAGTCGCCTGTCCATCATCAGCGTCGTATTCATTGCTGCGCTGTTATTAATGGTTTATCGCTCCTTTACCGCACTGGCGTTGGGTTTTTTGCCCGTCATCAGCGGCGCGCTGGCAGGCATCGCGGCAGTCAGTCTGGGCTTTGGGGCAGTGCACGGTATCACCCTGGGATTTGGCACCGCGCTGATCGGCGAGGCGGTGGATTATTCAATCTATCTGTTTGTGCAATCCGAACAGGGTGGTTCAGACCAGCAGAACTGGATCAAGCGCTTCTGGCCCACCATCCGGCTCGGTGTGCTGACCTCGATATTCGGCTTTGCTTCGCTGCTGCTGTCCGGCTTTCCGGGTCTGGCGCAACTCGGCCTGTATGCGATTGCCGGGCTGGTAGCTGCTGCCACAGTGACCCGTTTCGTCCTGCCTCATCTGCTGCCGACGAAGTTTCGCATCCATGATGTAGCGGCTATCGGCCGCGTGCTAGCCCGTCTGGCACAGCGTGCCGCGGCACTGCGCTGGCCAGCCGCGATACTGTTGCTGGTGGCCTGCGTCGTCCTCGCCGAAAACCGCTCCAGCTTGTTGAATGACAAGATATCCTCGCTAAGCCCGGTATCGCAGGCCGATGTGGCGCTGGATGCGAGTCTGCGCGCCGACATGGGCGCACCAGATGTGCGTTATCTGGTGGTGGTATCCGGCACCAGCCGGGAATCAGTATTGCACTCCTCCGAGCAAGTTTCCACGCTGCTGCAAACGCAAGTCGATCAAGGTGCGCTCGCCGGATTTGAAAGCCCCAGCCGTTACCTGCCCAGCACTGCGACGCAGCGCGCACGCCAGGCCAGCTTGCCCCCTCCCGCCCTGTTGGAAGCGCGCCTTGCACAAGCTGTTCAGGGCTTGCCGGTGCGCGCGCAACTGTTTGCGCCGTTTCTTGGCGATGTTGCGGCTGCCCGCAGCCAGCCCTTGCTGCAGACGGCCGATCTTGCGCAGACCTCAATGGCCATGGCGGTAGAGGCCTTGCTCATCCAGCAAGACCGCCATTGGACGGCCTTGTTGCCGCTTACCGCGCCGGAGGGTGTCAGCATCAACGCAAACCGAATTCGGGCTGCGTTGAGCAGCACGGGTTTGCCGAATGTGCTGTTTGTGGACATGAAAGCCGAATCCGATCGCCTGTATTCGGGCTATCTGCATGAAGTCACCCTGTTGTCGCTAGGCGGGCTCGTCGCCATCATCGGACTGCTGCTGTTGGTTTTCCGCTCGTCCCTGCGCGTGCTGCGCATCATCGCGCCGCTGGCAGCCGCGGTCATTACCGTCACGGCAGGATTGGCCCTGTTTGGCCAGCAACTGATTATTCTGCATTTGGTGGGCCTGCTGTTGGTGGTCGCGGTGGGCTCCAATTACGCCCTGTTTTTTGATCGATCCGATCCGCGCACGCCCATCTCGCCGCGCACGCTGGCCTCGATGTTGTTTGCCAACCTCACCACCGTCGCGGGTTTTGGCCTGCTTGCGTTTTCCAACGTGTCAATATTGCAGGCAATGGGTGTCACCGTGGCACCGGGCGTCATCCTGGCGCTGATTTATTCAGCGGTTTTCGCCAGGCAGTCCAATGCCTAGTTCACGCTGGCAACCGACGCCATTGATCCGCGCAACCATCGTGCTGCATGTGCTGGCCTTGGTGGCAGTGATCGCTGAACCCGCGCAATGGCGCTGGGCGCTGGGCGCCGTGGTAGTCAACCACCTACTGATTGCCGCCATCGGCCTGTGGCCACGCAGCCACTGGCTGGGCCCGAACTGGACACGGCTACCCGCCGCCGCCATGGCCAGAAATGAAATCGCCCTGACCATCGATGACGGCCCCGATCCCCTCGTCACCCCGCAGGTGCTGGATGTGCTTGATCGTTATGCTGCCCAGGCCACCTTTTTCTGCATCGGCGAAAAAGCCGCACACTACCCGGATTTGTGCCGCGAAATCGTGGGCCGCGGCCATGCCGTGGAAAACCACAGCCAGCATCATCGCCATCATTTTTCACTGATGGGCACGCGCCGCTTGACGCGTGAATTACAAGCCGCACAAGAAACGCTCACCACGATTACCGGCCAGCGTCCCTTGTTCTTTCGCGCGCCAGCCGGCTTGCGCAATCCCTTTCTCGACCCGGTGCTTGCTCGACTCGGGCTAAGACTTGCCAGTTGGTCGACACGCGGTTTCGACACCCGAATCGGCGATGCCGGGCGCGTCAAAGACAAATTATTGCGTGGCCTGCGAGCGGGTGCCATTTTACTGGTGCACGATGGCAATGCTGCGCGCACGCCCGACGGTCACCCGGTCATTCTCGATGTGTTGCCCGCCATGCTGGAGTCCGCAGCGACCGCCGGCCTGCGTTTTGTTACCCTGCGTCACGCCCTTTCATGACCACTGCCTGTCTCCAGCCGTGGTGTTTCGTAAAATTGGTTTGCTTGACTCGTGTCAATATTGCAGCCTCTCCATGGAGAACAAGCCTTGAACGAAAGTAGTCAACAGACGCCTTGGTACCGACAAGCTGCAGCGGTCATACCCCAGCATGTGATTCTTAAAAGTATCGGAACGCCGCTTTTCATCAGCCTGTTTTTCGGTGCTTACTTCTATTTGCTCAAAGATCCAGCCTATCCGACCACGGTGATGCCTTTCACCCTGCTGGATCGGCTGGTCGGCTTTCAGCCATTGGCCATGCCGCTGTATATCTCATTGTGGGTCTATGTTTCCTTGCCTCCGGCATTACTGGCGACGCGGCGCGAACTCTATGGCTATGGCATGGCCATGGCCGGAACCTGCCTTGCAGGGCTGGTCATCTTCTACTTCTGGCCCACGTCAGTCCCCGCAGCCGATATTGACTGGGCTCTGTATCCTGGCGTGGACTTCCTGAAAAACATGGATGCTTCAGGCAATGCCTGCCCGTCACTTCATGTGGCCACTGCCATTTTCTCTGGTATCTGGTTACATCACTTGCTGCGTCGCTTTGGCGGACCGCCATGGATACTCATCTTCAACGGCATGTGGTGTATCGGCATCACCTATTCCACGCTGGCCACACGCCAGCATGTGGCGATGGATGTATTGGCCGGTCTTTCGCTCGGGGTACTGGGTGCCTACCTGTCATTGCGACAACGCGCGCATACAGAGCTAGCCGGTAAAGTCCGTCACCCCATTATTTAATCCAACCTGACCCCATGAATTTGCTAATATGTCATTTCATTTAGATCGGCTCGTGTTTCTCTGAACTCGCTCTGGCTCTCCCATTTCACCGCGACCAGCGCCATCGGTCGCGGCCTCGAACAGACCTTCGCCGCGCTGCGCCAGCAACGCAGCGGGTTAAGGCCGTGCGCGTTTGATACGGTAGATCTGGCAACTTTTGTGGGTGAGGTCGCGGATGTCGATGCGGTGCAGCTTCCCAAGCAACTGGCTGGCTTTGATTGCCGTAACAACCGGCTCGCGTTGCTGGGCTTGATGCAGGACGGCTTTGCCGATGCCGTAGCCGCTGCCACCCAAAAATACGGCGCGCAACGCGTTGGCGTATTTATCGGCACCAGCACCTCCGGCATTCTGCAAACCGAGCTGGCTTACCGTCGGCGCGACCCTTCGAGCGGTGCACTCCCCGCCGATTTTATTTACGGCGCCACGCACAACACGTTCTCTGTCGCGGATTTCACGCGTCATTATTTTGACCTGACCGGTCCGGCCGTCGTGGTGTCATCGGCGTGTTCGTCCAGCGCCAAGGTATTTGGTTCAGCGCGCCGCATGATAGCGGCTGGGCTGATAGACGCGGCGGTGGTGGGCGGCGTCGATTCGCTGTGTCTGACTACCTTGTATGGCTTCAATTCCCTTGGCCTGCTTTCCACGCAGGCATGCCGCCCGTTCGACGCTGCACGCGACGGCATTTCCATCGGTGAGGCGGCGGCATTCGCCCTGCTGGAACGCGTGCCGGGGCAATTGGATGAGAATGCCGTGCTACTCCTGGGGGTGGGCGAATCCAGCGATGCCTATCACATGTCCTCCCCCCACCCTGACGGCCTCGGCGCGCGCATGGCGATGCAGGATGCGCTGAAAATGGCCAATCTCGGCGCGACCGATATTGATTACATCAACCTGCATGGCACCGCCACGCAAAGCAACGATGCAGCCGAGGCCAAGGCAGTAGCAGCGCTGTTCGGATCGAACACGCCATGCAGCTCCACCAAAGGCGCTACCGGACACACGCTGGGTGCAGCAGGCAGCATGGAAGCGGTGATCTGCGCGCTGGCACTGCAACACGGTCTGCTGCCGGGTGGCTTGAATATGCAGCAGCTTGACCCGGCGCTACCCCTCAATTACCTGCTGGATAATCGTGAACAGCCAGTTTCGTATGTGCTCAGCAACTCGTTTGGCTTTGGCGGAACCAACTGCAGCCTGGTGCTGGGACGAGGCAAGGGGCGGGTCAATTAACATGCCTACACTCACCGCCTACATTGAAGGCATCGGTCTGTTAGGACCTGGTTTCAACGACTGGCCAAGCAGCCTGGCCCTACTCACCGGGCAACATCCCTATCAGACCTGTCCGACGCTATTGTCGCCTCCGCTAAGCCTGCCTGCGGCAGAACGTCGGCGCAGCAGCGGCATCGTCAAGCTCACGCTGGCCATCGGACTGGAAGCCGTGGCAGCAGCCGGGCTGGATGCGACCCAACTGCCCAGCGTATTTTCCGCATCCAGCAGCGATGGCTATAACTGCCACGAAATTTGCCAGATGCTGGCCTCCGACGATCGCCAGATATCTCCTACCCGCTTCCACAATTCGGTACACAACGCAGCGGCGGGTTACTGGAGCATCGCCACTGGCGCGATGACCGCATCGTCGGTGTTGTGCGCGTTTGACGCGAGCTTCGGCGCCGGCTTGCTGGAGGCACTGACCCAGGTCATCGTTGACAACAGCCGTAGCCTGTTACTGGCATACGACACCCCTTATCCCGAGCCGATGCATAGCGCCCGCCCCATTCCGGACGCGTTTGGCGCGGCCCTGGTGCTGGCACCCCAGCGCAGTGCTCAGGCGTTGGCGAAAATCAGCGTCAGCCTGACCGATGCAGCCGCAGAGCAACTTGACGAGGCCGAACTGGAATCCTTGCGCGTGGCGATTCCCGCGGCGCGCAGCTTACCCTTGCTGCGTCGCATTGCGCAACGCCAAGCGGCCCATGTGGTGCTGGATTATCTCGACAGCGCGCGTCTCGCAGTAGACATTACCCCGTGCTAGACCACGCCTGGATCGCCGGCCATATCCCGCATCAGGGCAACATGTGCTTGCTGGATAACGTGGTGCATTGGGATAGTCAGCATATCCAGTGTCGCGCCAGCAGCCACCGCAACGCAGATAACCCACTGCGTTCACGCGAGCAGCTCGGCGCCGCCTGCGGGATTGAATATGCAGCGCAAGCCATGGCCGTACACGGTGCATTACTGGCGCCCACTGACAGCACTCGCCCGCGTGCAGGCTTCCTTGTAAGCGTGCGCGGCACTACCTTACACGTGCCGCGGCTGGACAACATCGGCGCCGATCTCGACATTGAAGCAGTGTGCATCAGCAGCAGCGACGACCATATTCTGTATCAGTTCAGTCTCCACGCAGCCGGGCGCCTGCTGATCGATGGCCGTGCTGCCGTGGTCGTGAACGCCGACAGTATCGCCACCGTACTACATTCAGGAGACACACCATGAAACATGCCCTGGTCACTGGCGGCAGCGGTGGTATCGGTGCCGCCATTTGTCGGCGCCTGGCTGCGGATGGTTGCCACGTATGGATTCACGCCCATCGCGGGGTTGACACTGCGCAGGCGCTGGCTGATGACATCAGCGCGCAAGGCGGCAGCGCGCAGGTGCTGGTGTTTGACGTGACTGACCCTGCGGCGGTGACTGAAGCACTCAAGCCGGTGCTGGAACACACCCCCATCCAGATTCTGGTCAATAATGCCGGCATCCATGACGACGCGGTGTTCCCCGGTATGCGTGCCGAGCAGTGGCATCGTGTGATTGACGTGTCGCTGCATGGCTTTTTCAACGTCACCCAGCCTTTGATGATGCCGATGATCCGCACGCGTTGGGGTCGCATCATCAACATCACGTCGGTGGCCGCCGTGGCCGGCAACCGCGGCCAGGTGAATTACTCTGCAGCCAAAGGCGCGTTGCATTCCGCTACCAAGTCGCTGGCGCTGGAGGTGGCCAGCCGCGGCATCACCGTCAATGCAGTGGCGCCCGGCATCATCACGACACCCATGAGCCAGGACACCTTTGATGCGGCGACCGTTGCCCAACTGGTTCCGATGAAGCGCGCCGGCAGGCCCGAGGAAGTGGCGGACCTTGTCAGTTTTCTGGCCTCTGAGCGCGCGGCTTACATCAGTGGACAGATCATTTCCATCAACGGCGGCATGATTTAACGGTAAATATCAATATGAATACCCCTAAACCTATCCCTCCCGTGCATGCACCACATATCCCGCTAACCGATTACTACCAGACCGAGCAGGATCGGCAAGCATATTTACGCAAGATTTTTGACAATACCGCAGCGGATTACGACCGTATCGAGTCGATGCTGGCATGGGGATCGGGTTCCCGTTATCGGCGCCAGGCGCTCATTCGCGGCGGTTTGAAAGCGGGCATGAAAGTACTCGATGTGGGCGTGGGAACCGGGCTGGTTGCAGCGCAAGCCTGTATTCTGGCCGGCAATCCCGCCCTGGTCACCGGGGTCGACCCCAGCCCTGGCATGATGGCTGCCAGCAAGCTGCCCAAGACCATGGTGTTGGTGGAAGGTCGGGCTGAATCATTGCCTTTTCCCGACAATCATTTTGATTTTTTGAGCATGGGCTATGCGCTGCGCCATATCAGCGATCTGAGCGTAGCGTTTGCAGAGTTTGAACGGGTTTTGAAGCCCGGTGGCCGTTTATGCTTACTTGAAATTACCCGGCCGCAAAACCGTTTTTGGCGGTGGCTGCTTAAAAACTATATGCGCGGAGTGATACCGTTGCTGACACGATTCGTTTCCAGGCAAAAAGATAACGCGACGCTGTGGCGCTATTTCTGGGACAGCATAGAAGCCTGTGTACCCCCCGAACAAGTCCTGGCAACACTCAGTGCGGCGCGGCTGACGCAAGTTGAGAGGCATCTTGAAGTCGGCATATTTTCAGAATATCAAGCGATCAAGGCCGCCCCTGCTCAGCCTAACTAAATTGCTCTCAAAATCCGTGACGGCAGCCGTTTACATCGCCGCCCATAAAACCGAAGCAGTGTTTTTTCACTCTGCCGCAACTCAGCGAGAGGTCAAATAGGAACATCACGGACTTAAAATCGTCCCCGCTCACGTCTTACCAGCAAAACGGGTAAGCGCAACACAAATCCGAGAAAAAGCCGCGAGTGCATCCAGGTCAGCAAGAGGTTGTCGCGCAAGTAGTTGAAATGCGAGACACCGCCTTCATCGGCGCGAAAGTAGCGCACCGTCGCGGGCAGATTGACCGGCTTGACGCCGCTCCAGCACATGCGCACCACGGCCTCTGGGTCAAAGTCAAAACGGCGCATCCAGCGCTGCCCATGCATGACGCGCCGCAGCGGCTCAATCGGGTAGACGCGAAAGCCGAACAGCGAATCGCCAATCCCCGCCCAGAGCGTTTCCAGATTGGCCCACCAGTTGGATACCTTGCGGCCGTTGACACGCAGGCGGGGCGCATCGGCAGCGAACACCGGCACACCCAGCACCATGGCCGCGGGTTGCTCGGCCGAAGCAGCCATGAAGTCGGGAATCAGCTGGGCCGGGTGCTGGCCATCGGAGTCCATGGTCAGCACATGCGTGAAGCCTTGCGCCGCGGCCATATCAAGCCCGTGCAGCACGGCCGCGCCCTTGCCAACGTTGTGCGGCAGCACGAGAACACGCAAGCCTTCATCCTGCGCCGCCATGGCCTGCAGGCCTTCGGCGCTGGCATCGGTACTGCCATCCACCACCACCCAGACCGGCGTCCACTGCGCGCGTGCCGAACGCACCGTTTCATAAACCTTGGGGCCGGGGTTGTAGCTGGGAATCAGGACAAGATGCGTGCGGGACACGCTGGATAAGAAAACATTCATCGGCATGAAACCTGGGCGGGAGAAAAAAGAAGACAAGCCCCAGTCAGGCCAGCGGCGCCGAGACGGGAAAGTCGGGTAACTGCGCATGCGCCAGCTCGGACTGGAAGTACTGCTCGAGCTCGCTGGCAAAGTGCGCGGTATGCCGGGGCGGATCAAACCGCTTGCCGAGCCGGATTCGGTAGGTGATGGGCATTTTCGGCGTCCACAGTATCGACCAGCCTTTGCCAAGAAAACCCGAATTGGTTTCAATAAAGACCGTCTGTACCGGCACACCAGCATGTTTGGCAATCAGTCCGGCCGTCCCCTGCATCGAACCGACAGGAAACCGGGTGGTGCGGGTGCCCTCGGGAAAGAGCAGTAAATGGCTGCCCTGGCGCAAATCAGCAACGGCCAATTGCACCATGGTGCGCAGCGGCGTGTTGCAGATGTAGCCCGCCAGCCGGGCGCCCGCGCCGAAAAAGACGCTGTTGACGATATCAGCCTTCATGATGCAGACCGCATCGGGCAGCCGCGACAAAATCATGACGGCATCGAGCAACGACGGATGGTTGGGCGCGATGATCATGGCCGGACCATCGCGCAGCGCATCGAGTTCTGCCAGGTCGAACCGACAGGCCCCCAGCAAAACCAGCAGGCGCAAATAAGCCCGGAACGTCCTGGCGATGAGCTTGCGGCCGATCCGCTTGCTCAGCACCCGCGGCAAAATCGCGAACATCGGAAAGGCCAGCAGCGAGACGGCGAGGCAGATCACGCCCAACAGCATGAAGCCCAGGCACAGCCTGACGGTTTCATGCAGGGCCCCGCGACCGGCGTGCCGCGTAAGGTGCTCGTTCAGGACGGTAGTCGACTTGTTTTCCATAAATAAAGTCAGTGCGTGTGGCGGCCTGTTAACGCGCAGACGACCCAGCGTCCTCAACGACGCGAATGTTGGCCTTGCGCAGGCGCATGGCCTGCCACGAGCGTTTGAAGTTCCAGGCTGATGCAATGTAGAAAATGGCCTTGAGCGCCGCGAGCGAACGCCAGATCGGTGTTTTTCCAAAGATATCGCCGGCCAGCATCGACAGCAGCGCTTCCTTCACTCGCCACACATTGCTCGGCCCCATGAACATGTCGCGCATGGCCGGGTTTGTCACCCGATAAATAAACCACGAAAACTCTTTGGGGCCCAGCCGCACCTGCTGGTCAAAATGCGCCAGCGCCGACGCGGCTTTGGCCGGTTCACGCAAGCAGGTATCAACCGTCTCAGCCCCGACAAAGCCGCCCTGCATGGCCAGCATGACGCCCGACGAAAACACCGGGTCAATGAAGGAGAAGGCATCGCCAATGAGCAGGTAGTTGGGACCGTGCGTGCGCTCGCAGGCGTACGCGAAATTGCCGGTGGCTTCCACATCTGACAACAGCGTTGCATGGGCAAGCCTCTCGGTCAGCGCCGGGCACATGGCAATCGTGTCGAGGAAAAAATCCTTGACCGGTTTGGTCCGGCTCTTCAAATAATACGGCCAGACCACGGCACCGATGCTGGTGGCACCGTCAGCCAGCGGAATTAGCCAGAACCAGCCGTGCTCAAACCAGAAAATAGTGATGTTGCCTTCGTCCTGGCCCGCATGCCGGGTGACACCCGTGAAGTGGGCGTACAGCGCCGAGCTGTTGTGCTTGGCGTTGCGGCGCTTGACGTCGAACTGCTTGCCTAGCAAAGTGTCGCGGCCCGAAGCGTCCACTACAAAGCGGGCGCGCCATTGCTGGATGCTGCCATCTTCGTGCTGCGCATGAACGGTGGCGCCGCTGTGGTCGGTCGCAAAAGCCACGCCCTTAACCCTGCAGCCTTCAATGACTTCGGCGCCCAGCCTGGCGGCATTGCGGATCAGGATTTCGTCAAACTCGGAGCGCCGCACCTGGTAGGAAAACGGCATGGATTTGTCCCAGGCATCGCCGAACTTGAAGGTCTGGCTCTTACTGTCATGCCAGGGCGAAACAAATTCGGCACCCCATTTCTCGATGCCGATGGCCTTGACGGCATCCGCCACCCCGAGTTTTTCAAACAGCGGCAAGTTGGCCGGCAGCAGCGACTCGCCAATGTGAAAGCGCGGATGATGTTCTTTTTCAAGGACCACGACCTTGTGACCCCGTTGCGCCAGCAGCGCCCCTACCGTGGAGCCCGCCGGGCCACCGCCAATCACTAATACATCGCACTCGCTCAGCGCTGTAGAAGATGAGGTGATCGGCGAACTCTGCTCGGTCATTGGGTGTCCTTCGTTGAGGGGGCGAACCTGCCGCAAACTTGCGGCATCGACCTATGGCATTGTTATTTTTCGATTCAGGCTTCAGCTAGACGATTTTACTTCGGGGCGCGACAACTTACGGTGAATTGACCCGGTTCAAGCCGATCTGTGGCATTTCCCCTGTACCGCGCGCCCACGGATGTCCGGCGTCAGAAATTTCTGGACGGTCGCCGCGGCGGGCCTCCTGGCAAGTGCTATTATTTTCCCGGTCATCCTGACTTCCCACTCCGCCACCCTGAGTTCACCCGTGTATTCAGCCTTTTACCGCCACTGCCTGAAACCCCAGTGAACCTTCCAGCCCCCCCCCCGATATCGCCGATCTGCCCCCCGCCGCCGAGACCGGAAAACACACGCCGCTGATGGCGCAGTACCTGCGGGTAACTTTATTTTGAGCGTTTTCATTGAGAATACTTTTATTCTAGAAATAAAGTCAACCTCTACGTCCCCCTATAGTCCCCCTGAGCAGTGACGGCAAATGAGGGTAGAAACCACAGAGTGTTGTCGCCGGTTGACTTTTGCCCCCCGGCCGATTTATCTTTGACTTGGGGCTCCCGAGCGGCATCGTTGGACATTTTTCAATCGAAACAATTGCCTTTGGATGGTCAATATAAGGTCGGCGACAACAGCACTGAGCATGCGATCGCGGTAATAGAGCGCCCCCACCCTGGAATTTCGCGTGCAATGATTGGACCACTGGTTCTCGGTGACGTGGCCCATCCGATTGATAGCAAGCTTCGGTGTCTGGCCGCGACAGAAGTCGGCGCTTTCGCTGCATCCACTTGGATATCAAGGGCGCAACTCAACAACCCAAAGACCTTGTGGAATCGAGTGATACCTGACCTCGTCATGGGGACCCTGTTCATCGTTCGGTATATGCCATGTCAAAGCTGCTGGCAATTCGTGAACTTGGCGCGGCGTCATGCACAATCCAGGGGGATCCACTTCGGATTGAGATGCAAGCGCAGACGGTGATCGAGCACCAGGATCAATGATGCTCATAGCATGCCATATTTTGTGACACAGTAAGACTAAGCATGCTCACAGAACGACCTACCGTTTCTTCTAAACCGTGGCTCAATGTCTTCGGCGATTGGCTTGTCCTTGTGCCTTGCAGCATTCGCAAAAAAAATGAAGGCAAAAAGTCCGTTAGCCGGAGGCGATTATCGGATGACGGTAGAAGTGCCTTGACCGTAGCGCACATCGCACAGCAGGCGATTCAATTCCTCTTTAACCACGGCGTAGCATTCGCACGCTTTGGTCTCAAGTCCTACCCGATCAAGCACCGTAATGTGGCCACGCCGGTAACTGATAAGGCC
This sequence comes from Polaromonas sp. UBA4122, assembly GCA_002381615.1. Classification (GTDB taxonomy): domain Bacteria; phylum Pseudomonadota; class Gammaproteobacteria; order Burkholderiales; family Burkholderiaceae_C; genus Polaromonas. Next base: position 3,220 of record DFWY01000130.1, on the reverse strand, counting down.
GGCAAGCTGCAGTTTTCCGGCGGCCTCGGTCACGCCTTCCCGGCGCACACCGAGCATGCTGGCGACCTGTTCCTGCGTCACGATCAACTCGCGTGAGCCGACTCTATCAAGGGTCATGAGCAGCCAGCGGCAGAGCTGCTGCTCCACTACATGATGCCGATTGCAGGCGGCGTTCTGCATCATCTGAGTCAGGAGCGCTTGGGTATAGCGCAGCAACAAACGCTGCATCAAACCACCGCAATTGAATTCCTGCGCCAGCAGGCGGCGATCCATCCGATAGGCGTAGCCTGCGGTCTGCACCACGGCCGTGCTGGGCGTGGTGTCTCCCCCCAGGAACAATGAAACGCCGACCACGCCTTCATTGCCCACGCCTGCGGCTTCGGCCGTCGCGCCTGATGCCATGACGTAGTGCAGTGACACGATGGCGGTGGTGGGGAAGTAGGCGTGCAGCAACTGTCCCCCAGGCTCGTAAAGAATATCACCGAGAAGCAGTGGAACCAATTCCAGATGCGCAACCAGGGGCTCGAATTGCGCCGTCGGCAGGGCCGCCAGCAGATGATTCTGCCTCGGGCTGTGGGGAGGTGAAACGAGTAATGACATTACTGAACGCTGCGTGACTGCTTTCCTTTGCGTGTTATGCCTTGGCGGTGGTTTCCACGCCGATGCCGCGAAAGCCAATGAAGCGGCAGGCGTTGTCAAACATTGGCTCTCCGCTCACCCGAAACTGCTGTACCGAGCCGTCGGTGTTGACGCGGCTGAACGGAAAATCAAGGAACGGTTGCCGGCCTGCAATCTTTGCCTGAAGCATTTCTCGTTCCGTCTCATTCCAGCCGGTTATCTCTTCATCGGTCTGGTCACCAAAAAACGCGGTCACCCGGATTCCCAGAATCTCCAGAACCGGGCCAGACACGGTGGTGAAGTCCCCGGTCACGTTCTGCTCCCAGTACCAGTCTGATGCCAGCTCTGTCAGGCTGCGAAAGCGGGCTTCACTCTCGCGCAGCTTGGCTGTCCGTTCCTGTACCGTTTGTTCCAGAATCTTGTTGTAGTCCGCGAGCTGTTTGTACAGCAGCCGCACTTCCAGCATGTTGTGGATGCGCGTCTTGACTTCGACCAGATCAAACGGTTTGGCGACGAAATCCTTCGCGCCGGAGGCCAGCGCCCGCAGCTTGTGGCCCGGCTGCGCCGTGATCACGAGGATCGGTACATAGCCATCGGGGTCAATTTCCTTCAGGCCTTCCATCACCTGAAAACCGTCCATGCCGGGCATCTGCAAATCGAGCAGGATCAGATCATAGTGGTTGGCGCGATGCAGCGCGCAGACGGCAAACGGATCCATCGTCGATGACAGGCACTGATAGCCGGTGCCCCGCAACATTTGTTCCAGCAACTGCACGTTGGCTTCCTGATCGTCAACGATCAAAATACTGGCATTAAGAATATCGATGGTGCTTACCATAACATTTTCTTTCTTTCTTTCATTTTCACTGAAACTTAAGTTTCACGAGGACATGCTTACTTCAACTGCGCCAGCGTCAACCGCATTGGCATCCAGACTATCGACGGCACTCACCCTCATGGGAATCATGGCAGAACTGCGTCTTCTGATCCTGCTTGCGCAAATTCCAGCCCTGTGTCCAATGCCTCCATGAACTCATCGAGTTTGATCGGCTTGGTGAGATAACGGAAGAATCCGGCCTCCAAGCCTTTCTCGATATCGCTTGGCATGGCATTGGCGCTGAGTGCCAGCACCGGGATGTGCGCCGTGACCGGATCTTCCCGCAGGATTTTCAGTGCCTGGATGCCGCTGATGCCAGGCAGATTGATGTCCATCAGGATCACGTCCGGCTGATGGATGCGCGCCAGCGTGATGCCGCGCATGCCATCCCCCGCACTCAACAAGCGCATGTCGGAACGACGCGCGATCAGTTGCGCAACCAGCTCCAAGTTGGCCCGGTTGTCTTCTACATACAGCAGGGTGCGCAGCGCTGCACCAGGCTGAACCGGCGCGTGAGGCAGCGCAAGCGGTTCGTTCGCACTGACGGCAAGTTGTGGTGCGCTCGCCAAATTCAGATCGATCCAGAACACACTGCCCACCCCAACCGTGCTTTGCGCGCCGATCTCACCCTCCATCAACTCGACCAGCCGCTTGCTCACCACCAGACCGATACCGGTGCCTTCCTCGGCGCTGGACTCTTGTCCGAGACGATTGAACAGCTGGAACAACTGTGCCAGTTTTTCTGGGGACAAGCCTTCGCCGCTGTCCTGCACACTGATGCGTATGCGCTGCGCCGTGATTGCACGGCACCTCACCTCGATCGTTCCGCCCGCGCGGTTGTATTTGATCGCGTTGGAAAGCAGATTGACGAGCACCTGCTTCACCCGGGTCCGGTCGGCCTGGATAAAGCAAGGGCCATCAAACTGAGGAAAGCTCATGCGCAGGTCTCTTTTTTGTGCCTGCGGTTCGATCATGGCTTGGCATTCGAGCAGCACTTCTGGCAGCGAGGTGGGTTCCATCGACAGCGACAGCTTGCCAGACTCGATCAACGCGAGATCAAGGATTTCGTTAATCAATTCCAGCAGATACCAGCCCGCATGGAGAATCTGGTCGATGCTGCCCTTTTGGGTGGGGGTTGGCAGCGGTGAGCCCGACTCCATGAGTTGGGCAAAACCGAGGATCGCATTGAGCGGGGAGCGCAACTCGTGGCTCATGCTGGACAGGAACTCCGATTTGGCGCGGTTGGCTTTTTCCGCCACCGCCCTGGCGCGCTCCAGCTCGACGTTCTTATCCTGCAACACCTGATCCAGGCGCTTGCGCTCGGTGACGTCGCGCGCAGCGGCGTACACGCCTTGCAGCCTCCTGTTGCGGTCGTAGAAGGCGTTCGCATTGAAGGACACCACCGTTTCCTTACCATCCTTGCCGCGGGCAGTGAGTTCGTAGTCGGTCACCTTTTTTTCACTCAGCACCAACTTGATGGCGGCATCGGCTCGCTGGGGATCGGTGAAGAAACTCCTGAACGGCGCGCCGATCAATTCGTCACGCGTACACCCGGTCAGCGCCTCCATCTGCTTGTTGCCATCAGTAATGACGCCGGACGGATCAGAAGTAATCATCGCGTCGATATTGGACTCAATGAGCGAGCGGGTGTAGAACTGTTGGTCGCGCAGAAGCTGATCGAGCTTCTTCTGCTCTGCTTCGACCTGCTTGCGCGCGGTATTGTCG
>DFWY01000006.1:16991-17268 GCA_002381615.1 Polaromonas sp. UBA4122 | reverse complement strand
AGCACGATCATGAAGTTGCCGTACTCGTCCTGGCGGATGATGTCCCGATTCGCTGGCACGGTGGCGAAGTCGAAAAACGGCTCCAGCCGTGGCACGGCGTCAGAGGCCAGCCGCGCCATGTATTTGTCTTTGGCCCACAGGGCCTGAAGCAGCTTGCTGCCGCGCGAGGCCGACAAGCGTTTTGCGCCGACTTCGTTGGCGCGGGCTTCCCAGGGGACCAGCATCGACGGATCAACCCCCTGATCGGCAAACGCAGTGCTGAACAGCACCGAATCAG
>DFWY01000006.1:0-16820 GCA_002381615.1 Polaromonas sp. UBA4122 | reverse complement strand
AGCACCGAATCAGAGTGGTCGTCCCCCCCCCCCCGGGGTGGGGCGGACTGCTTGAAAAGTCCGAGCAAGCCTTTCATGGATCGGTTCTCCTGATGCCCGGCAGATCAACCGGGGAAGTTTTCAGGGGTCCTGGCCTTGCTGCGTGCTTCAGCGGCGGAAATCACGTTGCGCTTGACCAGGTCGCTCAGATTCTGGTCCAGCGTCTGCATGCCCACGCTGTTGCCGGTCTGGATGGACGAGTACATCTGCGCGACCTTGGCTTCCCGGATCAGGTTGCGGATGGCGCCGGTGCCGAGCATGATTTCGTGCGCTGCCACACGGCCCGAGCCGTCCTTGGTTTTGCACAGTGTTTGCGAGATCACGGCCTGCAGCGACTCCGACAGCATGGAGCGGATCATTTCCTTTTCTTCGGCCGGGAACACGTCAATGATCCGGTCGATCGTCTTGGCCGCGCTGGCGGTGTGCAGCGTGCCGAACACCAGGTGACCGGTCTCGGCGGCCGTCATGGCCAGGCGAATGGTTTCAAGGTCGCGCATCTCGCCCACCAGAATGGCATCCGGATCTTCGCGCAGGGCGGACTTCAGGGCGGCGTTGAAACTCAGCGTGTGCGGGCCGACCTCACGCTGATTGATCAGGCATTTTTTGGATTCGTGCACAAACTCGATCGGGTCTTCCACCGTGATGATGTGGCCATACTCGGTTTCGTTCAAATAGTTGACCATGGCGGCCAGCGTGGTGGACTTGCCCGAGCCCGTCGGGCCCGTCACCAGCACCATGCCGCGCGGCTTGAGCGCCAGGTCGCCAAAAATCTTGGGCGCACCCAGTTGCTCCAGTGTCAAAATTTTGGAAGGAATGGTTCGCAGCACCGCACCGGCGCCTCGCATCTGGTTGAAGGCATTGACGCGAAAGCGCGCCAGGCCTTCGATCTCGAAGGAAAAATCAACCTCGAGAAACTCCTCGTAGATTTTGCGTTGGGTGTCGTTCATGATGTCGTACACCATGGCATGCACCTGCTTGTGGTCCAGCGGATCGATGTTGATGCGCCGCACGTCGCCGTGAACCCGGATCATGGGTGGCAAGCCTGCCGACAAATGCAAGTCGGACGCCTTGTTTTTGACGCTAAAGGCCAGCAGTTGCGTAATGTCCATCCCGGGGATCCTTGGAAGTCGAAATTGAGTTTGAACTTGAGTTTACAGTTGGATTATGACCACGATTGTGCTTAATCTTCAGAGGGTGCGTGAGCGCATCACCACGGCGTGCGTCGCCGCCGGGCGCGACCCGGCCTGCGTGCGCTTGCTGGCGGTCTCCAAAACTTTTGGCGCCGATGCCGTGATGGAGGCCCTGCTGGCCGGGCAGCGCGCGTTTGGAGAAAACTACATCGCCGAGGGGGTCGAGAAGATTCTGCTACTGCGCGCCTGGCAGGCGGGGCAAGGGGCGCAGTCTGGCGAACAGTCTGGTGCTGCTGCAAATGCGCTGGAGTGGCACTGCATCGGCCCGGTGCAAAGCAACAAAACCAGGCTCGTGGCCGAGCACTTTGACTGGGTGCAGTCGGTAGACCGGCTGAAAATTGCCCAGCGCCTGAGTGAGCAGCGGCCGCCTCATTTGCCGCCCCTGCAGATCTGTTTGCAGGTCAACGTGGATGGCGGCGTCAATAAATCAGGCCTGACGCCCGCAGACGTCCAGGCGCTGGCACAGGAGGTCACGCAGCTGCCGCGCCTTGCCTTGCGCGGGTTGATGGCAATCCCCGAACCTGCTATTAATTTTATAGCTGCTTGCGCCCTCCATAAAAGGGTAAAAGCCATTTTTGACCATATAAATTCCTCGGGCGTGTTGCCCGTTCCCATGGACACGTTGTCGCTGGGTATGACGGCGGATCTGGAGGCTGCCATTCATGCAGGCAGCACCATGGTGCGCGTAGGAACGGCAATTTTTGGCGGACGATCGCGCGCGACGGGCTGATCTGGCCGTGCAGCGCCTGCGTCGCCTCACGTCTTACGGCCTTACTTGTTGGCCGGAGCCCTGGACAGCGGCTTGAGGGTGCCGCAGTCCGCGCCTAGCCATTTGCCCGACTGGTCCATGGTCAACTGCTCTGGCTTGCCGTGGGCGGTGGTGTTGACGAGGGTCTTGCCGGTGTAAGCGGTGTCGCCCAGCAGGGTGATCTCGGTCTCGCCGCTGGTGGGCGGGTTGCCGCTGCAACTGAACTGGACCTTCACGGTTCCTGCGCTGCGCTGGACTGCCTGCTGCGTGCACTGGCCGCCCTGCTGGGGCATGAACATGCGCGCACTGTCTTCGCGCGTCACGCAAACCTTGACGGCATTGGCCTTGGGGCCCATGCCCACGCCTTGCGCGGCCATCATTTGCTCCATCTGCTTGCGCTGGGCCGGCGGCATGGTGGCGAGCTGCTTCTGCATCTCGGTCATGGCTTTTTCTATCTCGCCGCTCTGGCTTTTCATGGCGACCGTGTGTTCCCACAGGCCAGCCTTCAGGGTCTGGGCGCTGGCCGGCAGGCAGAGCGCCAGCAAGGCCAGGGCTGGCAGGGTGCGCAACAGGATGCGATGGTGCGTCATGATGGTGGTTCCCCTCAGAGTTTCAGATGTTCAAGCAGTATTCTGCACCGATCGGGCCCGCTGGTCGAGCCGGGATTGCGGGTGGTTCATGCCCCGGGCAAGGGCAGCCGGGTCGTGTTCTTTACCTCTTCCATCACGGCGTAGGTGCGGGTTTCGCGCACACCGGGCAGCTGCCACAGCACGGTGCCGGCAAACGAGCGGTAGGCGGCCATGTCGGCCATGCGGGTCTTGAGCAGGTAGTCAAAGCCGCCAGCGACCATGTGGCATTCCATGATTTCCGGGTAAGCCTGCACCGCCGCCTTGAAGGCTTCAAACACGTTGGGCGTGGTGCGGTCCAGCAGCACTTCCACAAACACCATCAGCCCGGCGCCCAGCTTGAGCGGGTTCAGCCGCGCCTCGTAGCCCAGGATATAGCCATCCCGGGTGAGCCGCTGCACGCGCGCCAGCACGGCGGTGGGTGACAGGGCCACGCTTTCGGCCAGCTTGAGGTTGGAAGTGCGTCCATCCTGCTGCAGAACAGTCAGGATTTTCAGGTCGATTCGGTCAATGTGTGGTGAGTCTTCTTGCATAGCTAGTGAATTATTCGGTAAATCATGCAAATTTAGCGGGAAATTTGTTTTCATTCAATAGAACATTAGCTCATTGAACTGAGTTCACCCTGTTCGCTTTGAAATTTCGAAACCCCTTGATGGAGTCCCTGATGTCCGTATCCCCGCGCCTGCCCTTTCCCTATCGTCCCGAAGCTGAAATCGTGGCCAGCCAGCTGCAGAGCCTGGCGGGCGCACTCGACTGGGCGGCCGCCGCCCAGTCTGCGCAGCCCTGGGTGCAGGCCGTGCGCGACAACCCGCCACCGTTCTGGGCCATGGAGAGCCTGCTCAGGGAATACCCGATCTCCAGCGCCGAAGGTCTCGCCCTGCTGCGCCTGGCCGAAGCCCTGCTGCGTGTACCCGATGCCGAAACCGCCATTGCCCTGACGGCCGACCAGCTCGGGCGCGCTGATTTCGACAGCGCAGGGGATGGCGCAAGTCACGGCGCGATGGCCCGCCTGTCGGCCGCGGCGATTGCGATGTCCAAGAAGTTTTTACCTCCTTCGGCAAGCGCAGGACGGGCTGACGAAGCTGGCATCATGAGCAAGCTGGGGGCGCGTACGGTGGTCGCTGCAACCGTGCGCGCGTTGCAGCTGCTGGGCCGCCAGTTCGTGCTGGGGCAGACGATGGGCGAAGCCATGAAGGAAGCCGACGACGCGCGCAAGAAAACGGCCAACCTGAGATACAGCTACGACATGCTGGGCGAGGGCTCACGCACCGATCTGGATGCGCTGCGCTACCTCGACAGTTCTACAAATGCTATTAGATTCATAGCTGCTAGTGCCGATATGACGGGGCCTACCGAGAAAAATGATGGTATTTCCATCAAGCTCAGCGCGCTCCACCCGCGCTACGAAGACGCTCAGCGCGAGCGTGTGATGGCCGAGCTGGTGCCGCGCGTCTGGAGCCTGTGCGAGCTGGCGGCCCAGGCCAATATCAGCCTCACGATTGACGCCGAGGAAGTGGACCGGCTGGAGCTGTCGCTCGACGTGTTTGAAGCCCTTGCCGCCCGGGTGGCCCAGCAGCACCCGCAGTGGCAGGGCTTTGGCCTGGCCATGCAAACCTACCAGAGCCGCGCACTCGACCTGGTTGAGCACGTCATCGCCATCGGCCGCAAGTACAAGCTGCGCCTGATGTGCCGCCTGGTCAAGGGCGCGTACTGGGATTCGGAAATCAAGCGTGCGCAAGAGTTGGGCTTGCCGCACTATCCGGTGTTCACCCACAAGCACCACACCGACGTGTCGTACCTGTCCTGCGCGCAGGCCTTGTTGGCCGCGCCGGATGCCGTTTACCCGCAGTTTGCTGGGCACAACGCAGGCACGATTGCCGCCATCATTCAAATGGCCGCGCAGACCTTTGGCCCCCACGGGGCTTCGCCCCTGCTCCCCGAAGGGGCGTCCCCCGGCTTGGGGCGGCCCGGCACCGGGGGCGGCGCCAAGTTTGAATTGCAGCGCCTGCACGGCATGGGCGAGGGCATTTTCCGCGAAGTGTTGAAAAACCCGCTGATCAGCTGCCGCGTTTACGCGCCCGTCGGAGCGCACCGCGACCTGCTGGCCTACCTGGTGCGCCGCCTGCTGGAAAACGGCGCCAACTCCTCGTTCGTGCACCAGCTGGCCGACGAATCGGTGGGCATGGGCGAGCTGTTGACATCGCCGCTGCGCCTGGAGCCGGAGTCGTCCCTGCCGTTGCCGCCTGTGCTGTACGGCCCCAGCCGCGCCAACAGCCTGGGGCTGGATTTGACGGTCGAAAGCATGCGTGCGCCACTGTTCGCTGCCTTCAGTACTACTCCGCTGCCTGTGGTGCCTGAATTTGATGAAAAACTGGCCTCTAGCGCTCTAGCGACGGGTGTGAGTAGCTATCAAAAATGGAGCAAGGTGCCGGTGGCTGAGCGCGCCGCCATCCTGCGCCGCGCTGCTGATGCGCTGCAGCAGCAGATGCCCAAGTTCTGCGCGCTGCTGGTCAAGGAAGCGTTCAAGACCTGGGGCGATGCGGTGTCTGAAGTGCGCGAGGTGGTAGATTTTTTGCGCTACTACGCCAATGAAGCCGAGCGCATCATGCAGCCGGTGGCACTGCCGGGCCAGTACCTTGGAGTGACGTTAGGCGTCACGGGCGAAAGCAACGAACTGCGCCTGACGGCGCGCGGCGTCTGGGTCTGCATCAGCCCATGGAATTTTCCGCTGGCGATTTTTACCGGTCAGGTCGCGGCCGCGCTGGTCACCGGCAACGCCGTGCTGGCCAAGCCCGCCGAGCAAACGCCGGGCGTGGCGTGGGAAGCCGTGAAGCTGCTGCACCAGGCCGGCGTGCCTGAAGGCGCCCTGCAGTTGCTGCACGGCCCCGGCGAGACCGTGGGTGCGGCGCTGGTCGCTGCGCCTGGCGTGGCCGGTGTGGTGTTCACCGGCTCCACCCAGGTTGCCAGGCTCATCAACCGGGCGCTGGCCGCCAAAGACGGCCCCATAGCTCCGCTGATTGCAGAGACCGGCGGCATCAATGCCATGCTGGTGGACAGCACGGCCCTGCCCGAGCAGGTGGCCGATGCCGTGCTGCAAAGCGCTTTCCGCTCTGCGGGCCAGCGCTGCTCGGCGCTGCGCCTATTGTGCGTGCACGAAGGCATCGCCGACGCGGTGATTGAAATGATCCAGGGCGCCGCGCAAGAGTTGGTGGTGGGTCACCCGGCCGAGCTGGCCACCGATGTCGGCCCGGTGATTGACTGCGAGGCCTTTGACAAGCTCCAAAAACACCTGCAGCGCCTGAATTCAACATCAAAAGTGCTTGTAACCAAGAAGGGACGGGCGCAAGCAGCTACTGATTCAATAGCATTCATGACCAACAGCGTGCCGCCCGCCGCCTTCGAAGTGAGCAGCCTGGCCGAGGTCAAAGACGAAATTTTCGGCCCGGTGCTGCAAATCGTGCGCTGGGGCAGCGGCACGCTGAAAACCCCTGAAGCGGTGATCGCGCAGATCAACGCCCTCGGCTACGGCCTCACGCTGGGCCTCCAGACCCGCATCGATTCACGCGCGCAGGCGCTCGCCGCTGCCGCGCATGTGGGCAACGTCTATGTCAACCGCAACATGATTGGCGCGGTGGTGGGCGTGCAGCCCTTCGGTGGCGAAGGCTTGAGTGGCACCGGCCCCAAAGCGGGCGGGCCGCACTATCTCTACCGCTTCTGCACCGAGCAGACGGTGACGGTCAACACCACGGCGGCGGGCGGCAATGCGGCGTTGCTGGCCACCGCCCTGTAATGGGCTATGGGCGTGGTGATGTGCTCTCCGCCTTTTGAATTTGTCATAGAGCACACGCTCTAGACCCTTGCATTGACCGCCACTCGCGGCCGACCCATGCTCGGCTACCGGGCCTGCTGCGGCAGGCTTTGAAGCGCTATGCCTTGCATGAAGGCTTCGAGCTCGTCGATGGGGAGGGCCTTGCAAAACAGGTAACCCTGGTAGCTCTCGCAGCCATGCCGTGCCAGAAAGTCGCGCTGGGCTTCGGTCTCGACGCCTTCGGCCATGACGGCAAGACCCAGGCTTTGCGCCAGGCCAATGATGGTGCGCGCGATGGCCGCATCGTTGGGGTCGGTCAGCACGTCCTTGACAAAATTTCGGTCGATTTTCAGCTGGTCCAGCGGCAGGTGTTTCAGGTAGGAGAGCGCCGAATAGCCCATTCCAAAGTCGTCTATGGACAGCGTCACGCCGGCGTTCTTGAGTCTGCCCATCTTGGCGATCGTCACGTCGATGTCGGTGGCCAGCAGGCTTTCGGTCAGCTCCAGCTTGAGCCGGTGCGCACAGATGCCGGACTGGTTGATGATGGTCATCACCAGCTCGACAAACTCTGGGTGGCGAAACTGGCGCACGCTCACGTTCACTGCAATACTGAGCATTGCGGTCTCGGGGCGCTTGGCCCAGCGGGCCAGCTGCGCGCAGGCGGTCTCCAGCACCCACTTGCCAAGCGGCAGGATGAGTCCGCTTTCTTCGGCTTGAGAGATGAAGTCATCGGGAAACACCATGCGGCGCTCTGGGTGCATCCAGCGGATCAGCGCTTCAACGCCGACCATGAGACCGTTACGCCCCACCTGTGGCTGGTAGTGCAGCAAAAATTCATGGTTGCGCAAGCCCCTGCGCAGCTCAGTATTCAGGGCCGCGCTCGCAGTTGCCGCCGCCTGCATTTCGGGGTCAAAAAAGCACACCGAGTTGCGCCCCGCCGCCTTGGCCTGGTACATCGCCAGATCAGCCTGCTTGAGCAGTTCGCCAATGCTCTCCTGGTCCTTGCTAAATGAGGTGATTCCGATACTGCAGGTGGCGTGGTGTTGGTAGCCCGCCAGGTTGTAAGGTTCACTGAGCGCGGCCAGAATTTTTTCACCGACGACTTTGGTCTTGGCGTTAGCGACCTGCGGGTTGTCTCCCAGGTTTTCCAGCATCACAACGAACTCGTCACCGCCCAGGCGTGCAACGGTGTCGGTCTTTCGGACGCAGCTAGATAGACGCTCACCGACTTGCTGCAGCAGCAAGTCGCCCTTGGAATGCCCCAGCGTGTCGTTGAGCACCTTGAAGTTGTCGAGGTCAATAAACATCAGTGCGCCGATTTTTCTATGCCTGGCGCTTTGTGACAGTGCATGCTGCAGGCGGTCCATCAGGAGCTGGCGGTTGGGCAGCTGCGTCAGTGTGTCGTAAAACGCCAGGTGCTCGATTTCATCTTCGGCGGCCTTGCGTTCGGTGATGTCGCGCGCCACGGCAACCCAATGCGTAAGCCCGCGGCTGAAATAGTCCACCGGCACGATCTCCAGCTCCATCCAGAACAGCTCGCCGTTCTTTTTGTAGTTGATGAGTTCCGCACGGACCGGCTGAGACTGCTGCAGAGCCGAGCGGATGCGGTCCAGCTCGGCACGCTGGGTCAGCGGCCCCTGCAGCAGGCGCGGCGACTGGCCCAGCACCTCGTCGCGGCTGTAGCCGGTTTGGCGTTCGAAGGCGTCGTTGACAAACACAATGCGCGGGCCGGGCGCATCAAACGAGCCGGCCTCTGTGATCAGCACAATGTCGTTCAGGCGTGAAATACTGGTCTGCAGCAGCAACAGTTGCTCCTGCGACCGCCGTCTGTCGCTGACGTCGCGAAAGTACACGGCAAGGCCATCCTCGAATGGATAGGCGCGCAGCTCCAGCCATTTTCCCAGCGCTGCATAAAATTCTTCAAACTCAAGGTTTTTTCCGCTGCTCATTGCCGTAAGCATTTCGCGGCGAATACGGCCGTTCCCGTTGATGTCCAGTTCGTGCCATATTCGGTGGCCCAACAGCTCGGTGCTTGGACGGCGCAGCAGGTTCTCGCTCTCGTGATTAACGTAGGTAAAGCGGCCCTCGCGGTCGAGCGTGACAAAGGCGTCCGTGATGCTGGCCAGCGTCGTGCTCAGCCGCATGGTCAGGCTCTGCGACTCCTGCGCGGCACGCCTTCTTTCCGTGAGGTCCTGCAGCACGCCCTGAATGCGCACAACGGCCCCCGAGGCATCACGGAACGCTTCTCCAAGCGAGCGTACCCACAACCGCTGGCCGCGCGCTGTGATGATCTGCACCTCTTCATCAAAGGGCGCTGCATGATTCAGGCAGGCATGGAGTGCCGTTGTCATCAGCTCGCGCGATTCAGGTGCATAGAAATCAAGCGCGTCTTTATACGCAGGCGCCACATCGATCGGCATCTCAAGCAGAACTGCCAGCGGGTCAGTCCATGTCAGGCGCCAGCCCGGCAACTCAAGCACCCAGATGCCCGCGCCTGCGGCACGTTCCAGCAGGGCCAGTAGTTGGCGGGCTGGATCAGGGGATTCGCGGCGGATGGCCGGTTGCGGCGCGGACAGTATGGATCGTGGCATGGCATGAAGGGCTGAAAAGAAACGTAATGAGAAGCCGGCACACTGGTGAGCGTCAAGCTTACCGCTTTTGCGCGGGCAACCGCGTCCGGGCGATGAAGTGCAAGAGTCCCTGCACCAGCTCAAGGCGGCGGACTGAGTCCTTCCCGAACCTCGGGCAGGTTACCGGACGTCGGAGCAGCGGGCGCTGGTCAGCCTGGCAACTCGGCGTAGATCTGCCGGTCAGCGGCCTGGCAGTTGGACGCCGCAGCTTCGAGTCCGCTGCGGTCGAGCACCCTGATCTCACCGCGCTGGTCGCGCCACTGGCAACCGGCAAATGGCCCGGGTTGACACCATCTGTCCGCATGCCTTTGCTGGACGAAAGCCGCCACGAAGCTGGCACACCCGCTACCTCTCGAAATGCGAGTCTTGGCAATTTTGCAGTCGGCAAAGCTCACGACATACCTCGCGTGTCCCTGGATCCCTGGGCAATCGGGACTTTGGGAAGTGCGGTAGCGCACAGACGCGCAGTCCACACCGCGCGCGTTGTGGCGGCAAAGCTGAGCCAAGGAGTTATCGCGACGTTTCAAGAAAGGGTTTCCGCTATCAAGGACTACATCGCCAAAGCGGAGTCCTGCTGCGACGTTCGGCGAGTCGCAGCAGCAGGGTGGGAATGTCGCGAGGCGGACTTCATGGCCAAGGCCCTGGGGCTGCAGCTCACCGAATCGCGGCACGGAGTCCTTGCCGGTCCAAAGGTGGTGTCCTACGGTAAGGGCAGGTATTTCCTCCGGGCGTCGGCCAGAAGTCCTTTTTATATTTAAGTACGAATATAAGTTTAATGAATTCACAAATTTCAATAATTTTCAAATCATAAGTAATCATGAATAACGCCCTTGAACAGCTAAAAAATTGCACCGACATCAGCGCGCTGAGGCTGGGGATGTGTTCACTTTTTTCCCGCTTTGGGTCGATCGTCCGACTCGACATTTTGACAGCCCGTCAGGCTGGCAAGCGTCAGGCGCTCTGTTTCTTGCGCATGGACTCTCCCGAGCATGAGCAGCAACTCATGAGTCAGTTCGGGGTGGGTCGCTTCGGTGGGGACATCGTCGTGATTATTGACCTGCATGCCAGCGGGGCGGCCAACAGCTTTAACGCGTCCGCGGAGGCTCCGCGATCCGGCTGTGATGCCCGTACTCAATGATGCTGACTGGGTCACGGCCTTTCGCCGGTGCGTCGACGCTTTTTCGTTTTCATGTTTTCCCTTTCATGCCCCTCCGTTCGGGCTCACCAGTCTTTTCATAACCTTATTTCAAGAATTAACTAATGCATAACATCCTCATTGTTTCAGGCACACGCCCGGAGATCATCAAGCTGGCGCCGCTCTACCACGCGCTCCGTGAGACCGGGTGGGCCCGTGTGCAGTGGCTGCACACAGGCCAGCACGAGGAAATGGCGAGTCAGATCCTGGCTTGTTTCGACGTGGTACCTGACATCACGCTCAAGCGTGCCGGCAGCAGTTTGCTGGAGTTCAGCACCGGTTGCAGGCAGCAACTTGACGCCGTGATGACCCAACAGGACTGGTCTCTGGTCATCGTCCAGGGCGACACCGAAAGCGCTTTTCTTGGCGCACTCGCCGCGTTCCACAACCGTGTTCCGCTGGCGCACGTTGAGGCGGGACTTCGCACTTACAACCTGAACCGTCCGTTCCCCGAGGAGGGACTGCGCCAGATGATCAGCCGCCTCACGCGGTTTCACTTTCCGCCGACGGAGCGTTCGCTGGTGGCGCTGCAGACTGAGGGTATTGCAGACGAGTATATTTACATGACCGGCAACACCGTGATCGACGCCCAGCAGTGGACTCGCGCGCATCGCGGCGTCAAGCGATCAACCGAGGGCCGCGGCCACTTGCTCGTCACAGTCCACCGAAGGGAAAACTGGGGCAATGATGTGGCCGAGATTTGCCACGCCATTGCGGAGATCGCGCACCTGCAGCCTGATCTCCAGGTGCTGTTTCCGGTTCACCTGAATCCCGTGATCCAGGGCCCCGTCAATGCCATTCTGGGCGGTATCGCCAACGTCAGGCTGACCTCTCCGCTGGACTACACCCAAATGCAGCAGGCCCTTGCCGATGCTTGGCTGGTTCTGACCGACTCGGGCGGCCTGCAGGAGGAGGCGCCTACGTTTGGCGTGCCGGTGCTGGTGCTGCGCGAGGAAACCGAGCGGCCCGAGGCCGTCGAAGCCGGCTGTGCCTTGCTGATAGGCCCAACCCGCTGCGCAATCGTCAATGAAGTCACCCGGCTTTCCAAAGACACGAAAGCCTATACGCAGATGTCGCTGGCCGGCAATCCGTTCGGCGACGGTATGGCGTCCAGGCGCATTGTCGATGTGCTGGAGCGCAACTTCGCCACCGAACCCGCGGCGCTGGCTTCAGTGGCGTGATCTGATTTACCTGGAGCTTCTTCATGCATTCTTCCCACTCGGATTTTCCGTTGAAAAATTTAGCCCTTGGTGCCACTTGGCCAGGCCGGTTGCGGGCCTTCCTAGCCTTGATGGCGGCTTGGCTGATGGTCGCGATGCCGGCTCGCGCGCAACCGGAAAACCCCGGTGCCCTGATGCCTTCATTCAAGGATTACCCGGTGGCTGCCGTGATGGCGTCGGTACTGTTCCTGATCGTGGTGATCATGATGTTTTACGGCGTCCGGCACTTTCTTTTCACCATGAATCGCCTGATTGGTGTCCAGCGCCATCCCTACATCGACATTGCCGTGGCGCGCTGGCCCATGATCACCGTGTTCATTGCGGCCCACAATGAAGAAAAAGTCATTGCCGGCTGCATTGAGGCGCTGCTCAATACCGACTATCCCATGGACCGACTGAAGATCATTCCGGTCAATGACCGGTCCAAAGACAGGACCGGCGAAATCATCGACAACTACGTGGCGCGTTTTCCTTCGCGTATTTCACCGTTTCACCGCACCAGCGGCAAGGCGGGAAAATCCGCAGCCCTCAAGGATGCACTGAGCTATGCAGAAGGCGACATCGCCATTATTTTTGATGCCGACTACGTGCCCGGTCGCGGTCTGCTCAAGCAGTTGGTGGCGCCCTTTTTTGATCCCGAGGTGGGTGCCGTGATGGGGCGCGTGGTGCCCGTCAACAGCGGCGCCAACCTGCTAACCCGAATGCTGGACCTTGAGCGATCGGGCGGCTACCAGGTCGACCAGCAGGCACGTATGAACATGAACCTGATGCCGCAGTATGGCGGGACCGTGGGCGGCGTGCGCCTTTCTGCGGTCCAGGCCGTCGGCGGCTGGCACGACGACACGCTGGCAGAGGATACCGACATCACGTACCGGCTCATGTTCAACGGCTGGAAAACCGTCTACACCAACCGCTCCGAGTGCTATGAAGAGGTTCCTGAGGAGTGGAGCGTACGGATCAAGCAGGTGGCGCGCTGGGCCAAGGGCCATAACCAGGTGATGGCACGCTACTGGTGGAAATTTGCAACCAGTTCCTACCTGACCCTTGGGCAGCGCATTGATGGCCTGCTGCTGCTGTTCGTCTTTGTCGTTCCACTCCTCATGCTCGTCGGCTGGTGCTTGGCTTTGGGTTTGTATTTTCTCAATGCAGGCTCGCTGCTGTCGCAACTGATTCCCATCTTCGCGCTGTTGATCTATGGCACGCTCGGCAACTTTGCCGCTTTCTTTGAAATCGTCGTTGCCGTCCTGATCGACGGCAACCGCAGGCGCCTCCGGCTGCTGCCTTTCAATATGCTGGGCTTTCTGGTGAGCCTGTTCTCAATTTCGGGCGCCGTCTGGAGCCAGGTGCTCGACGGTCTTCTCAAACGAGAGATGGTCTGGGAAAAAACAATACGCTACCGCGTGGAGGCCGCCAAATGATGACCATGAATTATTTTAGTTACACCGCTTTTGTTTTGATTTGCCTGCTGCTGCTGACGCTGCCGTTCGTGCCCGCGTTCCGGGAGTGGCGGTATCCGACCGATTTTGCAGCGCTGCCCATTTCGCCCAACTACACCAACGACGTCGATCACTTTTCCAGGCGCCTGCACGCTGACGTCGCGGCAAAGCTGGGGCTGGGGGAGCCAACCGGCTACGAGGACTTCGACTTTGTGACCGATCCGGTTGATGGCATGGACTGGGGCAAGGCGCGCAAGCGGCTGATTTCGCGAAGCAGCATCGAAACCCGGGCGCCGATCCGCAGCGTCCAGCCGGTTTACGTTGAGGGCGATATTCGCGCGGGAGCCGAGTCTTCTTTTTCGGCGCTGTACGCAACGGGCAACATCGAGCTTGGCGCAAAAAGCGAAATCAACGACTGGGCCCATGCTAACGGCGTATTGCGCTTGGGGCCGAACAGTGTGACTCTTCGGCGAGTTTCGGCAGGTACAGCCATCGAGTTGGGCAACGAGGCCTGGTTTGAGCGCCTGCAGGCGCCGACTCTGCGCTTTGGCTCGCGCATCAGCCACGTATTGCCACCGGCTGAGGCCGAACAAACTCCGGCAAGCTATGCAGATCTGCCGGGGGCCATACAGCAAACGCCATCTCTTTTTTTGATTCGAGGTGACTGTGCGCTGGCTGCCGGCAAGCTCTACCGGGGCTCTCTGGTAGTGACGGGCTTTCTGACCATAGGCGCCGCGACCACGGTGATCGGCGATATCAAGTCGCGCAAAGGGGCGAGCATTGGCCCCCGCGCCTCGGTGCAAGGCGCTGTCACCTGCGAAGGGCGTGTGTATATATTCAGCGACGCGCGGGCAATAGGTCCGGTAATTTCTGAAAGCGACATCCTGATAGGGGCAAGCGCCGTGATCGGCCTGCCCGACGCCCACACAACTGTCAGTGCACGCAACATCATTGTCGAAGACGGCGTTGCCGTGCATGGCGCTATCTGGGCGCACGAGATCGGCATGGTGAAGCCGGTATGAAGCTCAAGCATCTCATTTCAGCCGGAGCCCTGATGACGCTGGTGGCTTGTGCAGCCTTCGCCAGCGTTGCCCCCCAGCTGGAGCTTGGCGGCTACACGGACGAAGGCGGTGCCATCACAGTCTTGCATGGCGGTGATTCGGCGGATCCCTACTTTGCAATGCAGGCCCTGCTGCTGGCACACGACAATGGAATGGACATTTCGGCGCCCGCCGAGAAGTTTGCCAACTGGCTGGTGCCCGGGCAAAAGCCCGACGGTACGTTCGACCGCTTTTGCCGCGGCGCAGACAAAAAATGGGTTTCATGCAAGACCGCCGATGCCGACGACTCATTGCTGGCCATCTGGATGAAGCTATTGGAAACCATGCCGGCGCAGTTGAGCAAGAATCCTGTCTGGATGAAGAGCTATGTGGCCAGCAAGGCCTCGCTCGACCATCTGTTTCAGCCTTCGCGCGGCATTTATATGGTGTCGCCCATGGTCCTGCATGGTTTGTTCATGGACAACCTGGAGGTATGGTCGCTCAAAGCCCATCTGAAGCAGCCCCAACAGGTTCTTGAGGCCAACAAGCTGGCGCGGGCGATTCATGACACCTTCTGGGACCCGGCCAACAAGCGTTTTCTGGTTTCTACCCAGCTCGAACAGCGCTCTCAAAAGCCTGCTTTTTACCCAGACCATGTGGCACAGATTTTCCCGCTGCTAGTGGATTTTCCGCTGCTGCCCGGCGACGCACGTTTGTACTACCGCAGTTGGATGACCGCGCATCGTGCGGACTGGCTAAGCCAAGGGAAAGCGGATTACCCGTGGGGCCTGCTTGCCGTGCTCGCGCTGCGCCAGAACGACAAAGCCAGCGCACGCTGCTGGCTGCGTGAGGCGGGGCCGCTGCGTCACTCTTCGCGCTGGGCGATTACTGACGAGACGTCCTACCAAATCCTGATCAGCAAGGGTTTGACGCCAGCGACCAAAGACGCCAGCTGCAAATGAGTGGCGGCCGAACGACCGCCATATTCTGACCGCGACCGATTCCTTCCATCAATATTAAAAATAGAGTCCCATGTTAAAAAATAAACTTTTCGCTCTGCTGGTCCTGGTGGCCAACGCATGCCCGACACAGGCACAATCGGTGGCTCAACCAGTAGCCTTGCCTAAGGAGGACGGCATCCAGGCGCCTCTGGTGCTGGCGGCTGACGAAGGAAAGCGCAGCCTTGAACTCAGCGCGGGTAGCCAGAGTCTCAGCGCTGGCTTCGGCAACTGGCGCGACCTGACGTTGCGCGGCACCTACGGATTGCCCCGGAATCTTTTGCAGGGCGAGGTGTCTCTGAACCGCCGGTTTGACACAGATGGCGCGTTCGTCGGCCTGAGTGATACCTACACCTTCAATGAAGACTGGTTTGGATCCGTCGCGCTGGGCGTGGGCGACGGCGCTTTCTACCTGCCGCGTTACCGCGTTGACGCCACACTTTACAAGAAATGGCTAGCCGATCGCAGCCTCGTCAGCTCGGTCGGGGTTGGCTACTATGACGCACCTGATGGCCACACGGACCGGAGTCTGTCGCTGGGCGCGGCCTATTACTTTGCGTCGCCCTGGATTGTGGAGGGCGGCGTGCGCCTGAATAACAGCAACCCGGGTTCCGTGCGGACCCAGCAGCAGTTCGTGGCAGTCACCTACGGCCGCGACAAGCAGGATCTGGTGAGCGCGCGTTACACATGGGGTAGTGAAGGTTATCTTGCCGTCGCGGCCAACACGCAGCTCGTGGACTTCGACAGCCGGGAGGCCAGTGTCGCCTGGCGCCATTGGCTTGACCAGCGCACAGGCCTGCTGGTCAGCGCCAACCGCTATACCAACCCGCTGTATCGCCGCTCCGGCATCAACATCGGCATCTTTCACGACTTCTGATCGAATCCCATGACCTCAATAACAAATTCCGTGTCTGACCAGGCCCGTGAGCACGACCGCGTTTTTCATGCGACGTTTTCCGCTGCCAGGCAAGCCCGGGCCAGCCGTGTCAAGGTCCGCCCGCACCGGGCCATTACGCCGCTGAAGGTGACGCCCTACCTTCTGGCCCAGACGGTCCTCTTGCCGCTGTTGCTGTGCGGACTGATATTCTGGGGAAAACCGCTGTTGCTGGATTTCTGGCGCAGCTGCATTCTGCTCTGGTCCAGCGGCCTAGACCTGCCCTTCAGCCTGTCTAATCAGCTCAACGAGGCCGGGCAACACACCTTGCGCTTTTCAAGCGGGCCTGAGGGCGCGCCGATGCCCAGCTCAACTACCCTGGTGGTCACCGCGGTGGTTACGCTGATGGCCTTTGCGCTGTCGCTGCGCATGGACCATGCTAAATTGCCACTCAAATATCCGCTGCGGATCGTGTGCGTCATACAGGCCGTCACGCTGATGTATTTCTGGTTGGCGCCTTCGGCCTTTCCCTACAGCATGGCACGTCACAGCGAAGAACTCATGACCATCGGTTATGTGGTGATGCTGTCAACGCCGCTGATGCTGGCAGTGGGGTACTACATCCTGAATCAAAGCCTGTGGGTCAAGCTTTTTCACACCGCGCTGATTTTGCTGTTTTTCGCCATCATGGTTCCTCACCAGGTGCTGGCGCAGGCCTTCATCATGCAGCACCTGTCGGTGCTTTTCATGCCGGTCCTGTACATCTGCTTCGGCGCCGTATTTGATGCATTGATATTCGTTGCACTGTATTCGTGGGTTGTCAGTGATGCCCCGGCAGCCGCGACGATCTGACTCATAGGGGTTTGCAGTCCGCGAAGCGGTTTGCCCAAATTGCTGCTAATTTAATAGCCAACAGCGTGCCGCCCGCCGCCTTCGAAGTGAGCAGTCTGGCCGAGGTCAAAGACGAAATCTTCGGCCCGGTGCTGCAAATCATGCGCTGGGGCAGCGGCACGCTG
>DFWY01000107.1 GCA_002381615.1 Polaromonas sp. UBA4122 | reverse complement strand
CCTGATGGGCACGCTGGTCGGCCGCGCCATCATCTACCTGCGCATGCGCCACCGCGAAGCGCTGGGCTCTGACGAATTCATTGCCCTGGGCCTGATTGCATTCACCTATGGTTTGGCCCTTTTAAGCCAGACCTACGGGTTTTTGGCGGTGTTCGCCGCCGGGCTGGCGCTGCGCCGCATTGACGAGCCAAAATCGGCTCCGCCACCCGAGCCCGAACCCGAACCCGCGGCCGCACTTAGCCCTGCGGACCTCGAAGCATCAGGCGCCGAAGCGCCCGCCCACATGATGAATGCGGTGCAGCGCTTTAACAGCCAGCTTGAGAGCTTTGTGGAAGTCGGCATTGTGATGGCCGTGGGCGTGCTGCTGGACACCGTCAAGTTTCGCGCCGAAATGCTGTGGTTCATCCCGGTGCTGTTTCTGGTGATTCGCCCGCTGGCAGTTTATATCGGCCTGCTGGGAACGCCCGTCAAAGGCGCGCAACGCCGGCTGATGAGCTGGTTCGGCATTCGCGGCATCGGCTCGCTGTATTACCTGCTTTACGCCATCAGCCACGACATCGAACCGGCGCTGGCCGAGCGCCTGCTGTCGCTCACACTTGCCGTGGTCGTCGCCTCGGTCATTGCACACGGCATTTCGGTCACGCCGCTGATGCAGCGGTATGAAGCGCGCAAAGCCCTGAGCAAACACAATCCAGCGGAAAAACCAGGTTCCAGCCCGCCAGGGGGGTGAACTGGTCCTGCGCCGGTGCTTTACCGAATTTTTTAGTAAAAATAGCCTATGGCCCATATAGGTAGGACGAATGCAGCTACTATTTTTATAGCGGTTGTAGCGCTTAATGCTGGCTGGTTTTGACGAGGTCGGCCGCGGCCTGTGGCGAGGCACCGGCCTTGTCGGCCCGGGGGGCGCTCACGGTTTGCTGGGCCGCCGCGCCGTTGTAGCTGGAGCCTGCCAGGGCGCCTTCACGCTGGGCTTGCAGCACCTCGGCCTTGACTTCAGCGCGGGTTTTGGTCGCCGGCGCGCTCATCTGGTCGAACAGGTAGGAGTTGAAGGTTTCTGCAGAAGCGGCCACGGAAGTCAGCGCAGCTACCGCCAGCACAGCGGTGCCAATAAAGTTTGATTTCATGATGAATATCCTCTCAAAAGTACAGTGACATACCGGATATGGCGGGCACTTCTCGATGTAGTTCCCCGCCTGTCCAACCTCGGTGAGTCACCTTGTTATGGGTCTTGGCTCATCGATGCTTTTACTTTATTACAATCAAATGGATCAATAAATATCAAATAAAACAAGTAATTATTGTTAACTTAGCAATAATAAAGGCGATATATCAAGGACACCATGGACCGGCTTCAATCAATGCGCGTGTTTCAGCAAGTAGTGGACGATGGCAGTTTTGCCGCTGCGGCGCGCAAATTCGACCTGTCGGCAGCCGTGGTGACCCGGCTCGTTGGCGACCTGGAAAACCACCTCGGCGTGCGGCTGCTGCAGCGCACGACCCGGCGCCTGGCCCTGACGGATGTCGGCGAAGCTTATCTGGCCCGCGTGCGCCATATCCTCAATGACATTGACGAGGCCCATGCCGCCGCGCAGGCCAATGCAGAGGAAATGTCCGGCGTCATACGCATCTTTGCACCACCCCTCATTGGCGTGCATGTGCTGGCGCCGCTGGTGGCCGAGTTTGGGCGGCTTTATCCCAAGGTCGTGCTCGACATCCATGTGGACTCGCCGCTGCTGCCGCCGATTCAAGACTACGACCTGACCCTGCTGGGCGCGGAAGACACTTTTGACGCCAACATCATCGCGCGGCCGATTGCGTCTTCGGACGGCATCCTGTGCGCGTCGCCCAAGTACCTGCGCGAGCACGGCATTCCGCAGCAGCCCGAAGACCTCACCGGGCACCGCTGTCTGAGGGTCAAGTTGCCGGCCAACCGCCACCGCAGCTGGCGGCTCATCAACCCGCAAGAGCAACAGCGCGTACTGGAAGTGCAGATCGAGGCCGCCCTGTTGGTGAACCACACCGACACCCTGATACGCGCCTGCGTCGACGGCGCAGGCATCTCCAGCCAGTCAATTGACCTGGTGGCCAACTTGCTCAACAGCGGGGAACTGCAACGCGTTCTGGCACCCTGGATCACCGGCAGAAACACCCTGTATGCCGCGCTGCCAAGCCGCAAGTTCATTCCCGCAAGAACCAGCGTGTTTTTGGAGTTCATGACCGAGTACACGCGAGCGGTGATCAAAAAAATGGAGGCACCGCCGGCCTGAGGCCGCCCAGGGCAATTTTATGGCGCAGCCCAAAACAAAAAAGGGTTACGAAAATTTGTAACCCTTCTGGACTTTCGACCACCGCGGCTTTCCCGGAAACGCGGCAAGTGAGCCGTTCGATGGCCACAGCCAAGGCAACACAAAGTCACATCTTGATGCGGAACGCTTTTGCGATGATTTCCAACGCTTCAGGACTGTCCCATTGCTTTGCCCCATAGTACTTGCCAAGCACCCGACCCTGAGCATCGACCAGCAGCGTCAAGGGAAGCCGATCGGCTCCCAGCATGTTTTCCATAAACAGCTTGCTGTCGATGAAATTGCTGAATGTGGTGTGGGATTGTTGAAGAAACGCCGCGGCACGGTCCGGGTAGTCGTCGGTCGAGATGCCTATCACTTCGAACTGCTTTCCCCCATAGCGGCGTGAGAGTCTTTCCAAGGATCCCATTTCTTGTCGGCAGGGGGGGCACCAGCTGGCCCATACGTTGATGACCAGAGGCTTGCCGCGGAATGCGGACAGTTTTTTAGAGGGGCCGGAAAGCCCCTGCATTTGTGCTTCGCGAAGAAGGCTGCCGACCTCGACCTCACCGGGGGTTTTCGCGAATGCGGGAAAAGTTGTTGCTGCCAGACAGAGCAATACCCAAGAGAAAATTATTTTCATTCCGCCAAGTTTACCTTTCCCCCCCTTTTTTACTGGCATGCGCTTTCTCGTGACAGGCGTGCAAGGTCAGTCCAATGACTGATTACGGAGATGGGATTTTTTAGTGAACGAAATATGAAGCCTGTGAGGCTGCGCTGAGCGTAATAATGTTTGGCCATGCCGGCAATCTTGCGCGCCTCGGTGAGGCCGCTGCACCAGCTCAGGTCGAGCATGGCCACACCCGTCTGCAGATAGTCCTTGAAGTCCCATTTGTGGCGCAGCGTTTCACTGACTCAGATCAGGGCTTCGCAGTCCTTCGCATGCTGTTTGAGCAGATCGAGGCTGTCCATGCGGATGGCATCGCGGCTTTTGCTACCCAGCGCGGTCAGTGTGCAGACGCACCCAGATGATGTTGGGACACTCGCCCAGGCGGATGGCTTCGAACCGTGCATCTCCAATTGAGCCTCGGAAAAAGGCCGCGAGGGTTGCCCCTGGCGGCCTTGCATCAAACAGTGCTACGGACTGGATCAGCCGCCGCGCGCCTTTTTCAGGGCATTCAGCACAACGTTAACAGCCTCAGCGCCGATAGTGGGCACATGCTTGTCATAAACCGGCTTTAGCTTGGCAATAATGCGGGCCTTCTCTGCAGGAGAAATATCATTGACCACCATACCCCGTGCCTTGAGGATGGCGAATGACTTAGCATCCTGCGCGCGGCTTGCATCGCGCTGGACCGTCTGCCCTTCCAGTGCCGCTTCACGCAGCACGGCCTGCTCCTGCGGGTTGAGCTGATCCCACAGCTTTTTGCTGTAAAGCACAAAGAAGGGTGAGTACGCATGACGAGTCACCGTCAAATACTTCTGGACCTCATAGAGTTTGCCTGTCTCGATCGTGGAAAAGGGGTTTTCCTGGCCATCGATGGCCTTGGTTTCCAGCGCGGTGAATACTTCCCCAAAGGCCATCGGCGTCGGGTTGGCACCCAGTGTCTTGAACGTGTCGAGAAAAATGCTGTTCTGCATGACACGTATTTTCAAGCCGTCAAAGTCTTCGATTTTGCTAACCGCGTGCCTGCTATTGGTCAAGTTGCGAAAGCCATTTTCCCAGTAGGCCAGATTGACAAGGCCAGCTTCTTCAAGCTTCTTGTTGAAGTACTTTCCAGCCGGACCGTCCAGCACGGTGTAGGCTTCTTGTTCGTTGGCAAACAGAAACGGCAGGTCGAACGCGCCCAGTTCCTTGACGATACCCATCAAGGCCGAGCCGGATGTGCACACTATCTCTTGCGTACCCGCACGCGTAGCCTGGGCACCAGCAAGGTCACCACCCGCGGAGCCGCCCCAGAAAGCATTGATCTTGATCTTGCCGCCGGTCTTGGCATTAAGCACCTCCTGCATCTTCTTGACGCCCAGTCCGACTGAGTGGTCTTCGTTCACGCCGTTGGTCCACTTGATGGTTCGCTCGGCGTACTGGGCGAAGGCTGAAGTCGCCACCAGCAAGGCGGCGCCGGCGAGGGCTGATACGAGGGTTCTGCGTTTAAACATGGTTGTCTCCTTAAATATAAATGACAGGGGTTGGGGAAAATTTGTCAGT
This sequence comes from Polaromonas sp. UBA4122, assembly GCA_002381615.1. Taxonomy (GTDB): domain Bacteria; phylum Pseudomonadota; class Gammaproteobacteria; order Burkholderiales; family Burkholderiaceae_C; genus Polaromonas. Next base: position 29,803 of record DFWY01000107.1, on the reverse strand, counting down.
GCATCCACCAATGAAGTGGCGCTGTGACGATCTGGGGAAAAAGAACCAGCAGGAAAAGCACGACCAGCTCGGCCACCAGGAAGGGCAGCACGCCCTTGAAGGCGTCGTCCATGGTGATTTTTGCCACACCACACACGACATTGAGCACCGTGCCCACCGGAGGTGTGATCAGGCCGATGGCGTTGTTCATGACGAACAACACGCCAAAGTAAGCCGGATTGATCCCGGCCTTGAGCACGGAGGCTGGCGTAATTAACCGCATTGCGGATGGAACAGCCCAAGACTTCATTTGTGACATCGTCGACTAATACTCGACGCGGGAGCCAAGGCCCAGCTCTGCGGCCAGGCGCAGGGCGAGGTCGGCCACCACCAGGTCCTGCAAGGCCACACCGGTGCCATCGAAGAGGGTGATTTCCTGTGCTGTACGCCGTCCATCGCAGAACCCTGCGATGACCTCTCCGATGCTGCCGCGCAAGCTCTGCGCCGTGATCAACCCGGCGTTATAGGCATGCTGGCATTCGCCGATGGTGATGGCCTGTGCGGTCTCATCCACAAACAAGGCGGCACTTGCCACCAAGGCGGGATCCAATTCCTGCTTGCCCTTGGTGTCGGCCCCCATGGCGCTGACATGGGTGCCGGCGCGCACCCAGGATTTTTCTACCAAGGCACGTTGCGAGGGCGTCACGGTGATCAGAATGTCGGCGTTGACCGCCACCGCCTGACAGTCGGTTTGGGGGGCGTACTCCAGTCCAAGTTCCGCCACTATGCGGCCGAAAGTCGCGATATTTTCCAGAGAGGGGTCCCAGGCGTAGACCTTGCGGATGGGGCGCACGGCCAGGGTAGCGCGCAACTGGTATGCCGATTGGGCGCCGGTGCCGATGATGCCGAGCACGGTGCTGTCGGGGCGTGACAGATACTTGGTGGCGATGGCGCTGGCTGCTCCGGTGCGCACCCCGGTCAGGTAGTTGGCGCTGACCAGCGCCGAGGCGCGGCCCGTTTCCGGATCGAACAGCAAGGTCGAAGACTGGTGATTGGTCAACCCCTTTGCCAAATTATGGGGCCAGTAACCGCCCGCCTTGAGGCCAAGAATGGGAGCACTGGTGTCACAGCCAGTCTTGACGCCGAAAACAGCATCCTGATAGCCCACCACCTCGCGCACGACAGGGTAATTACGGGCTTCGCCGCGCGCCATGGCGGCGAAGGTTTTTTCGACCGCGGCGATGGCGCTTTCAACGCTCACCAGGACGCGAGCGTCCTCTTCGGAAATGACCAACATGTCGTCTTCCTTTCTGGCTTTACCAGCCGCTGAAACGCTGCCAGGACGCCGTGATCTCGTGACCGGATCCCAGCACGTTGTAATGACCATACTGCGCTGCGGTGGAACAGGCATGGTTGGGCAGGATCCGAACCTGGCTGCCCACAGGCAGGTGCAGCGCGCTGTCCACCTTGCCGGATCGGTGCGCCATGATGCCGTGCTCCTGGTTGGCGCCCACCAGAATGAAGTCGTCCAACGGCTGGCCATCAAGGTCGCAGACGACGCCGTAACCCTGGTCCACTGGCTGTTTGGCCGTGCCACGGTCGCGTGACATGGCCATCCACCCGGCATCAAGAATGGTCCAGCCTTTTTCGCGCTGATGCCCGATCACCGTGGTCAGGACCGACAGGGCGATGTCGTCCAACCGGCAGACATTCAGGCCGGCCATTACCAGATCGAAGAAGACGAACACGCCGGCACGCACCTCCGTCACGCCCTCCAGATGCTCGGCGAACAGCGCGGTCGGCGTCGAGCCCATGCTAACCACCGGGCACGCCATGCCCGCCGCGCGCAGCCGATCGGCCGCATGAACGACCGCGTCACGCTCCTGCTCGGCCATGGCGCGAATCGCGGCCACGGATGGGCAGTCGTAGGAACTTCCGGCATGGGTGAGCACCCCCTTCACCGTAATGCCGGCGCCCTCGAGGAACTGGCCGATCTCGACCAACTCGGCAGCGTCGGGCCTCACGCCCGAACGGTGACCGTCCGAATCGATCTCGATAAGGACGTTGAAGGGATGCCGCGCCGCCTTGGCACGCTCGGCCAGAATCCGGGCGGTCTCCATGCTGTCCAGAAGGAGCAACAGCCGCACCCCCTTGTCCTGCAGGGCCATCACATGGTCCAGCTTGTTCGGCGCGATGCAGACGGCGTACAGGATGTCTTTGACCCCGTGCGCCGCGAAATACTCGGCCTCCAGCAGGGTGGAGACCGTGATCGGACCTTGCGGTGTTTCCATGAGTCGACGCGCCACGTCCATGCATTTGTTGGTCTTGACGTGAGGACGGAAGGTCACATTCAGGCGGCGCAGATGGCTGCGCATACGCTCGATGTTGCGGTCCATCCGCGCCTCATCAAGAATCAGCGCGGGTGTTTCCAGCTGTTCCAGAACTTGTTTCGGCATCTCAGTTCCCCGTGTCTTGCGTTTCACGCGTAAGTACCCGCCCGGGCCGCGCGCCCGTCGGCCGTCCATCGCGCCAGACAATGGCGCCATTGACAATCACCGTGTCGATACCGCGTGCCGGCGCGATGGGCTTCTCATAGGTGGCGACCTCGTCCACCGTGTCCGCATCGAACAGGGTCAAGTCGGCGTATGCCCCTTCCCTCAAGACGCCCCGGTCCCGCAGGCCGAAGTTCTTCGCCGTCAGTCCGGTCATCTTGTGCACGGCGGTCTCCAGCGGGAAAAGCCCGAGCAGGCGTCCATAGTGGCCCAGCACGCGCGGAAAACTTCCCCACAGCCGCGGATGCGGTGCCGCATCATGCGGCAGGCCGTCGGAGCCGATCATGGTCTGGTCGAACTTCAGGATGCGCTGCACATCGGCCTCGTCCATCCTGAAGTAGATCGCACCGGCGGGGCTCAGGCGCCGAACTGCCTCCTCCTGGGGTACTCCCATTTTTTGCGCGATATCGGCCAGGTCTTGGCCGGCATACTCAGGCAGCGCTTTCGACCAGCTGACAATGACGCGTGTGGAAGTTGCCGCCCGGTCAGCGGACAGGATGGTGGAGCCGGCCGTGTAGGGATAGCAGTCCAGGCAGATCGCCTGCTTGGCCATGTTTTTTTCGATGAAGGACAGCGTTTCCTTGGAGCGGCCATAATTCGCCTGCCCCACCAGCTTGTGGTGCGAGATCACCACCGGCACCCCCACCTCGCGGCCGATGCGAAAGCTTTCCTCCAGCGAGTCGATCACCCGATCCGCCTCGTCGCGCATGTGGGTGCAATACATGCCGTTGAATTTCTTGAGCGGTCGGCAGATCTCGATCACCTCCTCAGTGGGCGCGGCAATCGCCGGCTCATAGAACAACCCGGTGGACACGCCGATGGCGCCCGCGCGCATGGCCTCGTCGACCAGTTCGCGCATGGCGCCGATTTCGGCCGTACTCGCCGGCTGCGTCAGGTCATCCATGGTGGCCACGCGCAAAGTGGTGTGCCCCACCAGCATGGCGCAGTTGGTGGCGGCGGGCTTGGCGCGCAACTCATCGATGTAGGACGAAAACGTGGGGAAGTGAAACCAGCCCCCCTGGTCATCTAGCAGATTCAGCGGCGGCGTGACCGGATTGGGAATGGGGCGCGGCATCGGTGCCAGCGAAATGCCGCAATTGCCGCCGATCACCGTGGTCACACCCTGGCTGACCTTGGGCGCCATGTCGGGGTTGGACAGCATGAGGCGATCGTCGTGGGTGTGCGCGTCGATGAAACCCGGTGCCGCAATGCGACCCGCCAGATCGACTTCCACCTCGCCGCGCAGCTTTGAGAGATCGCCGATACGCGCGATGCGGTCGCCACGAATGCCGATATCACCCGTGAAACGGGGCGCGCCCGTACCATCGACGATGCTTGCGTTGCGAATCAGAAGGTCAAAATTTTCCTGCATCAGGGGCCTTTGAGTTGAAAAGTTTTTTATTTGCCGCAGAGTGGCGCGCCATGCATGCGACACAGAATGTTGAGCAGTTCGGGAATCATTTTTTCGCCGCCGCCCACATTCGAAGCGGTGACAAAGGTCTGATGAACCGCCTCGCCGACAAAGGCACCGACCTGAAGCTCTTCTGCCATGTGGGTGAAGTACCGCAGGTCCTTGCCCGCATTGATCAAGGAGAACAACATGCTTCCAGGCTCCCCGCTGTCGAGAAATGGCATCAGGCGTTTGAGGACAACGCTGTCGCCCCCTCCGGTTGCCAGCACCTCGGTCAGAACTTTGCGGTCGATCCCGGCCTTGCCGGCGCAGGTATAGGCCTCAGCCAGCAAGGCCAAGGTGCCCAGAGAAATGTAGTTGTGCAGCAACTTCATGCGATGGCCGGAACCGACCTCACCACCGACGAAGATATTTTCGGCGTAGGCTTCAATCAGCGGTCGGACCTCCGCAATCGTTGCGGCATCTCCACCGAGCATGGCATTGACACAGCCATCTTCGGCATGCTGGGAGGTACGGGTCATCGGGGCATCGACATAACGTCCGCCTCGCGCCTGCACCGCAGCCGCCACTTTGACCGTCGACACAGGGTCTGCCGTCGTGCCATCCACGACAATGCTCCCCGCCCGCAAGCCTTCCAAAAGACCATCCGCACCGTAGACACAAGCTTCAACCTGGGGCGATCCGGTGACACACATAAACACCACATCGGCAGCCGCAGCCACCTCTTTGGGGGTCGCAACCGTTTGAGCCCCCATTTTTATCAAGTCATCGACAGGCTGGTTGCCCGGATGCTCAAGCAGGGTCATGGCGTGCCCCTGCTTGAGCAAATTTTTTGCCAAGCCGTGCCCCATCAGTCCCACACCGATAAAGCCAAGTTTTCTTTTGCCAGACATGTCCATTCCTTTCATAGTTTCTTTTCCAATCAGCCTGCCTACTCGGGACGTTCGTGATCGAGCTTGCGACGCAGCGCATCAAGATGCAGCCGTGTCCAGTGCTCGCGTTCACGTCCGAACTGCTTCACCGTTCTTTTTGCGATGTCGTCAAGAACCAGCCGCAGTAGCCTGTTGCAACTCATGGCCTTGACCTGCAACTCCGCCGCGCGCTCCGGGTAATGAAAACCAAACCCTGCACGACCTCACCGAACACCCCCGGATTCACAGCAGCGCGCCGCGCGCGGCAATCGGCCAGATGGCCTCGACTAACTCGCCGCGCACGCAGACCAGTTCGTCATAAAGATTGACGGTCGGGTCGCAATGACCAGGCACCAGCATCAGTGGGTCGCCCAGCGCCACCGTGGCAGCATCGGCGGTACTCAGCACACCATGCTCGTCGGCGGCTTTCACATAGCGCAGATCAGCTCGCTGCCACACGGTGGGCAGGCCCGAGTCCACGCTGGACGCCTTCAGGCCGGCGTCAACCACGGCGCGCGCAGCGGTAGTCCGGCTCATGACGGTGGTGCGCACGAACAGGGCATGCTCGAACGCGATGTCACCTTCACCACGCTGGTTGTCGCCATAGTCGCGATCCATGAAGACATAGGAACCGGCCTGGATTTCGTTGAAGACACCAGAGTCGCGCTCATGCACAAAGCTGCCGGTACCCGCACCCGTCACACGTTCGACGGTGATACCGCAGCCCTCAATGGCTTGTCGGGTCACCCGCGCGGCCTCAACGGCGCTGCCAATGGCCGTAGCGCGGTCCTGCGGCGCGCGCAGATGCTGGGCTTGGCCGTGGTAGCACTGCAGGCCTGCAAAACGCAGCGGCGGATTGGCCGCAATCTGCCGCGCCAGCTGCACCGCCTCCTCTCCGGGGGCAACACCGCAGCGGTTTGCACCCACATTGACCTCGACATAGACATCCAGCGTCACCGCCTGCGCCTGCACCGCAGCGGCCAGCGCCTGCACCTGCTGCGGGTGATCGACCAACACGCCAATGCGTGCGGTGCGCGCCAGTGCGACCAGATGGCGCAGCTTGATGTCTCCCATCACCTCGTTGGTAACCAGAACATCCTTGATGCCGGCCTCCACAAACACAGCCGCCTCGCTGACCTTCTGGCAGCAGATGCCAACCGCACCCAGCGCCACCTGACGCAAGGCAATCTGCGGACACTTGTGGCTCTTGGCATGGGCACGCAGGCGCACGTTACTCCCGCGCAGCGCCGCAGCCATGCGTTCCAGATTGCGCTCGAACGCATCGAGGTCAAGAATTAGCGCGGGCGTATCGACCGCGCTGAGGTGATCGCCGGGTCGTGCGGCTGGCCAGGGGCTCATGGGTGAACGGGGCTCATTGGGGAAATCCGGGTGCCTTTCAATCGATCTTTGCGCCCGAGAACTTGACGACCTTGGCCCATTTGACCGTCTCGCGACGCGCGAGCTCACGGAATTCCTCCGGCGTGCTGGGGACAGTCTCCGCACCCAGCGCCTTGAAGCGCTCGCGCACCGCCGGACTGGCCAGCGCGGTACGAATTTCGGCATTGAGACGGGTCACGATGTCCTTAGGCATGTTGGCCGGCCCGATAATGCCACCCCAGGCCACCACCTCGAAGCCCGGCACGCCAGATTCGGCAATGGTGGGAATGTCAGGGTAGGCGGGCGAGCGCTGGCTGGACGAAATACCCAGGGCCCGCACCCGGCCCGCCTGAACTTGCGGACCGGACACCGGCGTGTTGACCATCATGAGCTGAACGCTGCCGCCGATAAGGTCGGTCATAGCCGCCGTCACCGCGCGGTAGGGCACATGCAGCATGTAGGTGCCGGTCATGGATTTGAAGAGCTCCATCCCCAGGTGGGCGGTGGTGCCATTACCGTCCGAGGCGAAGGCCAGCTTGCCCGGATTCTTCTTGGCATAGGCGATCAGCTCGGGCACGGTTTTGACCGGCAGGCTGTTGTTCACGATCATCAGGTTGACCAGGCGCAGCGTGTTCGAGATCAGCGTCAGGTCCTTGTCCACGTCGTAAGGCACGTTGGCCAGGAGCGAGCGGTTGGTGGCCAACGAGACGACGTTGCCGTAGGCCAGCGTATAGCCGTCGGCCGGAGAGTGAACCAGGTCCATGGTGCCAATCGTGTACGAGCCACCGGGCTTGTTGTCGATCACGAAAGGCACGCCCATCTGCTGCGACAGCTGCAGGGCCAATGTGCGCATCAGTACGTCGGGGGCGCCGCCAGCGCCCGACGGCACGATCAGGCGGATTGGCTTGTCGGGATAGGCCGCCAGGCCCGGCATCGACACGGTCGCCAGCGCAGCAAGGACAAGAGTGAGCAACAGGAAACGTTTTCGCATGGCACGGACCTCCGAGAATGTTGAATCAAGGGCCAAAAAATATGACCTGCGAATTTATTCTAAGCCCGGCATTCAAAAATAAAACTCATCAAAACTACATCTATAGTTTAGTTTTTTTTACGAATTGAGGCCGGCTTCCACTCGCCGAATCGTGACGATAATGAACAGCCATCGATGATGATCAAGTATCTCAACAACATCATTGAGAACGACCATCGATCGGTGAAGGGGATCACAAAACCCAAGCCGGGTTTAAATCCTTCAACGACGCCAGCAATGTGTTGGCCGGTCAGGCCATGTCTTCACCTCGCATGCGGGCGTTGTTTCAATTTCAGGAAGGTGAAGAGGCTGTGTTCTTTGTCAACATCGGCACCATCTCCAAACAAACGATGCTACGCTTTCAGCCAGAAACTTCTGAGTTCGTTTCAAGTTTGTGAGGCTTCTGATGCGGCTTCTATACGGACCTCGTCTTATCGATGAGGTTGCCGCATGCCCTGCTGTGCCATCTCGTGCAGCCCCGATCCCCGCCAGCCGCGCCAGTTCTTGACATCCGCCACAGTTGGCATTCCCCTGCATTTCGCTTTCGCGCTGATTGCCGCTCCATCCTGTATTACCGCCGCCACGGCGGCACAGGCTTGAAACGCGCCTGCAGGAAGGACAGAAACAGCTTCACGCGCGCCGCCATTCCGTGGCGCCGGTCCACCAGAGCCACGACGTCGGCATCGGGCAGGCGCCAGTCTTTCAGCACGCGCACCAGTCGGCCTGCGGCCAGGTTTTCAGCCACGTCCCATTCCGAGCGCATGATCACTCCCTTGCCCCTGAGCGCCCACTGCCGCACAACGTCGCCATCGTTGCTACTCAGGATCGCCGGCACCCGGACCGAGACCTCGTTGCGGCTCTTCCTGAAACGCCACAGGGTCACGTCTTCCTGATTTTCGCGCAGCACAATGCAATGGTGCGTGGCCAGCTCCTGCGGCTCGCGCGGCGCCGGGGGACGGGCCAGATAGTCGGGCGCGGCGCAAACGAAGCGCGCATTGGGCGCGATCGGGTAGGCGACCATACTCGAATCTGTGAGATTGCCGATGTGCACGATCATGTCGAATCGATTCGCATCGGCCTCCGGCACCACGTCGCTGAGTGACAGGGAAACTATCAGCCGGGGATGCAGGGTATGGAAGTCGGCAATGGCGGCCGCCAGGTGGTGTCGGCCAAAACCCAGGGGACCGCAAACATGCAACGTCCCAGCGACCTCGCCCGAGCGCGCGCGCAGGGTGTCGGTCAGGTCATCGAGGTCTGCGAGCAGACCGACGGCGCCCGCATTGAACAACTCGCCCTCGTCGGTGAGACTGAAGCGCCGGGTGCTGCGGTGGACCAGGTGCAGGCTCAGGCGGGTCTCCAGTTGCCGCAGGCGCTGCGATACCGCCGACGGCGTCACATCCATGCGCCGCGCCGCCTCGGCCAGAGAACCGCTTTCGGTGAGCGCCACGAAGAAACGCAGGTCGGTAATGTCGTTCGACATTGTTTAACTATTTTTTAGGTCAATCGTAAGTACATTTAAGTCATGAAATGGCGTTCGCGCAAGCAGAAGAGACATGGCACACCGGCTCAGGCCGTGGCTTGCCGGTATTGCCTCCATGCAGCTGCGGTGGGCGACGTACCCGCACCGGGCAGTCGAGGTAGCCGGAAATAACCATCAACCACCTCGGCCGGGTCGGTGAAGCAGTCCTTGATCCATGGAATGTATTCAAGCACCTCGCAGGCAGGATGGGCGTACGACAGGTGCACATGCACCTGGCTCATGTCCCCCGCGTGCGGCGCCACCGGCAGGCGAAAGGCGTGTGCTGTCTCGCACACCCGCAGCACATCGGTCAGGCCGGCCATGCGCGTCACGTCGGGCTGCACCCAGTGGATGGCCTGCTGATTGAGGAACTCTGAAAACGCATCGGGTGTGTACAACTGCTCGCCCAGGGCCACCGGGATGGGGGTGGCGCGCGCGAGTTGCGCGTGGCCCTTCACGTCGTCGTGCCACAACGGCTCCTCGAACCAGAACACATCGAAATCCTGCGCCGCGCGGCAAAAGCGCAGGCAGGTGGGCAAGTCCCACTTACCGTTGCCATCAATGGCCAGCGTGACGTCGGGGCCGATCGCCTGGCGCACTGCGACCAGACGCCGCAGATCACGCCCGACGGTGGAGCCGACCTTGATCTTGATGCCGGTAAAGCCCTGCGCCACCGCACGCTTCGCACCTTCCACCAGCTTGTCATCGGCAATGCTGAGCCAGCCAATATCGGTGTTGTAAGCGCGGACCTTGTCACGCACCTGGCCACCAAGCAATTTCCACAAGGGTTGCTGTGCCGCCTTGGCTTTTAGGTCCCACAGCGCCACATCGATCGCCGCATGCGCCAGCGTGGTGATGCCTGCGCGCCCGACCCACTGCAGCGCCGGGTTGTGGGCTATTTTGTGCCACAACCGATTGATGTCACTGGCGTTTTCTCCCACCAGAAGAGGGGCATGGCAGGTTTCGATACAGCGCGCGATGAGCTGATCGCTGGGCAAATGGGCATGCGTGCCCGTAAAGCCGTAGCCCGTCAGGCCGTCTTCAGTTTCAATCTGTGCACCCACCACACCCCAGTGCGAGATGGTGTGGGTGCTGTCGGCAATCTGCGCGTCGGTGACAGGCACGTGCAGGATGAAAGGAAGGACTGATTTGATTTTCATGGAAAAACTCCGGTTTCTGTTTGACCCGGACGCTTTAATCCGGCACCGAGATCCGCACCGTGGCATCCGCGCGCTTGTGCAGATCAGGCAGCAACTCCAGTCCAAGCCCGGGCTTGTCATTGAGACTGATCATGCCATTTTTCACGCTGGGCAATTCGGTCACCAGTTCCTTATACCAGCCCGTGAAGAAAGCGCGAACGCTCTCCTGGATCAGCGCGTTGGGTGCGTGCAGCGACAAGTGCGTCGACGCCGCCCAGACCACCGGCCCGGTGCAGTCGTGCGGCGCCACCGGCAACTGCCACGCGTCGGCCATGGCGGCAATTTTGCGCGCTTCGGTCAGTCCGCCGCACCAGCTCAGGTCCAACATGGCCACCCCGGCCACGCCGGTTTGCAAATAGTCCTTGAAGCCCCATTTGTAGCTCAGCGTTTCACTGGCGCAAATCAGGGCCTCGCAATCTTTGGCGTATTGCTTGAGCAGGTCCAACGAATCCATGCGGATGGCGTCTTCGTGCCAGAAGGTGTTGAAGGGCTTGAGCGCACGCGCGATTTTTTGCGCCATGGGCAAGCGCCACAAGCTGTGAAACTCCACCATGATGTCCATCTTGTCGCCGACGGCGTTGCGAATCTTGCGAAAAGGCTCCAGCGCGGCATCCAGATCTTCATTGCTGATGTACTGGCCATGGCTTTTTTCCGCAGCGGGGTCAAACGGCCAGATCTTCATGGCCGTGATGCCTTCGGACAGCAGCGACTGCGCGACCTCATCGGCACGGTGCAAAAAGCCTTCCAGGTCTTCGTAAGGCCCGGCATTTTTGTCCCTGGCAGAACCCAGGCCCCAGTTCGCCGTGTTCTGGTTGACAGTGCTGCGCACATACTGGTAGCCGGCGCAGGTGTTGTAGATGCGAATGGCGTCGCGGCTCTTGCCACCCAGGGCGGTGTGCACCGGCATATTGGCAGCCTTGCCAAAAATATCCCACAGCGCAATGTCCACGGCCGAGTTGCCGCGCGTTTCCACACCGGAGCCGCGCCAGCCCAGGTAGCCGGTGATGTCGCGGTTGCGCGCTTCGATGGCCAGCGGGTCCTGCCCCAGCAGCTTGGGCGCCGCCCATTCGTGCAAATAGGCTTCCACGGCTGCCGCGCCCATGAAGGTTTCGCCCAGCCCGGTCAGCCCCTCATCGGTATGGATGCGCACCCAGATGATGTTGGGGAACTCGCCCAGGCGAATGGTTTCGATCTCGGTGATTTTCACAATTCAGACTCCAGAAAACAGACGCCGAAAAAAGGCCGCGAGGGTTGCCCCTGGCGGCCTTCACACAATGCTACAGACTGAATCAGTGGCCGCGCACCTTTTTCAGGGCATCCATCACGACGTTGACCGGCTCAGCACCAATCGTTGGCAGGTTTTTGTCATACACCGGCTTGACCTTCGCAAACATGCGGGCCTGCTCGGCCGGGGTAATCTCGTTGACGACCATGCCCTTGGCTTTCAGGCTGGCCAGCGATTTTTCCGACTGCGCGCGAAGAGCGGTACGCTCCACCTTCTGGCCCGCTATAGCGGCTTCGCGCAGCACGGCCTGCTCTTGCGGATTGAGCTGGTCCCACAGTTTTTTGCTGTAGAGGATCAGAAACGGCGTGTAGGCATGGCGCGTCACGCTCAGGTACTTTTGCACCTCGTTGAACTTGGACGTTTCAATCGTGACGAACGGGTTTTCCTGACCGTCGATGGTCTTGGTTTCCAGCGCGGTGAACACTTCGCCGAAGTTCATCGGAACGGCGTTGGTGCCCAGCGTCTTGAAGGTGTCCAGGAAGATGCTGTTCTGCATGACGCGAACCTTGATACCCTCAAAGTCTTCGACTTTGGCCACAGGGCGCTTGTTGTTGGTCAGGTTGCGAAACCCGTTTTCCCAATAAGCGAGATTGACGAGACCGGCTTCTTCGAGTTTCTTGTTGAAGTAAGCGCCTGCCGGGCCATCCAGCACGGTATCCGCTTCTTTTTCGTTGGCAAACAGGAAAGGCAGGTCAAACACGCCGAGTTCCTTGATGATGCCCACCAGCGGCGAGCTGGAGGTGCACACCATCTCCTGCGTGCCCGCGCGCAGTGCCTGCGTGGCCTGCAGGTCGCCACCCGCCGCGTTGTTCCAGAAGGCATTGATCTTGATCTTGCCGCCGGTCTTGGCATTGAGCACTTCCTGCATTTTCTTGACACCCATCCCGACCGGATGATCTTCGGCCACGCCGTTGGTGAACTTGATGGTGCGCTCGGCAAACTGCGCAAATGCCGCTGTGCTGACGAGCAGGGCTGCGCCGGCGAGGGCTGATACGAGGGTTCTTCGTTTGAACATGTTGCTTCCTTTAGTTGTTAGAGCTATTGACGATTGCTATTGACGCGGGAAAAGCCTCATCAGTGCATCCACCAGTGAAGTGGCACAGTGACGATTTGGGGAAAAAGAACCAGCAGGAAAAGCACGGCCAGCTGGGCCAGCAGGAAAGGCAGCACGCCCTTGAAGGCGTCGTCCATGGTAATTTTTGCAACACCACACACGACATTGAGCACCGTTCCCACCGGCGGTGTGATCAGGCCGATGGCGTTGTTCATGATGAACAACACGCCAAAGTAAACCGGATCGATCCCGGCCTTGAGCACCACAGGCATCAGCACCGGCGTGAGGATCAGCACCGTGGGCGTGAAATCGAGCGCCGTGCCAACCACCACGATCAGCACCATCATGATGAACATCAGCAGCATCCTGTTGCCCATGAAGGGCTCCAGCATGTTGGCGACTTCCGTCGGAATGTTGGCCACCGTGATGAGCCAGGCACTGACCATGGCCGCTCCCACCAGAAACATCACCACTGCCGTCGTCTTGCCTGCGGTCAGCACCAGCTGATACAGCTCAGACCATTTGAGTTCGCGGTAGACAAACATGCCCACCGCAAAACTGTAAACCGCCGCCACCACTGCCGCCTCGGTGGGAGTGAACACGCCCAGTTTCATGCCGCCAATGATGATCACGGGCAGGGCGAGGGCGAGGGTTCCTTCAGCGGTGATTTTCAGGCGTAGCGGTATCGCAAGTTTGGGTGCAGGCTGAACTTTTTCCTTTTTCGCCACCCACCACCAGGTCAGCCCGACGGCAGCGCCCATCAGCACCCCTGGGACAATGCCGGCCAGAAACAGCTTGGTGATCGAGACGTTGCCCGCGACCCCAAAAATAATCATCCCGATGGAGGGCGGAATAACGGGGGCGATGATGCCGCCCGACGCAATCAGGCCAGCGGAGCGGTTGATGTTGTAGCCCGCTGTCCGCATCATCGGAATAAGCAGGGCCGCAAGCGCTGCGGTATCGGCCACGGCGGAACCCGAGAGCGAGGCCATGATCACGGCGGCAACCACGGTGACATAACCCAGACCGCCCCGGAAATGGCCGACCCAGGCCATGGCCAGATTGACAATGCGCCGGCTCAAGCCGCCGGCGTTCATGAATTCGCCGGCGAGCATGAAGAAGGGCACCGCCAGCAGCGGGAAGTTGTCAGCGCCGTCGACAAAACGCTGCGCCAGGATCTGGCTGTCAAACGTAACCAGGCCGCTGGTCGCCCCCAGAAAACCCATGAGCGCCACGCCGCAAACGAGCAAGGCATAGGCAATGGGCATGCCAACGGCCATGGCGGCCAGCAGGCTGACGAGGAATACCGTGACGGTCATGCTTTTTTCCCCAGGCTTGCCAAGAGATGTGCTGCGCTCATGCTTTAATTTCCTTTAGTTGTTTTTCGACATCCGCCAGTCCTTCGGTTTCGATGACCTGAATCAGTTCGTCCTCGCGCAGCCGGCCGGTCAGCAGGCGGTACAACACATTGAGGTTCATGATGCCCATGACAGCGCCAACGACATAACCGATGCCATAAACCCAGATCATCGAGATGCCAACGACGGGCGAGACATTGCTGACCTGGAGCTCGTGCATCTCCCAGGTGCCCACAAAGAACATCACGTTGCAACCCAGCATCAGCGCTTCACTCAGAAACAGGCACAGCTTCTTGCCGCCCACACCCAGATGCATGACCAGCGTGTCCACGCCCAGATGCCCTCTTTCGCGCATGGCGACCATGGCGCCTATGTAGGTGAGCCAGATAAAGCAGTAACGGGACATTTCGTCAGATACATCGATGCCTGAGTTGAAGCCGTAGCGCAGCACCACATTGCCGAACACCATGATGACCATGGCCACCATGCACACGACGATCAGCAACTCCAGCAGTTTGAAGAACGGATTTATTATTTTTTGCACCATAGACTCCAGAAAAATTAATTCGTCAGGCCGCCTTGAGCATCGAGGCTGGCGTATTCAGTCGGGGCAGGCGGCGGCTTGAGGCCAGAATTTCTTCAATATCCTGATGGGCGCCATCAATCAGGACCAGGATTGCCTTTTCAGCCTTGGCGGGGTTGCGGGCAATCACGGCATCGAGTACCGCGCGATGCAGCGCAAGGGAACCCGCCGGCCCCCCTTTTTTACTGGCAGACAACTCAAAGCTGGTGCGTAACAGGGCCCCGAGCGCCTTGCTCATGTGGATGAGCATGCGGTTGCGGCAGGCCCGCAGCAGCCCCTGATGGAAGCGCAGGTCATAGGAGACATAGTCACCGCCTTCTTTCACAACCCGCGCCATGCCTTCAAAGGCAATTTCGATGTCGGTAATATCCTCTTGGGTGGCGCGTTGGGCTGCGAGGCGAACAGCAGCAGGTTCAACAACACGCCGCAAATCCATCAGATCGTGTAGAAATTCGGGCGTCAAGCCAGCCTTGGCTTGCCAAGCAATAACATCGGGGTCGAACCAGTTCCAATGCTCTTCGGGCAGCACATGGGTACCCACCTTGGGGCCTGTCGTCACCAAACCTTTGGCGATAAGCGACTTCACGGCTTCACGTATCACGGTGCGACTGACTCCCAGTTGCTCACCCAGAATCGGCTCGGGTGGAATCGATGCGCCGGCGACGTAGCGCCCCGCGACGATGGCTTCGCCGAGATGGTCAACCGTATTGCCGTGGACGTTTTTTATCATGTTTTTTTGCTGATTTTCGATTGTTATCATATTACGATAGCATGATATTTTCACCGGGGTTTTCCCTAGTTTCTGATTGTTATCATATGACGATAATATGTTTACCAATTCAAGGATTTACCCCTATGACCAATTCAAGCAAACCGAAAAAGAAGCCCGAAGAACTTCGCAGCCAGCAGTGGTTTGGTCGGCAGGACCGCGACGGTTTTGTCTACCGCAGCTGGGTCAAAGGCAAGGGCGTGCCAGACGACCAGTTTGATGGCCGCCCGGTCATTGGCATTTGCAACACCTTCAGTGAACTCACGCCCTGCAACTCGCATTTCCGCACGCTGGCCGAGCAGGTCAAGATCGGCGTGTACGAGGCCGGCGGCTTTCCGATGGAGTTTCCGGTCATGTCGCTGGGCGAGACCCTGATGCGCCCTACCGCCATGCTGTACCGCAATCTGGCCAGCATGGATGTGGAGGAAAGCATTCGTGCCAACCCTCTCGACGGCGTCGTGCTGCTGATGGGCTGCGACAAGACCACACCTTCGCTGGTGATGGGCGCGGCCAGCGTCGACTTGCCCACCATCGGATTGAGCGGCGGCGCCATGCTCAACGGCAAGTGGCGCGGCCAGGAACTGGGCTCGGGCACCGGGGTATGGAGCATGAGCGAGCAGGTTCGCGCCGGCACACTCAGGCTGGAGGAATTCCTGGAGGCCGAGAGTTGCATGCACCGCAGCCACGGCCACTGCATGACCATGGGCACCGCCAGCACCATGGCCTGCATGGTCGAGGCACTGGGTTTGGGTCTGCCCGGCAATGCCGCTTACCCGGCAGTGGATGGACGACGCAATGTGCTGGCGCGCATGGTCGGGCGGCGCGCAGTGGAGATGGTCCATGAGGATCAGAAGCTCTCCAAGGTCCTTACCCTCGAAGCTTTCGAAAATGCGATCAAGACACTGGCCGCCATTGGCGGCTCGACCAATGCCGTGATTCACCTGATCGCCATGGCCGGTCGGATCGGCATCAAGCTGACCATCGAAGATTTTGACCGGCTGGCCAGCGAACTGCCTTGCCTGGTCAACCTGCAGCCCTCGGGACAGCACTTGATGGAAGACTTCTGTTACGCCGGGGGGTTGCCGGTGGTGATGAAGGAAATCCAGCACCTGCTGCACACAGAGATTGTCACGGCCAATGGAAAAACCGTGGGCGAGAACATTGCTGACGCAGAGAATTTCGACCCGCGAGTCATCAAGAAGTTCGATGAGCCGTTCAAGGACAAGGCCGGCATCGCCGTGTTGCGCGGCAATCTGGCACCGCGTGGCGCGATCATCAAGCCCAGCGCCGCCACACCGGAACTGACGACACACAAGGGTCGGGCCGTGGTGTTCGAAAATATCGAGGACTTCCACGCCCGCATTGATGACGAGAATCTCGATATTGACGAAACCTGCGTCATGGTGCTCAAGAACTGCGGCCCCAAGGGCTACCCCGGCATGGCGGAGGTGAGCAACATGCCCTTGCCGCCCAAGATTCTGCGCAAAGGCATTACCGACATGGTGCGTATCTGCGATGGACGCATGAGCGGCACGGCCTACGGCACCGTCGTACTCCACGTTGCGCCCGAAGCGGCCGCAGGAGGACCGCTGGCGGTGGTACAAAACGGTGACATCATCGAACTGGACGTCCCCAATCGCAAGATCCAGCTGCATGTGACAGACGAGGAACTGGCCCGCCGCCTGGCCAACTGGAAAGCACCCGAGCCACCCATGACATCAGGCTACTGGAAACTCTACGTTGACCATGTGCGGCAGGCCGATGAAGGCGCCGATCTGGACTTCCTCATGGGCAAGCGGGAAGCCTTCGTCCCGCGAGATAACCACTGACTAGAAAGGCACTGTCATGAAAATACTCATCACCGGCGGCGCTGGTTTCGTTGGAGCCCGGCTCGCCCGGGAACTGCTCAAGAAAGGGCAGCTTGATGGCCAAACCATCACCGAACTCAATATCGCCGACATATTTCCCCCGCCCGCCGACCTGAGCGCGGACCCGCGGGTGCGGGTGCACACCGGACCCCTGCTGAATCAAGCCGAATTGTTTGCCAGCGGTTTCGACGCTGTGTTTCACCTGGCCTCGGCCGTCTCGGGCGAATGCGAGCTGGACTTTGACCTGGGCCTGCGTTCCAACCTCGACAGCACCCGCGTCCTGCTTGATGGATTGCGCAAGGCCGGCAATGCCCCCCGCCTGGTGTTCGCCAGTTCGGTCGCGGTGTTCGGACCGGACGCCGCCAATCCCCTACCCGACCTGGTGGCCGACAACACCCTGCCCTCGCCGCAGACATCGTACGGCACGCACAAGCTGATGTGCGAGTACCTGATTGCCGACTACACGCGCAAGGGCTTCATCGATGGCCGGTCCGCACGCCTGATGACCGTCACCGTGCGACCGGGCAAGCCCAATGGCGCCGCGTCGTCGTTTTTCAGCGGCATCATCCGCGAGCCTCTGGCCGGCGTGGAAACCACCTGCCCGGTCGATCCCGATGTCACGCACCCCGTGTCATCCCCAGCCAACACCGTGCATGGCCTGATCACCGTGTTTGAGGCCAGCAGGGAAGCCATGGGCGGACGCCTGGCGCTGAATCTGCCGGGGCTGAATGTGCGCGTGGGTGACATGCTGCAGGCCCTGGAGGAAGTGGCCGGCACGCAGGTCCGCCAGCGGGTTCGTTTTGAACGCGACGAACGCATTGCCGGCATCGTCGCCAACTGGGCCAGGGGCTCGACCGCCGAGCGCGCGCTGGCGCTGGGGCTGCGCCCGGATGCTTCGTTCAAGGCCATCATCGAACAGTACATCGAGGACTGCCAGCAACCCAGCTATCCGGCGGACGCCCTGCGCGGCCTGAACCACTGAGCGGGTCCGAATCGGCATGAATCGGCAACCCACCGATACAGAGGCCTCATGAGCGGTCGCAACCTGGTTGCAGTCGACTGGGGCACCTCATCCCTGCGCGGTGCACTGATCGATGCCGATGGCCGGGTGCTTGAGGAGCGCTCCTTTGCGCGCGGCATCCTGACCGTTGCTGCGGGCGAATTTCCCCCTGTTTTTGAGCGCTGTTTTGGCGACTGGACGGCTCCCGGCAACCTCTGCCTTATTTCGGGAATGGCCGGCAGCAAACAGGGCTGGCGTGAAGCACCCTACTGCGCCTGCCCTGCGGGTTTCGACGACATTGCAGCCCACCTTGAATGGGTGGAGCCTGGCCGCATCGCCATCGTGCCCGGGTTGAGCGTTGACAAAGACGGTGTGCCGGACGTGATGCGCGGTGAAGAAACGCAGGTGTTCGGGGCATTGCAACTGCTGGAGCTGGCCAACGCCCGGCTGGTATTGCCCGGCACGCACAGCAAATGGGTGACCGTCGCCAAGCACCGCATCACTGACTTTTCGACCTGGATGACCGGCGAGTTCTACGCACTGCTGCGCCAGCATTCCATACTGGCGCGGACGCTGCCCAACAACACCAACGACAGCGACCCTGCACCGGACCCAGGCGCTTTTGAGCAGGGCGTTGCCCATGCGCTGCGCGGCCAGGGCCTGCTGCACACGGCTTTCAGCACGCGAACCCTGTCACTATTTAACCGCATGGCCACCGACGCACTGCCGAGCTACCTGTCGGGGCTGGTTATCGGCGAAGAACTGAAATCCCAGAGCTTGCAACGCGGCGATGCGGTGGTGGTCATGGGCGAGGAAACGTTGACAGCCCGCTACGAGCAAGCCCTGGCGCAGTTGGGGGTATCGGTTCAGCGCGTAGGCGCCGGCGCCACCTGGCGCGGTTTGCGCGCCATTGCCGACACCCTGCCCCGAACCGGCAGTCAATCGACTATCCACCGAATTACAGCACCATGAACCCCCATCAAAAATTCTCCAAAGCCCTGCAGACCATTCCGCTGGTTGCCATCCTGCGCGGGCTGCAGCCTGCCGGGGCGCTGCCCGTCGGCCAGGCGCTGCTGTCCACCGGCTGGACGCTGATTGAAATCCCGCTGAATTCGCCGCAGCCGCTGGACAGCATTGCCGCCATGGCGGGCGCCTTCCCCCAGGCATTGATCGGCGCCGGCACCGTGCTGACACCCGAGGATGTACGCAATGTGCAGGCCGCGGGCGGCCAGCTGATCGTCTCGCCCAACTTCAACCCGGCAGTCGTGCGTGAAGCGGTGCGCCTGGGGCTGGTCTGCCTGCCCGGCGTGATGACCGCCAGCGAAGCTTTTGGTGCACTGGAAGCCGGCGCTACGGGGCTGAAGATTTTCCCGACCGAAATGATCACGCCCGCCGTGGTGAAGGCGCTGCGCGCGGTGCTGCCGGCCAGCACGGTGGTGCTCCCGGTGGGCGGCATCACGCTAGAGAACATGCGCCCTTACCTCGCTGCAGGCGCCAATGGCTTCGGCATCGGCTCTGCCTTGTACAAACCCGGCATGTCACCTGCCGACGTAACCGAAAACGCTATGAACTTCATAGCAGCATGCGCTGGTACCATAAGGGCATGAGCACTATTTCACCTGCAAATTCTTCGGCCATCTCGTTCGGGCTGGCGGGCCGTGTCTGCATCGTCACCGGTGGCGCCCAAGGCATTGGCGAAGCCTGCATTCGCCGCTTTGCACGCGAAGACGCCCGAGTCGTCATTGCAGATATCGACGATGCCCGCGGTGCCGCGCTGGCCAACGAACTCGGTGGCCTTTACGTTCATTGCGATGTGGGTAACAAGGCGCAGGTCGATGCACTGGTGGCCCAGACCATGGCCGCGCACTGCCGCATCGACGTGCTGGTCAACAATGCCGGAATTTTCAAGGCGGCTGATTTTCTGGAAGTGACTGAAGCCGACTTCGACGCGGTCTTGCGCGTCAACCTCAAGGGTTCATTTCTGGTGGGCCAGGCCGTTGCGCGCGAAATGGCCAAAGCCGGCAAAGGCAGCATTGTGAACATGAGCTCAGTCAACGCCGTGCTGACCATTCCCACGATTGCCAGCTACAACGTCAGCAAAGGCGGCATCAACCAGCTCAAGCGGGTGATGGCGCTGGCCGACAAGGGCGTGCGCGTGAACGCTGTCGCGCCCGGTACCATCGCCACCGAGCTGGCCGCCAAAGCCGTGCTGACAAGCGAAGAGGCCAAGGCAAGAATCATGAGCCGCACACCCATGAAGCGCCTGGGTGAGCCTTCGGAGATTGCCGACACCGTGGCCTATCTGGCCAGCGACGCAGCCAGCTACATCACTGGCGAAATCGTGGTGGTCGATGGCGGGCGGATGACCTTGAACTACACCGTGGCGGTGTAGGGGGCGGGGCTGCTGCGTGAGTCGGATAGGCAACTTCTACCGCGCCGGAAAACTCAGAATCCGATTTAACACCGCCTCGCACGAGCCCTACGAGGGGTGGTCTTTCAGAAGCGCGCCATTAGTGCCCTTGCCAGACCGGCTTCCTTTTCGCAACAAAGGCTTCTACGCCTTCGCGAAAGTCGCGGCTCGCATAGCAGCGGCGGATCAGGTCTTCGCTCTCGGGCAATGCATGGGTGGCGAGGCGCCGCATCCCTTCCTTGACCACGCTCTGCGTGACCGGTGCGAGCGAGGCCAGCCGCTCAGAGAGTTTCATCGTGGTGCCCGTGATCTCGGCGGGCTCGCAAACCTGCAACAGGAAACCACAGGCCAGCGCTTCTTCGGCACCCAGCAGTTCGGCCAGCAGCAGCATGCGCTTGACGCGCGGGCTGCCGAACACGGCCGTCAAGCGCGCAAGATTGTTGATCGACAGGCAGTTGCCCAGGGTCTTGGCAATCGGCACGCCGAAACGCGAGCCTGGTGTCGCGATCCGGAAGTCGCAGGCCGTGGCGATGGCCAGGCCGCCGCCGACGGCCCAGCCCTCGACCACCGCCAGCGTGGGCATGGGCAGGCGTTCGATCTGCTCGATGCAATGGTCGATGCGGCGCTCATAGGCCACGCCATCGTCGCCATCGCTGAACGACTGGAACTGCGCGATGTCGGTGCCGGCGACGAAGGCCTCGCCACCGGCACCGCGAAAGATCACGACGCGAATGCCGGGGTCGTTCTGCAGTTGGGTGCAGATGCGGCCCAGTTGCTCATACATGGCCCAGGTCATGGCGTTGCGCGCCTGCGGGCGGTCGAACAGCACCGAGGCGATGCGGCCTTCGATGCTCAGATGGACCGTGCCTTCGCTCATACGGAGAACGCGCCCTGGGCCTCGAGCGCGGCCCGCTGGCTGGCGTCGATGCCTAATTCGGCCAGCACCGCATCGGTGTGCTCACCGAGCAGCGGCGGCGGCATGCGCACCTGCGCTGGCGTGCCTAAGAACTTGACGGCAAAACCGATGTTGGGCACTTTTCCTTCCACCGGGTGGTCAATCTCCATGCGCATCTTGCGGTGCTTCCCATGCTCGCTTTCAAACGCCTGCGGATACGTGAGGATGGGACCGGCGGGAATGCCGACCGCCAGCAGGTCGTCGATCCACTCTTCGCTGCTGCGCTTGGCGAAAGATTCTTCCAGCTGCGCGATCAGTTCGAGCCGGTTCGCCAAACGCAGGGCCACGGTGGCAAAGCGCGGATCCTCGATCAACTCCTCGCGACCCAGCGTGTTGCACAGCTGCTTCCAGAGCTTCTGGCTGGTTGCGCCCATCACGAAATAGCCATCGGCGGCCTTCACCGCTTGGTAAGGCGCGCTCATGCGGTTGGCCGTGCCCAGCGGCTCGGGTGGCTCGCCGGTACCCCAGTATTGCGAAATGTCCCAGACCGAAAACGCCAGCGCCGAGTCAAACAGCGACGCATCGATGTGCTGCCCCAGCCCGGTGGTCTTGGCCCCGATGTAGGCGGCCAGTATGGCGTAACTGGCAAACAGCGCGCAGCCGATGTCGGCCACCGGCACGCCCGCCTTGACCGGCGGCCCGCCGGGATAGCCGGTGACGCTCATGATGCCCGACATGGCCTGCGCCATCAGGTCAAAGCCCGGACGATTCGCCCACGGGCCGCTCTGGCCAAAGCCTGAAATGCTCGCATACACCAGCTTCGGATTGATGGCGCTGAGCGTTTCGTAGTCAATGCCCAGACGCTTGACAACACCGGGGCGGTAGTTTTCCACCAGGATGTCGGCGTCCCTGACCATCCGAAAAAGCACCTGGCGCCCAGCTTCGGTCTTCAGGTTCAGGGTAATGCTGCGCTTGTTGCGGTTCATGTTGAGGTAGCCCATGCTGTCGTTGCCCTTGAGCTTGAAGCCCATGGCGCCGCGCGTCTGGTCACCGACGCCCGGGGGTTCAACCTTGACCACATCGGCCCCCATATCCGCCAGCAGCATGCAGGCATAAGGGCCCGCCATCACCTGGCTGACATCCAGCACCCGCACGCCGACCAGCGGCAGGGGTCGCTTATGCGCGTTGTTTTTCGTCATTTTTGCAATGCCGCCTACAGCAGGCTTGCGCCCGCCATGGCGATCTGTTCATCCTGCGCAGGAAGCACCCCCGAAACGCCGATGGCGCCAATGATGTTTCCGTCGTGAACAATAGGAACCGCACCCTGCAAAGGCGTGACGCCCTCAACGCCCACCAACGCGGTGCGACCGCCGTTCACCGCGTCCTCCAGCATTTTTGACGGACGCCTATAGCGCATCGCCGTTCTGGCCTTGCCCAGAGAAACGTCAGCGCTGGCGATCTGCGCACCGTCGAGCCGTTCCAGGTAAAGCAGATTGGCGCCGTCGTCAACAATGGCGATACTGACTTTCCAGTTGTTGTTGATGGCGTGCGCATGGGCTGCGGCGGCGATCAACTTGACCACTTCCAGGGTAAGGCATGGCTTTACAGTCAAGCGCAAGCCGACGTCTTTTTCAGTCATTTTATTTATCCCGTATCTTCGTCAATATGCTCGGGCCGGCAGGAGCGATCTGCTGGCGGCAATAGCAAGGTCCGTCTGAAACATCAATGCCCGAGCTTCAGGATCGCGGCATCCGTTTGGCTGGCGTCGGGCTACCGACCAACATCTGTCTGAGTCTGCGCCAGGCAAAGGCAAGCACCGGCCAGAACAGCATCAGCAGCGCCAAGGTGGTGATGGTGCCGACCAGCGGGTTCGACCAGAAAACGCCCAAGCCACCGCTGGGACCGATCATGGACTGACGAAATGCCGCTTCCATTTTGTCGCCCAGCACCACGGCCAGCACCAGCGGTGCGAGCGGATAGTTGAGTTTTTTCAGGACATAACCGATGATGCCGAACAACACCATGAACCAGACATCAAGCATGGAGCTATGCACAGCGTAGGCACCGATCGCGCAGACCACGATGATGATGGGCGCAATGATGGAAAACGGGATGCGCAAAATTGCCGCGAACAGCGGTACCGTGCTCAAGACGATGAACAGTCCGGCCAGATTGCCCAGGTACATGCTGGCGATCAGTCCCCAGACGAAGTCTTTTTGTTCGATGAACAGCAGCGGCCCGGGCTGCAGGCCCCAGATCATCAAGCCGCCCAGCAGAACCGCCGCGGTGGCCGAGCCCGGAATGCCCAGCGCCAGCATCGGCAGCAACGCTGCGGTTCCGGCGGCGTGGGCTGCGGTTTCCGGCGCAACGACGCCTTCCAGTTGCCCGGTGCCGAACTTTTCACCATCCGGCGAGAAACGCTTGGCGATGCCGTAACCCATGAAGGAAGCGGCAGTCGCACCGCCGGGCGTGATGCCCATCCAGCAGCCGACGACCGCGCTGCGGATCAGCGTCAACCAGTACCTGGGCAGTTTTTTCCAGGTTTCCAAAACCACCTTGGCGTTGATCTTGGCGTGCTTGCCTTCGAACGCCAGTCCTTCTTCCATGGTGACCAGAATTTCGCCGAGGCCGAACAGTCCGATCACGACAACCAGAAAATCGATGCCGGTCAGGAGGCTAGACAAGCCGAAGGTCATGCGCAATTCGCCGCTCACGGTGTCCATGCCAATCGCCGCCAGACCGAAGCCCAGCATCATGGCGATGATGGTTTTGAAGGGTGCCTTGGTGTCTGATCCGACAAAGCTGCAAAAAGTGAGCAGGAAAACCGCGAAAAACTCGGGTGGTCCGAATTTGAGGGCGAATTTCGACACCAGCGGGGCAAGGAATGTGATCAGCAGCACACCCACAAAGGCACCGATGAAGGAGCCCGTGAACGATGCCGTGAGCGCCTCCCCGGCTCGGCCCTGTTGGGCCAGCGGGTAGCCATCGAAGGTTGTCGCCACGGCTGACGTTTCACCAGGAATATTGAAAAGGATCGAGGTGATGGCACCCGCGAACAGCGATCCCCAGTAGATGCAGGACAGCATGATGATTGCCGAGGTCGGCGGCATCGTGAACGTGAGCGGCAGCAAAATGGCGACGCCATTGGGCCCGCCCAAACCCGGCAATACGCCGATGACAATTCCGAGCACCAGCCCGATCAGCATCATCAGTCCGTTGTACCAGGTCAGCGCGACCGCGAATCCATGAAAGAGGGCATTCAGATTTTCCATTGAGCGCGTGTCTCCGAGTAGTGCGTTTCAGTAACCGAACAGGGCTTCGAACGGCCCTTTTGGCAGCGGCACCATGAACTGGATTTCGAAAAGCCAGAACAGCGTCGCGCTCACGCCAATGCTGATCAGCATCACTTTGAACCAGCTCCGTTTGTCCATGACCCGCATGAACGCGGCGATGAAGACAAAGGAGGCCACATAGATGCCCACAAGCTGGATGGCCAGCACGTACACGGTCGTTGGCACCAGGACCATCAGGACCAACCTGAATCGCTCCCACGACACAAAAATCGTGTGGTCGCGGTTTTTTCCGAACAACGACTTGATGAAAACGACCAGCGCCGCGACGCAGAGGATGGCGCCGATACGAAAAGGAAAGTAGCCCGACTGTGGCCCGTCCGCAGCCCAACCGGCGCCGACCTTGTAGTTATCGACCATCATGACCACACCAATGAGGAAGATGACGATCGCTGTGATCGCATCGACCTTGCTGTGGGTCAGGCCGCCGCCAGGCGGGTTTTGTGTTTGCTCTTGATCCATAGGTACTCCCGCCAGCGGCAAATGGTTGAAATTATTTCTTCGCGGCGAATCCGGCTTCGTTCATCAATTTGTTGTGGAAGGCTTCGTCTTTTTCGAGGAATTTGACGAAATCAGCCCCGGTGAGGTAGGTTTCCTTGAGGGCCTGCTTCGAGAGATACGACTGCCACTCCGGCGTCGCGGCCACTTTTTTCAACAAGTCCGCGTAAAAAGCCGACTGTTCCTTGGTGGTGTCGCCCGGCAGGAAGAAGGCGCGCAACATCTGGTATTCCACATCGACGCCCGACTCCTTGCAGGTAGGGATGTCGGACCACGCCTGGTCTGTGGTGACCTTGTCCTTGAAGACCATGCGCTGCTGCGAGAAGACACACAAGGCGCGGACCTGTCCGGCGCGCCACTGAGCGATGTTCTCGCTCGGGTTATTGACGTTTGAATCAATGTGCTTGCCCACCAACTGGGTCGCTGCTTCGCCGCCGCTCTTGTAGGGTATGTAGGAGAACTTCACGCCGGCGGCTTTTTCGAGCGCGACGGTAATAATATGATCCTCACGCTTGATGCCGGTGCCACCCATTTTGAAGGTCCCAGGCGGCGCGGCTTTTACGGCACCCAGAAAATCCTTGGGCGTCTTGTAGGGCGTTTCGGCGTTGTCCCACAGCACGAATTCATCCAGCGCGATCATTGCCACCGGATTGAGTTCGCGCCAATTGAAAGGCAAGTTGACGGCGACAGGCAGCGTGTAAATAGCGGAAAACGCCACCATGAGCTTGTGGGGGTTGCCTTTGGAACCCTTGACATCCATGATGCCTTCAGCGCCGCTCGCGCCGCCCATGTTCAGGATCAGCATGGGCTGCTTCATCAGTTGGTGCTTCACGATGATGCCCTGAATGGTGCGCGCCATCTGGTCGGAAGCGCCGCCCGCACCGGCGGGCACGATGACCTCCACGGGCTTGGTAGGCTCCCAATTGGCAGCCTGGGCGGGCAGGGTCGCGACGCAGGCCAACGCGACCAGTGAAAGCGGCAACAGGGAAGCTCTGTGCAATAAATTTTGGATCAGATGTGTCATGGCTGTCTCCTCTAGGTGGTTTACAAGACCGGATATTCCGGCGAAATAGTTCCTATACTGCATTTAACTTGGCGAGGACATCGCGTCGGGCGGTTTCGCGAGATAGTCCATCGCCGCCTGTACACCTCCATTTCGATGCGGGATACCGGCCAGGCCGAGCCCCATTTCGACGCCGGCCAGCGTTCCGCACAACATCAAATCGTTGAAATCGCCCAGATGGCCGATCCGGAAAATCTTGCCGGATACCTTGCTCAAGCCCTGCCCGAGCGACATGTTGAACCGCTCCAGCACGATCTTGCGGAACGCGTCGGCGCTGTGGCCGTCCGGCACCACAACCGCTGTCAGCACCGAACTGTATTCAGCAGGATTGAGGCAGAGAATCTCCAGCCCCCATGCGCGCACCGCGCGACGCGTTGCCTCGCCATGGCGGTGATGGCGCGCGAACACATTGTCCAGCCCTTCCTCGAACAGCATTGCAAGCGCTTCATGCAAGCCATACAGCAGATTGGTGGCCGGCGTGTACGGGAAATAGCCGGTCGGATTGACCGCGAGCATCTCTTCCCAATCCCAATACGAACGCGGCAGTGCGGCCGTTTTCGAGGCGGCGCGCGCCTTCGCGCTGATCGCGTTGAACGACAAGCCGGGCGGCAGCATCAAGCCTTTTTGCGAGCCTGCAACTGTGACATCAACGCCCCATTCATCGTGCCGGTAATCGATCGAGGCCAGCGATGAAATCGTGTCCACCATGAATAGCGCCGAATGGCCGCTACGGTCAATCGCCTGGCGTATCTGGCCAATGGGGCTGGTAACGCCGGTCGAGG
This sequence comes from Polaromonas sp. UBA4122, assembly GCA_002381615.1. Classification (GTDB taxonomy): domain Bacteria; phylum Pseudomonadota; class Gammaproteobacteria; order Burkholderiales; family Burkholderiaceae_C; genus Polaromonas. Next base: position 2,910 of record DFWY01000107.1, on the reverse strand, counting down.
TTTCGTTGTGAACGACGCACACCGCCTTGATTTGATGCTCTTTGTCGTCGGCCAGTCGAACTTCGATCTGCGCAGGGTCGGCACCGTGCCGCCAGTCGCCCGGCAGGAATTCCACTTTGAGACCCAGTTTGTTCGCCATTTTTTTCCAGAGCGAGGCAAAGTGTCCGGTTTCGGCCATCAGCACCAAGTCGCCTGGCGACAAGGTATTGACCAGCGCCGCTTCCCAGGCGCCGGTGCCGGATGCCGGGTAGATCACGACATCGGCTTGCGTCTTGAACACTTTTTTCATACCGGCCAGAACCGCTTTGCCCAGTACGGCAAATTCGGGACCGCGATGATCGATCGTCACGTTGTCAATCGCACGCAGCACCCGATCAGGGACATTGGTCGGTCCGGGGATTTGCAGGAAATGGCGGCCGGAAGGATGAGAGTCAAGCGTCAACATAAATTATGGGTTCCGTGAATATGTGTCATTTTTTGCATACAAAATTCATTTGTCAATAGGTTTATCCCTTAAAGCTTATTTGGCAGACGTTTTTTTGCATACAAACTTCGAATATGAGCGCTGACGTCATCAAGAGGCTGGCCGCCGAAGTCCATGAAGGCGCCTACAGCAAACCAGCGCCGCGCGCCCATTGGTACTTTGCACCCAATACCTGGACTGGCAACTCGGTTGAGTAGGCGTAGGCCGGGATACCGTGCTCGTACAGGTACTGGGCCGCCTCTTCAACTTCTACATCGCCGGCCAGTGAGGCCACCATCGGCTTTTCGATACCCTTGGCCCGCATCTCATCGCGTGCCTCGACCATGATCCTGGCGAAGACCATGGGTGGCGTGACAATGGTGTGCCAGTAACCCAAAATCAAAGCGTGAATTCGCTCGTCCGACAGTCCCAGCAACACCGTGTTTTTATAGGTCTGCGGTGGCTCGCCGCCGGTGATGTCAACCGGATTGCCCGCAGAACCGAAGGGCGGGATGAACTTACGGAAAGCTGTGTCAAGATCGGCGGGCATGGGCATCAACTGCAGCTTGTTGTCCCCGCAGGCGTCGGACAGCAACACGCCAGAGCCACCAGCACCCGTGATGATGACAATGTTCTCGCCCTTGGGCGTTGGCAGGATAGGCACGCCGCGTGCGAATTCGAGCAATTCCCGCAGGCTGCGGGCACGAATCACGCCGCACTGCTTGAACACGTCTTCGTAAATCTTGTCGTTACCGGCCAGCGCTCCCGTGTGCGAGCTGGCGGCCTTGGCGCCGGCCAGGGTGCGACCCGCTTTGAGCACGATGACCGGTTTCTTTCTGGAAACGCGGCGCGCCACTTCAGCGAAAGCTCGCCCATCTTTCAAGTCCTCGCAATGTTGCGCAATGACTTTGGTGTTCGGATCCTGCTCAAAGAAGATCAACAAGTCGTTTTCATTGATGTCAGACTTGTTGCCCAAACCAACAATGGCAGACACCCCCATCTTGGCCGAGCGGCTGAAACCGATGATGGCCATGCCGATGCCGCCGGATTGCGACGACAAGGCGACGGAACCCTTCACGTCATAGGCCGTACAGAAAGTCGCGCAGAGGTTGACGTGGGTGTGGTAGAAGCCGTAGATGTTGGGGCCCATGAGCCGGATGTGGTATTTGCGGCCAATGGCCACCAACTCTTCCTGCAGGGCTGGCTCACCACTTTCGGCAAAACCGGAGGGAATCAATACAGCGCCGGCAATTTTCTTCTCGCCGCATTCGATCAACGCAGCTGCCACCAGCTTGGCCGGGATGGCAAACACCGCGGTATCGATCTCGCCAAAAACATCCTTGACACTCTTGTAGGCCTTGTAGCCAAGGATCTCTTCGGCCTTGGGATGAATAGGGTAGATATTGCCTTTGTAACCACCATTGATCAGGTTTTTCATGACCGAGTTACCGATCTTGCCGGTTTCAGCCGAAGCGCCGATGACCGCGACCGACCTGGGCTGCAGGATGCGGTTCATGGCCTGCAACACGTCGCTCTCCGCGGGGCGATAGCGTGGCACTTTGACGGTGAAGTCAAGCACGATGCGCACGTCCGCCGCAATGGCCGAGTCTTTGCTGGCGAACACAGGGTTCAGATCCATCTCGGAAATTTCGGGGAAATCACTCACCAGCTCGCTGACGCCGACGATGAGCTTCGCCAGGGCTTCGCGATCCACGGGGTCGCTGCCGCGCACACCTTTGAGCATTTCGGCGGCTTGAATGCCATCCAGCATGGAGTAGGCATCCGCCATACTGGCGGGCGCCAGGCGGAAGGTGATGTCCTTGAGCACTTCCACCAGCACGCCACCCAGACCAAAGGCCACGAGCTTGCCGAAGCTGCTGTCGGTCACCGCGCCGATGATGACCTCCTGGCCACCTTTGAGCATTTGCTGAACCTGCACGCCGATGATGCTGGCATCTGCCTTGTATTTTTTGGCGTTGGCGATGATGGTGTCATAGGCTATGGCGGCCTCCTCAGCGCTCTTGACACCGACGATCACGCCACCGGCCTCGGTCTTGTGCAGAATGTCTGGCGAGACGATTTTCATCACGACTGGAAAGCCCATGGCAGCGGCCATTTTTTGCGCTTCAGTGGCGTTGGTCGCGGTGCCTTCCTGTGGCACGGCAATCCCGTAGGCATCGCATACCAGTTTGCCTTCCGGGGCGGTCAAGGCGTCACGACCGCCGACTTTTACGGCGTCAAGAATTTGTCGAACTTTGGCTTTGTCTTTCATCATGTTCTCGATTCTTCGCTGTTGTCCTGATGCTTTCGGTTTGCAGGCCCATTCGGCTGCCTACTTCAACTTTGCAACAGAAATGCTGTTCTTGCGGTTGAGTTCCAACTGGGCGTCAACCAGGGCGACAACCTCGTCGATCACCGGGTTGTGCAGGCCTTTTTGCGCGGCAATG
>DFWY01000051.1:1185-11747 GCA_002381615.1 Polaromonas sp. UBA4122 | reverse complement strand
GGCGGGGGCCGTCGCCGCCGCAGCACTGTCGCTGATCCTGTTGATGTTGGGTGTCGGTTTGGGCCTGTCCTCGGTCTCGCCATGGGTGCATTACGGCGCAAGCGCAGCGACCTTTGGCGTATCGACCATCCTTTGGGTCACTCTGACGCAACTGCTTGCTTGCGCAATGGGTGGTTACCTCGCCGGCAGGCTGAGAACAAAGTGGATTGCGGTTCATACGGACGAGGTCTACTTCCGCGACACGGCGCACGGCTTTCTCGCATGGGCGGTCGCGTCGCTTGCGACCGCCGCGCTGCTGACCTCGGTGATCGGGTCGATCGTGGGCGCTGGAATCCAGGCTGGCGGAGTTGTGGCGGGTGGCGTTGCTGCCACTGCGGCCGGCTCCGAGATGGTGAAGTCTGACAGTGAGACCGGGCCGATGGGCTACTTCGTCGATTCGCTGTTCAGAAAAGACTCGAACACGGCAGTAGTCGCCACGGCCGTGCCGCGGTCCGAAGTGTCCCGCATCTTCATGAACACCGTCTTCACCGGACCCCTGCCCGCAGACGACATTCGGTACGTCGGCCAGCTCGTCGCACAGCGCACCGGTCTGTCACAGCAGGAGGCAGAGAAGCGGGTGACTGATACGTATGCACGCGTGCAGGCAAAGCTGACTGACGCGAAAACTGCGGCGAAAGACGCTGCTGACAAGGCGCGCAAGGCTTCCGCTTATGCGGCGCTGTGGCTCTTCATCTCGCTACTCATCGGTGCATTCGTCGCCAGCTGGGCGGCCACTTACGGTGGCCGGCAGCGCGACGCTTGACAGCAGCCCCAAAACTTCTAACTTTCGGAGGCAACTATGCGTTCACTAATTCTGCTTTTTCTTGGCGTTCCCATCCCCATCATTATTCTGATTGCGTTGTTCGTGCACTAAAAACGATCAACCACCAGCGAACGTGAAACGGAAAAAAACATCATGGCAACTGCAACCAGAAGGACGAGAAGCGCAAAAATGCGCCCAAATCCTTGGACGCACTCGCCTTGCTGCGAAGGCTCCGGCTGCGACAACTCAAGTCGCACCGATTTTGCAGTTGACCAAAATTCATTCGCACCACGAGTTTTCAATCTAAAAGGATTCCTAATGAACTCGCGCACTTAATCATTGCGGCAAGCACCTGTTTGCCACTGCCCATGCCCAAGTCACGTTCCAAACAGCCAATCCTCAACTTCGCGAGCAGCGGCTACGTCCGCGTGCGCGGCGCGCGCGAACACAATCTCAAGAATGTCGATGTCGATATCCCACGCGATGCGCTGGTGGTGTTCACCGGCGTGTCCGGCTCCGGCAAATCGTCGTTGGCGTTCGGCACGCTATACGCGGAAGCGCAGCGGCGCTATCTGGAATCGGTGTCGCCGTATGCGCGGCGTCTGTTTCACCAGATGGCAGTCCCGGAAGTCGATCGAATCGACGGCTTGCCGCCAGCGGTGGCGTTGCAGCAGCAGCGTGGCTCGCCGACCACCCGCTCGTCGGTGGGCAGCGTCACGACCTTGTCGAATCTGCTGCGCATGCTGTACTCGCGCGCTGGCGACTATCCGGCACGCCAGCCGCTGTTATACGCGGAGTCGTTTTCACCCAATACGCCGGAAGGCGCCTGCCCCGAATGCCATGGCCTGGGCCGGGTGTATGACGTGACCGAACGCTCATTGGTCCCGGACGACAGGCTGACGGTCCGCGAACGTGCCGTCGCCGCCTGGCCTACCGCATGGCACGGCCAGAACTTGCGCGAAATTCTGATGACACTCGGGCACGACGTCGATACGCCATGGCGCGATCTGCCGAAGAAGGACCGCGACTGGATCCTGTTCACCGACGAACAGCCGACGGTTCCTGTGTATTCCGGCTTCGATGCCGCGGAAGTGCGCGCAGCGCTCAAGCGCAAGATGATGCCAAGTTATCAGGGAACCTTCACCGGCGCGAAAAAATATGTGCTGCAGACTTTCGCCACGACGCAAAGCCCGCTGATGAAAAAACGTGTGGCGCAGTACATGGTCAGCTCCGACTGCCCCCTGTGCAAAGGCAAACGGCTGCGGCGCGAAGCGCTGTCGGTTAAATTTTCGGGTTGCGATATCGCCGACATATCGCGCCTGCCGCTCAATCGCCTAAGCGCTATCCTTGCGCCCTTCGCTGACGGCACGGCCAAGGTGGACACCAAACAAAGCCGCGAACATCCCGAAAAAGCCATCGTCACGCAGCGCATCGCCTTCGATCTGATCGAGCGGCTCGACGTTCTGCTGGATCTGGGGCTGGGCTATCTGGCACTCGAACGCAGCACACCTACGCTGTCACCCGGCGAATTACAGCGTCTGCGCCTAGCGACCCAGGTACGCTCAAACCTGTTCGGCGTAGTGTATGTTCTCGACGAGCCGTCCGCCGGTTTGCATCCGGCCGACACCGAGGCGCTACTGACGACGCTGGCCCGGCTTAAGGCATCGGGCAACTCGCTGTTCGTGGTCGAACACGACCTGGACGTCATCCGCCACGCGGACTGGATTGTCGATGTCGGTCCCGCCGCGGGCGACCAAGGTGGACTCGTGTTATACAGTGGTCCGCCGGCGGGGCTGGCAGACGTTGAGCGGTCGCAAACCCGGCGTTATCTGTTTTCCGGGCCGGCCCCGGCACGCCGCACGCCGCGCGTACCTAGCGGCTGGCTGCGCCTGGCGGGCGTGACCCGCAATAATCTCCACAAGCTTGACACCGCATTTCCACTCGGCGTGCTGACCAGCGTTACCGGTGTATCCGGATCAGGAAAATCGAGCTTGGTGAGCCAAGCTTTAGTGGATCTGACCGCGGCGCATCTGGGACACGAGATACCGCCTGAAGAAGAGGAAGTCGACGCGCTGGGACAGCGCGCCGTCATCGCGACCCGCGGTCATATCGTGGGCGGCATGGAAGGTATCAAGCGGCTGGTGCGGGTCGACCAGAAGCCGATCGGGCGCACGCCGCGCTCGAATCTTGCGACCTACACCGGCTTGTTCGATTACGTGCGCAAACTCTTTGCCGCGACCAAGGGCGCGCGCACCCATCGTTACGACGCCGGGCGGTTTTCGTTCAACGTTGCCAAAGGACGCTGCGCCACTTGCGCAGGCGAGGGCCAGGTGATGGTCGAATTGTTGTTTTTGCCGAGCGTGTATGCGCCTTGCCCCGCTTGCCACGGCGCGCGCTATAACGAGGGCACGCTCGCCATCCAGTACCGTGACAGGAATATCGCAGATGTGCTGACGATGACGGTCGACGCAGCATGGGAATTTTTTGCCGACGAAGCGCCGCTGTTGCGCCCTTTGTCCGTCTTGCGCGAGGTGGGCCTGGGTTATTTGCGTCTCGGCCAGGCCGCAACCGAATTGTCCGGCGGCGAAGCGCAGCGCGTCAAGCTGGCCACTGAATTACAGCGGCCGCAGCGCGGCGACACGCTCTACATTCTCGATGAACCGACCACGGGCCTGCATCCGTCGGACATCGACAAACTGATCGCGCAATTGGATACATTGGTCGAGTCGGGAAATACCGTGATTGTGGTCGAACACGACATGCGCGTGGTCGCCGCGAGCGACTGGGTGATCGACATTGGCCCCGGCGCCGGCGACGAAGGGGGCCGTGTTGTGGTCAGCGCCCCGCCCGATCAGGTCGCGCGCGCTGCGGACAGCCGCACCGCACTGTATTTGGCGCGGGCGCTGGCCTGATCGAATCTTCGCGCGCGGCGACCGCCGCAAAGTGGGAATTAACGCGCTCACCAAAAAGACGAGACGCATTGAGCGATGGCGCCATAACGTTGCTAGTGAAGCGGCTTGAGGCCCTCAGGCCGCCTTCGCTACTGCTTATTTTTTCACCTGATCGCGCCAGCGGTAGTGCTGTTGCCAGCCAAGCAGGCGCTTGAGCTTTTCATTGCTCAACAGCGTCTCGAACTCGCCCAACTGTTTCTTGAGCGGCACGTTCGGGTAGAAACGCTGCAGCAGTTCGGCGGTGGGCAGGTCGGATGACACGTCGTCGGCGGCCACATTCATCACTTCCCAGCCCAGTCCGTCCTTTTCGATGCCGAGCCGGCATGCGGCCGCCAGGTCGCGCCCATCGATATAGCTCCACGCAATGCGCTTGCGCAGCCCCGGATCCTTGAAGTACGCCGGAAATTTCTCGTAGTCGACAGGATCGATGACGTTGCCGATACGGAAGCAATAAATATCCGCCCCGGTGCGCGCATGGAACGCTTTCGCAGTCACCTCATTGATGACCTTCGACATCGCGTAGCTGTCCATCGGGTCGACGGGGTATTGCTCGTCGAGCGGAAAGTATTCCGGATCGCGGTGCCGATGTGCGAAGACCACGCCGTAGGTGGTTTCGCTAGACGCGATGATCACCTTCTTGATGCCGAGCTTCGATGCTGCATCCAGCACGTTGTAAGTCGCCATCACGTTGATTCGGAAAACTTCGTTGTCAGTTGTGAGGAGAATGCGCGGAATGGCGGCGAAATGGACGATGGCGTCGATCGGCTTGGCTTCGAGGTCGTCATCGAACGCATTTGCCGTGGTGCTCGACGCCAGCGCGTTGAACACTTGCCCCGCGTCCGTCAAATCCGTAATCAGCGTGCGTGCAGTGGCCTTGGCCATCGGTACACGGTCGAGGTTGAGCACCTCGTAGCCATGCCGAACCAGATCTTCGACAACCCATTTGCCGGCCAGCCCGCTTCCGCCCGTGACAATCACTCGCTTGGTCATGCGTCTCACTCCTTAATTGGTGAATCGAGGCTAATATATTCGGTTCTGTTGCATCAACATAAGCTATGCCGGATTTTGGGTGGATTTATCAAGCGTGCAGTGGTTCTGGGTGTTACTGCCGACGCGGATTTTACCAGGATGCCGACAAATCATGGACCACCCTTTTAGTCAAGAAAATTAAGGCAAATTGTGGACTGCAGGCCGATGGTGCCTGGTCAATCAATCATTTGCACCTCGGTCAAATCCGCGTTGGCACCAACAGTCGTCAGCGTCTTAAAACTCGATAACGACCAACTGAATTACATGGCCGCGTCCCCAGCGCAAGGCGGCGACCAGGCAGTCCTCTGCGCCAGGGTAACCACCCGCGCCAAACAGGCCATTGCCGCGCCACAACGCAAGCAATTGGTGGCGTCGGGCGTCCTGGCCGCCGACGGGGGGGGGAACGTTCTAGGGACCACTAACGGCTGGGTCGGGTTTTACTTGGATTTTCTCCTGAGGTTTTTCGTATCTTGCCGATAAACCAATGTAGGCACCTTTTGAACCACGCCCGGTTTACTTACCTGCACGGCACAAACCGCACCGTGCTGTGGGTCTCGCTCAGCACCTTTGCGAATGCCTCGATCACATATTTGATCTCTTCCTCCGTGTTCCACGCCCCCAGCGAGAATCGCACTGAGCAATGGGCCTCGGCTGGGGTGAGTCCCATTGCAAGCAATGCGTGCGAAGGCTCCGGATTCCCCGATTTGCACGCTGAGCCGGAAGAGAAAGCAATTCCTTTGCGGTCAAGGAAAAGGACAAGCGACTCCCCGCGTATCTCCGGGATGGTCATATTGAGCGTGTTCGGGAGGCGCTCGCGCTCGGGGCCGTTTCTGTGTGCGCCGGAGATGAGTTCACAGATACTAGACTCAAGCCGGTCGCGCAGCAGGGTTAAACTTTCTGGCATTCCGGAGTACAGCCCGCGAAGCGCCAGTTCCACGGCCTTGCCAAAACCGACAATTCCAGGGACGTTCTCGGTGCCTGCGCGCATTCCGTGCTCCTGTCCGCCTCCCTTGATGAGCGGATCGAGTTGTATATCCCTGCGCACATAGAGAGCCCCGACCCCCTTGGGTCCGTGCAGCTTGTGGGCGGAAACGGCCAGCAGGTCCACTCCGAGTTCTTCGACATCGACCGGGATCTTTCCGAAGGCCTGTACCGCGTCCGTATGAAACACAGCCCCGTGTTCGTGCGCGATCTCGGCTAGCTCTCGAACCGGTTGCAGCGCTCCGGTTTCGTTGTTCGCTAGCATGACAGAGACGAGAAGCGTGTCGGGACGAATTGCCTTTATGAGTGACTCAGGTTCCACGATTCCATTCCGGTTCACCGGAAGAACGCTGAGATCGAACCCCTTAGCAGCCAGCGCTCGCAATGGCGCCAGGACCGCCGGGTGCTCGATGCTGCTGGTGATCAAGTGACGACGTGAGCCATCCGAGGCTCTCGCAAGTCCCAGAATTGCAAAGTTATCGGCTTCAGAGCCGCCTCCGGTGAACACAACACGCCGGGCAGTGCAGTTCAGCCCCTGGGCTACGACCCTTCGTGCCGCTTCCACCGCCGCTCTGGCGCGGCTCCCCTCGCCGTGAATGCTGGAGGGGTTGCCACCTATATCGCTGAGGAACGGCAGCATCGCCTCGCGCACCTCCGGAGCAACGAAAGTGGTAGCGTTGTGGTCCAGGTAGACCCGGCGAGGCAGATCGCCTGGCGTTGCAGGATGAGGGATAGGACACGCATCCTCTTCAGCAGACGCTCCGACGCCCGAATTTCGCGCCGAAGGGCTGGAACCCTCTGCCTTGCTCACCCGGCAGAGGAGGGTCTTGTAGATGGGAAAGCCGGAGATCGGGTCAAAGCGGGTGATATCGGTGAGCTCGTTCACGTTGCACTCCTGCCACGCCTTTCCTCCGAGCGGCCCACCGCCTCCCATTGCGGCATCGATTGAACCGCGCACGATATTGTCGGTCAGCCTGGCGGTGAAGAGGGCTCGACCCCGCGGCGTCTCTACCCACACCCGCTCCTCTTCCTCGATCCCCAGTTCTTCGGCATCCTCACGGTTCAGCGTAACTGGTGGCTCCAAGTGCCGTTCAGCAAGTCCACGCACGCCGTGATGCTGGCTGCGGAAATCGAACGTTGTCCTCGCGCCCGAATTAAACACCAGCGGGTACGTCCGTGCCAGGTCAGGATTCGCAAGCGGCCCCTCGGCCGGCTCCGTATAGACGGGAAGAGGATCGTAGCCGTGTTCAGCGAGGATCGATGAGGCAATCTCAAACTTGCCGCTCGGAGTGTTGAACCCCGGCTGCCCGTCTGGGCGCAAGAGCCCCTTTTCCCACTTCTTATACTGCAACATAGCCGTCGAAACCCGAGCTTCTCCGCCCACCGCACGCACCTCCTCGAGTGTGAAGCCGCTGGGCTCAAGTGCGAAGCGCAGCATATCTTCTTCGCTCTGAGGATAGATATCGCCGTACCCCAGGCGTTGCGCAAGCTCGGCCAGAATAAGGAAATCATTCCTCGCCTCGCCCTGCGGTTCAACGAGCCGCTCCCTGATCTTGAAAAGCGGGCCGAAACGCATATATGACGTGATCTCATAATAGGTGGCGGCAGGGAGGACGATGTCGGCGTAAGCCGAGTCGGCGGTGTGATAGCGGTTGATGCAGACCAGAAAGTCCAGCGCCTCTAACGTCTTCCGCCAGATCACCGGTTGAGGCCAAGCCGTAATCAGCGAGCCGCCGAGAACAATGAGAGCACGAATGGGATAAGGATCCCCCTTCAGCACTGCCTCAGGAAGAGCGATTGCGTGCGACTCCCCGCGATAGGCACTATAGACCGGAAAGCGATCTCGACCCAGGGCCTTGCGTACATCGGGGTTCGGGATCAGCCGCGAGCGGTTCTGAGGGAAGATGTTCTCTTTCATTCGAAAGAGGAGCCCTCCCGGGACGTCGAGCTGACCGGCGAGCGCCCAAAGGGTGAAAACTGCCCTGATGGCCTGCACGCCGCTGTCCGAGTATTCCAGCCCGGTGTACATGACTGGGCAAGCCCCCCGCGCCGAGGCTATCCGCCGCGCCAACTCGCGAACTTTCCCTGCCGGGACCCCTGTTATGCCCGCCACCACCTCCGGCCGGAAGTGCTGCACGTAGCTACACAGATCGTCAAAACCAACCGTCCAGTTCCGGGCGAAACGGTCGTCGTATAGTTCTTCCTCAACAAGTACATTGATCATCCCCAGCGCGAGCGCACCGTCTGTTCCTGGCCGAATTGGCACCCACTCGGCGCCTGACTCAACCGCGGTCTCGGCTCGACGCGGATCGATTGCAATCACCGCGGCCCCACGCTGCCGCGCCTTCAGAATCTGCAGGTGAGCCAGTGGAGGCGAGTCGGTGGCAGGGTTCGCTCCCCAAATGACTATCAGCTCGGATTGCTCCAAGTCTGTTTCCATCGTGCTTAGCATCTCGCCCATGGTCACGTGCGGAGCAATCATGGCGAAGGAAACGTAACACAGAGCGCCGACTCCGAGCGTGTTGGGAGAACCGAAGGGGAACAGGACGCTCGATGCGGAGGACACCGCCACTCCCGCAGGCTGGAAGATGTCGCACAGCGCCATGTCGAAGCTTCCTCGCCCGGTATAGATCGCCATGGCCTCCGGACCTAAATCCCTCTTGGTTTCCTGAAACCTTTCAACAATGGTCTCGAATGCCTGGTCCCAGGAGACTCTTTCGAAGTCGTAGCGGCCCCTTGGACCGATTCGGCGCAGTGGATAGAGGAGCCGGTCCGGGTCGTGGACAATCTCCGGTGAGTGGCGGCCGATCCGGCAGATCATGCCCATGGGGTTCCCCTCCTGGGGTTCAACCTTCACCAGCTTTCCGTCCTGGATGGTTACAGTGACGAAGCAGCCGGCCGGACAGATACCGCAGAGGCCGTGCCGGGTCTCCATCATCACTTCCTCCATTCGGGCGATTCGAAGAGGAAATCTGTCCGTCTCAGGAGGATAGCGGTTGTTCCCGTTGCCAGCGTGTCGCGAAGGTGCGTACTCGCATTGCTTCCGTCCATAATGACTGTATCAGGGGAATTTCCATTGGCATGCTTGAGCATCTACTTCTCCTTTCCGAGTCAAAATAAGCAATAAGAAATTCAACGACACTCTCAGAGAGTATCTCTAGGGCTGGCAGTTGCAGTCAATCGCAGCTATCGTACGGAGAGCCCTGAAAAACGGTCGGAATCGCGGTCCACTGCAGCAACCTGTGATGCGATGAGTTCCGCCGTCCTATGATGTGCCCGCCATTAGCTGGCGTTCTGCAGAGCAAACTCCCAGTTGATTAGCTTGTCGAGCACGGCATTGACATAGTCGGCACGACGATTCTGATAATCTAGGTAATAAGCATGCTCCCACACGTCAATGCTAAGCAGTGGCTTCATGCCCGTTATCAAAGGGACAGCGGCATTGGCGGTCTTTACCACCTTGAGCTTGCCGCCCTCTAGGACAAGCCAAGCCCAACCACTTCCGAACTGTGAAACGGCCGCGCTGGCAAGCTCCTTCTTGCAGGCGTCTACGCTGCCGAAGGATGCCTCGATTCTCTGCTTGAGTGCAGCGGGCGGTTCGCCTCCTCCCTTCGGTTTCATGCTTTTCCAATAGAACGTGTGGTTCCAAGTTTGCGCCGCGTTGTTGAAGATCGCGGATCTTTCTGGCTGTCCTGCGGTACTGGTAATAATCTTCTCCAGTGACAGGTCAGCATATTCTGTTCCTGCAATCAGCTTGTTCAGGTTGTCCACATAGCCTTTGTGATGTTTTCCATAATGAAAACTCATCGTTTTGGCTGTTATGACCGGTTCTAATGCGGTTTCGGCATATGGAAGAGGGGGTAGGACGTGGGGCGACGCTGCTCCAAGCAAGGGCGAGGAATTGCTTGTGTCTATCTTGCTCATATCAGTTTCCTTAAGGTTGGTGGGTGATGCATAACGGCTTGCGCTTCAGCAGCAGCGAGCCATGCACAACAAGGTGAAGCCGTCCGCTGAAAGCGGTTGTCGGGCAGTTTTTCCGGGAATCCTTTACTTCTTTTTCTTAACTTTTCCTTCTACTTCTTTTGCCCCCCCTTTGGCATAGAACTTTTCTTCATCGGGGGGCAAGCTCACGGAGAAATCTCAGAAACGTCTCCAACGTGTACAAGTTCCTCGTTGCTGATTAAATTCAGAGATTGGAGAGTACGAAGTGATAAATATCAAAGACAGATAAGTTCGGAGCAAATACACCCAGGACGTCAAGCTGGAGACGGTACCCGTGACGGCCAAGATACTGGGCGTGCCAGTGCAGATGTTGGGCAACTGGGTGCGGCTAAGTGCGAAAGGTCAACTCAAGTGGGTCGGCGACAAGCCGGTGAGGGCTGGCTGTATCTGACGGCGGTGCTTGACCTATACAGCCGGCGAGTGGTGGGCTGAATCATGAGGGATCGCATGCAGGCCAGCGTGGTCACCGATGCGCTGCGGGTGGCGTGGTTCAGGCGCTTCAATCAGACCGGGGCGGTCAGTATTGCAGCCATGAGTTCCAGAATGCGCTCAACGACTACGAGATGAAATCATCAATGAGCCGCAAGCCTATGGTGGACGACGCCGTCTCGATGATTCGGCGGCGCGTAGAGCGTATAGAGCGTATAGAGCTTCAGCGGAACACTGCCTGTATTGACGATGTTGTGATTCGTCCCTGCCGGGACCACTACCGCGAAGCTGGCGCGGATCGCCGGCCGAACGCCATCGAGAACCGCTTCAGCGGTCCCTTCCTCCACGCGAAAGAACTGGTCGAGCTT
>DFWY01000051.1:0-1063 GCA_002381615.1 Polaromonas sp. UBA4122 | reverse complement strand
GGGCTTTAACGCCATCACGACGAACTGGCAGTGCTTTGCCGTGTAAAGCACCCCGCGAAATTCTTCATTCTTGACGGCAAGACCCTCGATGTCTTTCACAAAACCTTTCATATAGTTTCTCCTTGGTTCAAAGCGACCTCAGGTCTTAAGGAATGCCAGCAGGTCGGCGTTGAGCTGGTCTTTGTGCGTGATCGGGAGGCCGTGGGGTGCGCCCGGGTAAATCTTCAGGGTCGCGTTCTTGACCAGCTTAGATGAGCAAAGAGCCGAGGCGCCGATCGGCACGATCTGGTCATCGTCGCCGTGGATAATCAGCGTCGGCACGTCGAACTTCTTGAGGTCTTCGGTGAAATCAGTTTCGGAGAACGCCTTGATGCAGTCGAAGGTGTTCTTGTGACCGGCCATTATTCCCTGGTGCCAGAACGTGTCGATCATGCCCTGCGAAACCTTGGCACCGGGTCGGTTGGCCCCAAAAAACGGGCCACTGGCGAGATCCTTGTAGAGCTGCGAGCGGTCGGCGAGGGAGCCCTGGCGAATCTCATCAAACTTCTCAATCGGCAAGCCGCCAGAATTGGCCGCCGTTTTCAACATCAGCGGCGGGACGGCGGAGATTAGCGCGGCCTTGGCCACCCGTTTCGTGCCGTGGCGGCCGATATAACGGGCAACTTCGCCGCCGCCCGCGGAGAAACCGACGAGGATGACACCTTTCAGATCGAGCTTTTCGATGAGATCCGAGAGGTCGCTGGCATAGGTGCCCATATCGTTGCCACTCCAGGGCTGGCTCGACCGGCCATGGCCGCGACGGTCATGGGCAATGCAGCGATAGCCGTTGGAGGCCAGGAACAGCATCTGAGCCTCCCAGCTATCCGCACTGAGGGGCCAGCCATGGCTGAACACCACAGGTTGTCCTGTGCCCCAGTCCTTGTAATAGATCTGCGTACCGTCTTTCGTCGTAATCGTACTCACTGGGGACCTCCTTTTTTATCGGCGGGGATCGTCGAACTCTGATCTCCGTCCAACGCCGCCGCAACCTGTGATGCAATGAGTTCCTCATCGGTGAGCTTCC
>DFWY01000082.1:7749-56323 GCA_002381615.1 Polaromonas sp. UBA4122 | reverse complement strand
AACGCCGCCACCATCCCGGCCCAGGGTGTGAAACCACCGTCGCGGATATCGAGAATGGACCACAGAGAGTTGCGGTAGGTGTCGAACCAGATGGCCACGAAGGCGATGCGTGCCACCAGCAACGCCACGAGCAGCATGTCGGACAGGATATGGCCTATGCCACCCGTTTGCTGGCGACGCCCGACCAGGTGGCCCGCCCCCAGCGCAACAAGCAGAGCAATCATCAGTACCAATTGGCTGATCGGTATGGCAAAGGGACCCAGATTCACTGTCAGCATGATCAACCTCCCTGCCTTGCCCGCGCCAGGCGGGAAAGGAATTCGTCGGCTCTGAGTTCACCGATGACGCGCTCGGCACGACGTTCCTTGCCGTCCGGGCCGATCAGCAGCATGGTCGGCGGCCCGAGAATCTGGTGGACACTCATCAGCGCCCGATCGTCCGCATTATTGGCGGTCATATCCGGGCGCAGTAACTGCATGTTGGCCAGCGCCTGCTGCACACGCGGGTCGGCAAAAACCTCGCGCTCGATCATTTTGCATGAGACGCACCAGTCCGCATAGAAATCCACCAGCGTCCACTGGCCGCGCTGCCCGGCCTCGGCGACACGTGCGTCGAGCGCTTGCTGTGTCTTGACCGATGCGAAGCGGGCCATGAAATCTTTCGCTACAGCAGCCTGAGCGGGCGCGGCGCCTCCCGCAACGAAGGCCAGCGGCTGGAAGGGGTCCTGTGCGCCACCGGCCGCACCCACCACCATGGCCCCGCCCCACAGGCCAAGCAGCAGCGCCAGATAGCGCGACATCAAACGCCCGGCGTCGACATCGACCTTCTTGGCCAATGCCAGCAGGCCGAGTGCGATGGCCAGCAGCCAGGCTCCCCACAGTCCCAGCGTCAAAGCTGGCGGCAGCACCCGTGCCACAAACAGAATCGCGGTGCCAAGCAGGATAAAACCAAACATCACCTTGACCCGGTTCATCCAGCAGCCAGGTCGCGGCAGCAGCCGTGCTCCGAGCGTGCCCACCAGCAGCAGCGGCACCCCCATGCCCAGCCCCATGGACAAGAGCGCCAGGCCACCGGTCAGCACATCGCCGGTCTTGGCGATATAGAGCAGCGCACCGGCCAACGGTGCCGTCATGCAAGGGCCCACCAGCAGCGCCGACAGAACGCCCATCGCAGCAGCCCCTGCCACGGTGCCGCCGCGCTGGCCCTGGCTGGCGCTGTTCAGGCGGTTGCGCAGCACAGCGGGCAATTGCAGCTCGTAAAATCCGAACATGGACAGCGCCAGCACCACGAACATCAGGCCGAAACTACCGAGCACCCAGGGGTTCTGCAGCGTCGCCTGCAGATTGGCGCCAGCCAGCGCCGCGCCAGCGCCCAGTACTGCGTAGGTCAGCGCCATCGGCAGCACGAAGGCCAGCGAGAGGATAAAACCGCGCTTGGGGGTTGCCCCGCTGCCCGCGATCAGGCTGGACAGAATCGGCAGCATCGGCAGCACGCAGGGCGTGAACGTCATCAGCAGCCCCAAGCCGAAGAACACGACAAGCATCCAGCCCAGATTGACGCGTGAGAGGCGATCAGCCAGGTCCTGATCATCGCCGAATGCGCCAATCCCTGCTTGACTCGCGTTGGCAGCGGCCACGCCCGGGTTGGTGCTCGGCGTTGCGGTAACGTCGGCTAAATTCACTCGCCGGGTTTGCGGCGGGTAGCAAAGACCCGCATCGGCGCATCCTTGCCAACCAATAGTCAGTGCCTGGGCATCAGGCGCCGTGACCAGTACCGCTACCTTGTCGTGATAGACCTCGCTTTCGCCGAAGGTCTCATCGGTCTTGAGTGTGCCGGCAGGCCACCTTACTTGTTGCACACTACCGACGGGATCCCCTTCGACCTTCATTTGCTTGCGATAGAGGTAGTATCCCCTGCTGATCTCCCAGTTCAGACGCAGCTGACCATCGGCCTGCTTGATAATGTTCAGGCGAAAAGCCTGTTCCGGCTGCAGAAAATCCTGCTGGGCATGCGCCGGCAGCGCCCACCACATTGTCAACATCACGATCGACCACAACAAACGCAGCATAAGCGCCTCTAAATCAAATGAAGCGCACATCTTTGCGTGGCCAGATTAAGGCTGCGTTAACGGTGAGACAATTTAAGGCCTAAATACTAGCCGGCAAGGTCGGACAGACTATGCGCGTGTTACTGATTGAAGACGACGAACTGATTGCCCACGGCATCCTGGCCGGTCTGCGTGCGCACGGCCTGACGGTAGATGGTGTGGCTACCGCAGCGCAGGCCGAGGCCACGCTGTCGATGGTGCATTGCGATGTGGTGATTCTTGATCTTGGACTGCCCGACGAGGATGGAATGAGCCTGTTGCATCGCTTGCGGGCGGACGGCATGGCCCTGCCTGTGCTGGTGTTGACCGCGCGCGACGCAGTGGAGGATCGCGTTGCCGGGCTGCGTGCCGGTGCGGACGACTATCTGCTCAAGCCCTTCGATCTCAACGAATTGGTCGCGCGTCTGCACGCCCTGCTGCGCCGCGCCGCCGGGCGCAGCGTGAATGTCATTGAGCATGGCCCATTGCGCCTGGACCCGGCAAGCGGGGAAGTCTCGCTGCACGGACGGACCGTCGTTTTATCGCGCCGCGAATTGGCCCTGCTGGCCGCACTGCTGCAGGCGCGCGGACGCATCCTGAGCGCCGACCAGCTCAAAGACAGCCTTTACAGTTTTAGTGAGGAGATCGAAAGCAATGCACTCAATGTGCATATCCATCATCTGCGGCGCAAACTGGGTACCGACATTATCGAGACGGTACGCGGCGTGGGCTACCGTTTCAGCATGGTGAGCGCATGAGTCTGCGACTACGCTTGTTGCTGATGATAGGCGTATCGCTATTACTGCTGTGGGGCGGGGTAGCGCTCTGGATGCTGCGTGATCTGGACAATGAAATGCGCCGCACCCTGGATCAGCGCCTCGCGATGTCGGCGCAAATGGTGGCCGGGCTGATGTCGCAAAACCCTGCCGCGTGGGATGGCAGCACAGGAAAAGCGGGCGCATCGACGTTGACCATGCCCCCTGAGGGAAAAGGATTGGCCTGCCAGGTCAGATCTCTGCGCGGCGAGGTGTTCGCGAGCACCCCAGGCGCAACGCCCGAGACCATGATGACAACGGCCCTCGGTTTTGCCGACCGCGAAATCAAGGGCGAGCGCTGGCGCAGCTATACCTTTGAAGCACACGGTTTGCGCGTAACCACGGCCGATCGCCTGGCGGAGCGAAACACGCTGCAGCGCGATGTGATGGTTGCCGCTGCAGTTCCCTTTATCGTTGCCCTGATCGGCAGCCTGATGGTGCTGTGGCTCGGGGTGAGAAGCGGTTTGCTGCCGCTGGAACGCCTGCGGCAGGCGCTGGCAAGCCGGGCACCGGATGCACTGACCCCGATTCCCAGCACCCCCATGTCCCGCGACTTGCTACCGCTGGTCAATACGCTGAACCAGTTGCTGCATCGGATGAGCGTGACCATCAGCCGTGAACGTCGCTTTACCAGCGATGCTGCCCATGAATTGCGAACACCGCTTACCGCGATCAAGACCCACCTGCAAATCGTGCGCATCACACGCGGCAAGGAGGCCGAAGTGGCATTGGATTACGCAGAAGAAGGGGTGGCACGACTGCAGCGCACGCTGATGCAGCTGCTGACACTGTCGCAAGTGGAAGGTCCCTTTTCCTGGGATGACGGGTGTATCACCCATGCCGACGAAGTAGCCCGCCTGGCGATATGCGATGCGACACCCAATGCGCTCGGTCGCATCGTACTGGACAGCGACGGCAACCCTGCCGAGCTGGTGCTGCCCCAAGCCCTCGCAGTCACTGCGTTGCGTAACCTGCTCGACAACGCCCTGCGTCACTCCCCAGCAGAAAACAGCGTCAGGCTGGAACTACGGTCCTCGAAGGACGCAATCTGTTTCAGCGTGTGCGACAGCGGGCCGGGACTCAGCGCCGAGGAGTTGGCTCTGGCTACGCATCGCTTCTGGCGGCGCGGCTCAGCTCGAGGCAGCGGGCTGGGGCTGTCCATCGTAGTCGCCATCACCGAGCGTTTCGGTGGATCTCTCGAATTGGTGCAGCGCCCTGAGGGCGGGCTGGAAGCAAAATTGACGCTGCCAAGTATTCACGGCAGGCCAACACGACCTGTTCAGCCGCTCGAAAAAAAACAATAACAGGCACAAATTCGGAGGCAAGCCTTTGGAGGTTTAGTCCACTTTAGTGCTGCAAATCCCCCTGCCACGCTACATCGTATTTTCTAGCGCGGATTTTCAAAAAAGATGTAGTTCGAGCCGAAGTCGCTGACTTCGAAATACATTTTTTTCTCGTCCGGATCGGCGATCATGTTGAAGTTTTCTTCCAGCACGCCATAACCAAAGCGGTAGGAGTGTGGCTTTCCATCGTCAGTGCCCATGGCGGTGCTGAGCTTGTCGATCTTGATGAAGCGGCGCACCAGCTTGTCGCCTGCATAAAACTCCAGCACACCGTTGCTACCGGTCCAGTTCTGGATGTCACGGCTGATTTTGTTTTTCTGCTCCTGGGTTCAGGATGCCAGCACCACGACAGCACCAAGCTTCAGCGGCGCTGCCGCAGGGCTTCATACAGGCAGACGCCGCTGGCGACCGAGACGTTGAGGCTTTCCACCGCGCCATGCATCGGGATGCTCACCAGTTCGTCGCAGGTTTTGCGGGTGAACTGGCGCATGCCCTCGCCTTCAGCGCCCAGCACCAGCGCCACCGGGCCTTTGAGGTCCACGTCGTAAATCGTTTTGGGTGCATCGTCGCTGGTACCTATGCACCAGATAGCGCGCTCCTTGAGCTCGCCCAGGGTGCGGGCCAGGTTGGTCACCATGAAATAGGGCACGGTCTCGGCCGCCCCGCTGGCGACCTTGGCCACGGTGGCGTTGATGCCTGCCGCGTGGTCCTTGGGCGCAATCACGGCATGAGCGCCCGCACCGTCGGCCACCCGCAGGCAGGCGCCCAGGTTGTGCGGATCGGTCACACCGTCGAGCACCAGCAGCAGCGGTTGCTCGGTGCCGGCCACTTCCAACTGCTCCAGCAGCTCATCGAGCGACTTGACCTGGGCCACCGCATCCACGCGGGCAACCACGCCCTGATGGCCGTGGCTGCCGCACATTTTGGCCAGGCGCAGGCCGTCGGACTCAATCAGCCGCACACCGGCTTCGCGGGTACGGTCGGTGAACTGGCGCATGCGGGCGTCGCGACGCGAGGCGTCATAAAAAACTTCCAGCACCGACTTGGGGGCAGTTTTAAGACGCACACCCACGGCATGAAAGCCAAAAAGAACTTTAGGGGAAGAAGACATTCTGGGATTATCACTGCTGGCGTCACGGTGGCGGCTCATCAGTGGTACGGGATGACCCGGACCGCATTGCCACCAACTATGTTTTTGATAGCTGCTTGCTCCCGCCATATATAGGCAAAAGTCATTTTTATCTCAAGAATCACTGATTTTCCCGGCCTCGATGGTGATGCGCCGCTGGCAGCGCGCAGCAATCGCCGGATCGTGTGTGACCAGCACCAGCGTGGTACCCAATTCCTGGTTGAGCTCAAACATCAGCGTCATCACGGTTTCGCCGGTGGCAAAGTCCAGGCTGCCTGTCGGCTCATCGGCCAGTAGCACGGCAGGCTGCACCACAAAGGCCCGAGCCAACGCCACGCGCTGCTGCTCGCCGCCCGACAGCACTTTGGGGTAATGGCCCAGCCGCTCGCCCAAACCCACCCGTTTGAGCATGTCGGTCGCCAGCGAGCGGGCGCCTTTAGCACCCGACAATTCCAGCGGCAGCATGACGTTTTCCAGCGCCGTCAAATTGCCCATGAGCTGAAAGCTCTGGAACACAAACCCGACTTTCTGGGCACGCAAGGCGGCACGGTCATCTTCGCTGAGGGCAAACAGGTCAACCCCCGCCAGCCGCACCGTGCCCTGGGTCGGCGTATCCAGCCCGGCAATGATGGACAGCAGCGTGCTTTTACCGGAGCCGGACGCGCCCACAATGGCAACGGTTTCGCGTGCTGCAAGCGCAAAGTTAATATCGCGCAAAATGGTCAGGGTACCGGTGGAGTCGGTCACCGACTTGAAAACATGCTCAACGGAAATAATTGGAGAGCTTGGGGGCGTTGAAGAAGCATCGCTAACGACAGAAACCACGGGTTCAAACATGTCAGCCTTATCAGAAAACTTGAAATTTACGCTTCCAGACTGTAGCAAGCTTGGCCCTGCCACGCGAAACCGCTGGGTAAGACCATTCGGCGCGATGCTGATCGCTGCGTTGCTGGGCGCGCCGTGGCTCGCCCCGGCACAGGCTCAGGCGCAAATCCTGCCTGCCGCGACCAAAGCCAAAAACCCCGCCAACACCATTCTGGTCCTTGGTGATTCGCTGAGCGCCGAATACGGCCTCAAGCGCGGCACCGGCTGGGTGGCTTTGCTGGAAAAGCAGTTGGCCAGCGAAAAGAAAAACACGAAGCTCGCCCAGGTGATCAACGCCAGCATCAGCGGCGAGACCACCTCCGGTGGGCGCTCACGCCTGCCAGCCCTGCTGACGCAGCACCGGCCCACCACGGTAGTGATCGAGTTGGGCGGCAACGACGCGCTGCGCGGTTTGCCCCTGGACATGACGGAGAGCAACCTGAGCGCCATGACGCAGGCTTCCAAAAAGGCAGGTGCCAAAGTGCTGCTGGTCGGGATGCAGGTGCCGCCCAACTACGGCGACGCTTATGGCACCGGCTTTGCAAACCTCTTTCCCAAAGTGGCCAAGGCCGAACGGGTGGCGCTGGTGCCCTTCCTTCTCAAAGGCATTGCCGATGTGGAAGACTCGGCCGCCCACTTCCAGGCTGATCGCATTCATCCCAACGAGCCGTCACAAGCCAGCATGCTGGCCAATGTGTGGCCGGAATTAAGGAAACTTCTCAAGTGAGCCTTGACCGCATTTCCGCTGAGGACGCACTCAGCAAACTGAGCAGTTTTTCCGACGTGATTGACACCAGATCCGAGGGCGAATACGCCGAAGACCACCTCCCCGGTGCCGTGAACTGGCCCAGCCTGCATGATGATGAGCGAAAAATCGTCGGTACCCAGTACAAGCAGATCAACGCGTTCGAAGCCAAAAAACTGGGCGCGGCGCTGGTGGCCAAAAACATCGCCGCGCATATTCAGCGCGACGTGCTGGACAAGCCCCGAGAATGGCAGCCGCTGGTGTATTGCTGGCGCGGCGGCAAGCGCAGCGGCTCGCTGGCGCTGATCCTCGACCAGATCGGTTTCAGGGTCACGCTGGTTGACGGTGGCTACAAGGCCTTCAGGGCCGCCCTGGTGGCCGATTTACCGCAGCTCGCTGCGCGGCACAGCTACCAGGTCGTTTGCGGCACCACCGGCTCGGGCAAGACCCGGCTGCTGCAGGCGCTGGCGGCAGAGGGCGCGCAGGTGCTGGACCTGGAGGCGCTGGCCCATCACCGCAGCTCGGTGCTGGGCATGATTCCGGGTGTGCCGCAGCCCAGCCAGAAAGCCTTTGACAGCCGCATCTGGGCCACCTTGCGCAGCTTCAACCCGGCACGTCCCGTCTATATTGAAAGCGAAAGCAAAAAAGTCGGCAATGTGGCCGTGCCCGAAGGACTGATCGCGGCCATGCGCATTAGCCCTTGCCTGCAGTTGGAGTTGCCCGAAGACGAACGAGTCGCGCTGCTGCTGGAAGATTACGATTTTTTTGTCAAGGACATTGCATTTTTCTGCGACCGGCTGGGTGCCCTGACCGAAGCACGCGGCAAGGCCACCGTGCAGGACTGGCAGGCGCGCGCGAGCAGCGGTGACGTGGTTTCAGTCGTTCACGAATTGCTGGTGAAGCACTACGACCCGGTCTACCTGCAGTCGATGCGGCGCAACTTTGAGCAGTACGAAACGGCCCGGGTGATTTCGCCACGCGACCATACGGTGGCAGCCATGGCAGCGCTGGCGCAAACCCTGCTGGCAAATCCCTGAAGCAAAAACCCGACATCACCAATGAACAGTGAGGTCGGGTTGGATGGCGGGCTACTTGCTATTAAATTAATAGCATGTTACGCGCGTTGTTAAAGGGCTAAACCCTTTTGTCTTATGTATAAATATCCGCCATTTCAGGATGCTGACTCGGTCGGCGGCAATCCTGTCTGAGTGTCAGCGGGGGTGCCGGGCGTGTCGGCACTGTCATCGGCCACCTCATCCGGCTTGCCTTCGACTTTGCGCTTGAGTTTGTCTTCTTTCTTACGTTTTTTCGCAAGCTCTTTCTGGCGCTTTTCGTAGGAATAATTGGGAGTTGCCACTGCATGCTTTCGTGAATAATTAGCCCTTACTGTACTGCATTGCCAGCAGGCCTTGGTCAAGCCTCGTCCAGCGCCTGGGCCAAGTCTGCCTGAAGGTCGGCAACGGCCTCAAGGCCGATTGAAAAACGCACCAGCATGCCCTTATGCGGCCAGGTTGGCCCGCGCATCGACGCCATGTTGTACGGAATCACCAGGCTGACCGGGCCGCCCCAGCTGTAGCCCAGCTTGAACAACTTGAGCCTGTCGCAGAAATGCTCCACCTGGGCCACGCTGTAGCGCTCGTGAAACACCACGCTGAACAGGCCGGCAGCCTGGCCGGTGCGGCACACCGCTTTCCAGTGTGCATGGCCGGGCGAATCCTCTAGCGCAGGATGGAGCACCTGTGCAATTTCCGGCCGCGACTGGAACCACCGGGCCAGCTCGCGACCGGTGCGGTCATGGGCCGCGTAGCGCAGCGCAATGCTCGGCAGCGAGCGCAGCACGGTTTCAGCGTCGTTGGCGCCCACGCCCACACCCATGCGCATGTGCGTGCCCTGGATACGCGCATGCAGGGCCTCATCGCGCGTGATGATGCTACCCATCAAAACGTCGCCGCCGCCGCTCGGGTATTTGGTCAGGGCCTGGACGGAAATATCCACCCCCACACCGCCCTGGGCGTCCATGTCGAAGGCGTTGAACGCGAGGCCCGCGCCCCAGGTGTTGTCCAGGGCGCAGATAAGCCCGCGGGTACGGCAGATGCGCACCATCTCCGCCAGGTCAGGGAACTCCATCGACACCGAGCCTGGCGCTTCCAGCCACACCAGCCGGGTCTTGCTGCTGATCTTCGAGGCCAGATCAGCGGGACTCATGGCATCGTAGAGCTGGTGGCTGATGCCCCAAGCGAGCAACTCACCCTCGGCCAGCGCCTTGCTAGGGCCGTAAACGTTGTCCGGAATCAGCACCTCGTCGCCCGTTTTGAGCAGTGCCATATCCACCAGCGCAATGGCACTCAAGCCGCTGGAGGCCAGCACGCACTGCAGGCCGCCCTCCAGCATGCAGAGGCGCTCTTCCAGCATGAAGGTGGTCGGCGTGCCATGCAGACCATAGGTGTAGCCCGATTTATTTCGCCAGTCGCGGGTGTGCATGGTCGCGACATTGGGAAAGATGACGGTGGACGCCTTGAACACGCCCGGCTGCGGTGCAGCAAATTCCGCGGGGGGTTGGTAGGGGTGGTGGATCAGATCGGTGGTTTTTTCGCTCATGACCCAATGGTAGCAAGTGGCAGTCGCCCTGCTCTTTCCGGAGTGGCGCGCTCGGGCAGATTACGCCTTAATTTTTTTGCCGGGCGGACCGAAAAATCAAACCGTCCACTTGGCCTTGAGCTGCTCCGGGCGCAGGCTGTCATAGCTCTCAAACGGCTGGTGAATCCAGGGATTGGTAGGCAGCAACTCCACCGAATAGTCGGCCTGGAAGCCTGACACGCCCTTGGTCCAGATCACCGCGCTGCGCAGCTCGGTAATGGGCTTGTAGTTGTTACGCAGTTGATGAATCACCGCGTTCAAGGTATGTCCCGAATCAGCCAGGTCGTCCACCAGCAGGACTTTACCGGCAATCTCACCCTTGGGTGTAGTGATGAAGCGCGCGATGTCGAGGTTGCCCTGCACCGTGCCGGAATCGGCGCGGTAGGAGCTGGTTGACATGATGGCCAGCGGCTTGTCAAAAATGCGCGAAAGAATGTCACCCGGACGCATGCCGCCGCGCGCGAGGCACAAAATGGTGTCGAACTTCCAATCGGACTGGTGAATCTTGATCGCCAGTTTTTCAATCAGGTTGTGGTACTCGTCATAGCTGACATAGAGATGTTTGCCGTCTTCGGTCAACATGAGGTTGCTCCTGATTTTATAGCTTGTTACGCTAGTCCAGCATGGGCTAGACACATTTTTTACTAAAATTTAGGCAACTCAGACGGCGTAGGGATTACGCAGGAGAATGGTGTGGTCCCGGTCTGGACTGGTCGAAATCATGTGGATAGGCACGCCCGTGACCGCTTCAATCCGCCGGAGGTAATGCTGCGCCGCAGCGGGCAAGTGCTCGTATTGCGTGACGCCCACCGTACTTTGGCTCCAGCCCGGCAGCGTTTCGTAAATCGGCTTGCAGCGGGCGATGTCATCGGCGCCCATGGGCAGGATGTCGGTGATGCGGCCGTCCAGTTCATAACCGGTGCACAGCTTCAATTCATCAATACCATCGAGCACGTCGAGCTTGGTGATACACAGACCCGATAGGCCATTGACCTGGGCCGAGCGCTTGAGCAAGGCCCCATCAAACCAGCCGCAGCGGCGACTGCGTCCCGTGGTCACCCCTGTTTCAGCGCCCACAGTGCTGAGGTGATAGCCGACGGTTCCCGGTTGTTCCCAGTCCAGTTCGGTCGGGAACGGCCCGCCACCGACGCGCGTGCAGTAGGCCTTGGTAATGCCCAGAATGTAGTGCAACATGCCCGGACCCACACCCGAACCGGCGGCGGCATTGCCGGCCACGCAGTTGCTGGAGGTCACAAACGGGTAGGTGCCGTGGTCCACGTCGAGCAAGGTGCCCTGCGCGCCCTCAAACAGCAAGTTGGCGCCGCCCTGGTTCGCATCGTTGAGTTCGCGTGAGACGTCGGCCATCATGGGCTTGAGCAGTTCGGCGTGCCGCATGGCTTCGGCATACACCGTGTCAAAGTCAATCGCTGGCGCGTGCAGATAGCCGGTCAGCACAAAGTTGTGCAGGTCCAGCAGTTCGCGCAGCTTGGTGGCAAAGCGCTCAGGGTATTTGAGGTCCTGCACACGCAAGGCGCGACGGGCAATTTTGTCTTCGTAGGCTGGGCCGATGCCGCGGCCGGTCGTGCCAATCTTCGCGGTTCCACCCTTTTCTCGGTAAGCCTCGCGGGCAATGTCGAGCGCTGTGTGGAACGGCAGAATCAGCGGACAGGCTTCGCTGATGCGCAGGCGTGAGCGCACTTCCACACCGGCCTTCTCAAGCCCTTCAATTTCCTCGAACAGTTTGGCTGCCGACAGCACCACCCCGTTGCCAATATAGCATTTGACGCCCGGGTGCATGATGCCGCTGGGGATCAGGTGCAAGGCCGTCTTGATGCCGTTGATCACCAGCGTATGGCCGGCATTGTGGCCACCTTGAAAGCGCACCACTCCCTGCGACATTTCAGTCAGCCAGTCGACCAGCTTGCCCTTGCCTTCGTCGCCCCACTGGGTGCCCACGACCACGACATTGCGACCCACAGCTGCGGTTTGTTTGTTTGTCATCTTCAGTTTCTCGTTAAGGTTCGATGGGATAAAGCCGGCCTGGGGGTCTGGCTCTTCTTGCAGCTTTTTGCGTAGCTCTTCATGCGGCTTTTTTCAGGGGTTGGACCAGCCATTGACCGGCAGCCTTTACCAGCTCACGGTCGCAGTCAAATTCATTGACTTTATGCTCGTGACCAGGCAGTACACAGGCCACGGTCTCGCCGCCGACGCGCAGGCGGGTGATGGCTGCGCGCAGGCCTGCATCTTCCCCCCAGGGCGCGCAAATGGCGGCCTTCAAGGGTCGGGGCGGCAGTACGCGGACCAGTTCCTTTAAATCCAGGCTGAAACCAACGGCCGGACGGTTGCGGCCAAACACCGCACCGACCTCGTCGTAACGGCCGCCACGGGCCAGCTCAGCGCCTTGCCCGTAAATGGCGAAGCGGGTACCACTGTAATAGGCGTAACCGCTCAGGTCCGCCAGGTCAAAGCTGACCTTGACATCGCCCACATGGGATGCGAGCCATTTCAAATTTTGTAGCGCATCGCGCACACCCGGCGCAGGCGGCAGGATTTTTTCAGCTTCGGCCAGGACTTTGTTATCGCCGTAGAGCTGTAACAGCGCTTTCAGACCTTCGCGCGCTGCCGAAGAAATGCCGCCATTGAGATGGGCTGTGAGGCTGTCGAGCTCGCTCGCGTCCTTGGCCGCCAGTGCGGCATGAATGAGCGCCAGGGTTGAGGCACTGATGGTCGCGCCTTTGAGCAGGCTGCTGACGATGCGGACGTCCGCCATGTCAACAGCCAATTCGGTCACGCCGGCAGCTCTCAGGCCTTCCAGCGCGAGCAGCTGGACTTCGAGATCGGCTTCCAGCCCGGCATGGCCGTAAATTTCCGCGCCGAACTGCAAGGGCTCACGCGTGGCGTGCGGGCGGTCTGCACGGGTATGCAGCACGGGGCCGCAGTAGCAAAGACGGGCCACGCCGCTGCGGTTCAGCAGGTGCGCGTCAATACGGGCAACTTGTGGCGTGGTGTCCGCACGCAAGCCCAGGGTGCGGCCTGACAGCTGGTCGACCAGCTTGAAGGTCTGCAGGTCCAGCGCTTCGCCGGTACCGGTAAGCAGCGACTCCAGGTGCTCCAGCAAGGGCGGCATGACCAGTTCGTAGCCATAGCTGCGGGCGGTATCCAGAAACTGGCGGCGCAGCTCTTCGATATGACGCGCCTCGGAGGGCAGGACATCGGCAATTTGATCGGGCAATTGCCATGATGACGAGCAGGCGGACATTGTAATTTTCGTGAGCTATTAAAAACCGGATTTTACCGGGCTTGGGGCCGCTTTTTGAGCTGCCGGCGGCAGGATGCGGGAGTCAGACGCAAATACGGGTGTCAGCCGTGGCTTGTGAGTGACACTTCAGTGGCGTGCAATTCACGCCAGCACCGCCAGCAAGATCACGCCAGCCGCGATGCTGCAGAGTCCGAAAAAGCGGATCTGCCCGCTGCTTAAGCGGAGAATCTGTTCAAACATCCGGCGCCACCCCGCAGGCGAGATAAGCGGTAACAGCCCTTCAATCACCAGCATGAGGGCCAGCGCTTGCCAGAGCGTATTGCCGTCCATGGCAATCTATTTTTTAGCAGGCGCTGTCGTGCCATTACCGGATCCGCGCATGGTCTTGAAGAAGTCGGATGATGGATCGAGCACCATCACGTCGCTCTTCTTGTTGAAGCTGGCCTTGTAGGCATCCAGACTGCGGTAGAACTGGGCAAACTGGGGATCCCGGCCAAACGATTCAGCGTAGACGCGGGCTGCTTCGGCATCACCCTCGCCTTTGATCTTCTGGGCCTCGCGGTAGGCATTGGCAATGGTGACTTCGCGCTGCCGGTCGGCGTCGGCGCGGATTTTCTCTCCTTCAGCGGCACCGGTGGAGCGCAACTCGTTGGCAACCCGCTTGCGCTCTGCTTCCATGCGGCGGTAGACAGATTCCGTGATCGCCGCCACGTAGTCCACGCGGGTGATCCGAACGTCGACCACATCAACGCCCCATGGTTTCGCGCCACGGACCGCCTGCAGCACTTGCGCTTTCACGTCGGCCATCAGGGCCTCCCGCTTGGTGGACAACAGATCTTTGACGGTACGCTTGTTGATCTCTTCCTGGAACGCGTTGCGCACAACCCGATTGAGCTGATTGGCGCCGGCCCTCTCGTCGAGGCCGACATTACGGATGTATTCAGACGGCTCGGTGACACGCCAGCGCACATACCAGTCAATGACGACACGCTGCTTCTCGGCGGTCAGCACCGGCTCTGCATCGGTACTGTCAAGCGTCAGCAGCCGCTTGTCGATGTAAGAAACGTTCTGAAACGGTGGTGGTAGCTTGACATGAAGGCCTGGCTCGGTGATCACTTCCTTGATCTGGCCCAGCGCATACACGACGCCGAACTGCCTCTGGTCGACCACAAACAGCGTGGAACTGAGCAGCGCCAGCGCCACCAACAACGAAGAAACAATAAATCCAACTCTATTCACTTTTGTCTTCCTTAGCGGGTTTCGCGGTCGCGGGTGCGGGAAGCATCGCGCGCGCGGGCATCCAGAGGCTGGCCGCTTGCGGGCTGGGACGATGGCCCTGCGGGAGAGGTGTCTGCACTACCAGGGAGAAGCGAACTGTCGGCCCCGGCTGCAGCACCGCCCTGCGCAGTCATCTGCATGATTTTGTCGAGGGGCAGATACAGCAGATTGGATCCCTGGCGTGACTCCACCAGTACCTTGGTGACATTCGCATAGACCTGCTGCATGGTGTCGATATACATCCGATCGCGGGTCACTTGCGGTGCCTTCTGATACTCGGTCAATACCGAGCGGAAACGCTGAGCATCACCTTGGGCTTGCGCGACGATGCGCGCCTTGTAGGCGTCCGACTCTTCCTTCAGCCGCGAAGCTGAACCCACCGCGCGTGGAATGACGTCGTTGGCATAGGCCTGCGCTTCGTTCTTGGCACGCTCGCGCTCCTGGCCGGCCTTGAGCACATCATCAAACGCCGCCTGTACCTGCTCTGGCGGGCGCACGCCGCTTTGCTGGAGATTGATGCCGACGACTTCCACGCCGACTTTGTATCGGTCCAGAATGGTCTGCATCAGGACACGCACGCGTGGGGCGATCTGGTCGCGCTCCTCGGCCAGCGCCGAGTCCATCTTCATTTTGCCGACCACTTCACGCACGGCCGTCTCGGCAGCCTGAACCACCGCGCTGGCGGGGTCCTTGCTCTCGAACAGATACGCACGCGCGTCATTTAAACGGTATTGAACGGCAAACTTGATTTCAACGATGTTCTCGTCTTCGGTGAGCATGGCCGACTCTCGCAACCCCGTTGCCTTGACAATGTTGTCACGACCCACGTCGACCGAGCGAATCTGGGTCACCACCACCACTTCGTGACGCTGTATAGGGTAAGGCAAACGCCAGTTGAAACCGGCACCTACCGTCGATTGGTATTTGCCGAACTGGGTAATGACCGCCTGCTGTCCCTCTTGGACGATGAAGAAGCCCGTGCCCAGCCAGATCAGCACGGCTATGCTGGCAATCAGCCCAACGCCGATGCCAGCACTTTTCATATCAGGCTGAAATCCACCACCAGTGCCGCCGTTGTTACCGCCGCTACCGAAGCCGCCCCGTTTGCCCCCATTTTTTCCACCGCCAAACAGGCCGCCCAGCTTGCGATTGAAATCGCGCCAGAGCTCGTCCAGATCAGGCGGGCCCTGATGAGAGCCTTGGCCCTGCGGGCGATTGGCCGGCTTGGGTGGCTGCTTGTCCTCGCGAGGGACCTCCGGTTTGGCTTCGTCAGACGACGATTTGTCGTCATCCCGACCCCAACGCGGATCATTGAGGTTGAACATGCCGTTGACGCGTTGTTTGAGCCGGCTTGGCAAGGTCGTCAACGTCTGCAGCACGGGGTTCAGATTCATGGGATGAAACTCACTTTTTTTATTACACCGACATTGTGCCTAATGAAATTGCCAGATCAGGCAACGTCCTCTGCTATTTGGGGGATTTCCTCTGTCGGTACGCTTGCCGCATGGCTGGCCAGAAGCTCGCGCAACAGCGGCAGGCCCTCACCCGTCTGAGCACTGACAAATACCCGTTCTACGCTCCGGCTTGAGCCCTCAAATGCATCCCTGAGTTCGAATATATCGCTTAAATGCAGGGGCAGGCTGCCTTTTTCAATAGCATCCAACTTGTTGAACACGAGGATCTGCGGCACGTCAGCAGCTCCAATCTCGGACAGAACACGTTGCACCTGTTCAATTTGCTCCAGATAGTCGGGATTAGACCCATCCACCACATGCAGCAGCAGGTCCGCATCAGCCGCCTCTTGCAGCGTGGCGGCAAAAGCATCGATCAGTCCGTGCGGGAGATCCCGGATAAAGCCAACCGTGTCAGACAAGGACGCCGGGCGCGCTGCATCGCCCAGGTAAAGCTGCCTGGTCGTCGTGTCAAGCGTGGCAAAAAGCTGGTCAGCCGCGTAAGCGCGTGCCTTGACCAACGCATTGAACAGTGTGGATTTGCCGGCATTGGTGTAGCCCACCAGTGAGATCGTGAAGGAGTTGCGCCGTTCCCGCTGTTTCCGCTGCGTTTGCCGCTGCTTCTTGACTTTGCCCAGGCGCTCCTTGGTGCGTTTGATGGCTTCGCTGATCATGCGTTTGTCGAGTTCGATCTGCTTTTCGCCGGGACCGCCGCGCACACCCGCGCCGCCAGTCTGCCGCTCAAGATGGGACCAGCGCCGCACGAGCCGTGTTGACATGTACTGCAGCCGGGCCAACTCGACCTGAAGCTTTCCCTCGTGGCTGTGGGCCCGCTGGGCAAAAATCTCCAGAATCAGCAAAGTCCGGTCATTAACGGGTAGCCCCAGATGCCGCTCCAGATTGCGTTGCTGGGCCGGGCTGAGCGACTGGTCGAACAGGATTTCGGACGCACCCGTGTCGAGGGCTAGCATTTTGATTTCGTCAGCTTTACCCGAGCCGATGAACAGCGCCGCATCAGGGGCCTTGCGTTTGCATGTCACGCGCGCCACGGGCTGCAGGCCTGCGGTTTGCGCGAGCAAACCCAATTCCTGCAGACTGGCATCAAAATTCGGGAAGCCTAGATCAACCCCTACAAGAAGGGCGAGAGGTCGTGTTTTCACCGGCGCATCATACGAGCTCAGCTGGCGGGCTTTCTTCGGAATCGCCGGTCGAAAAACTCACAGCACGACCTGGAACGATGGTGGAAATCGCATGCTTGTAGACCATTTGAGTCACCGTATTGCGAAGCAAAACCACATATTGATCGAAGGACTCGATCTGGCCCTGCAATTTAATCCCGTTGACGAGATAAATCGATACAGGGACATGCTCGCGACGCAGGGTGTTGAGAAATGGGTCCTGAAGCAGCTGACTTTTGTTGTTGCTCACGATATTTTCCGTGTTCAAAAATTAAGAGACCACAACCATACCACAGCCACTCTGTTCGGCGTGTAGTCCTATGTTGATTCCTTGCCCGCAAAGGGGTTCTCCGAGCTTTTCATCTGGATGCGCAACGGCGTGCCAACCAGGTCGAACGCCTTGCGGAAACGCCCTTCCAGATAACGCTTGTACGACTCGGTGACATGTTCCAGCGAGTTGCCGTGAATGATGATGATCGGTGGGTTCATGCCGCCCTGGTGGGCATACCGCAGCTTGGGCCGGAAGATACCCAAACGCTGGGGTTGCTGAAACTGCACGGCTTCGAGCAGCAGCCGTGTCAGCATCGGGGTAGACATCTTGCGGTTGGCCGATGCGTGGGCCTGAACAATGGATTTCCAGACAGGGGCCAATCCCTGGCGCTTGATCGCCGATATCCGATGAATTGAAGCAAATTTCAAGAAACCCAGCCGGGTCTCAATGGAGCGCTCCAGGAGTTCACGCTGGTAAGCGTCAACCGCATCCCATTTATTGATGGCCAGCACCACTGCCCGACCACTTTCAAGAATGTAGCCTGCGATGTGTGCATCCTGATCGGTAACGCCTTGCGTGGCGTCCAGCAGCAGCAGGACAACGTTCGCACTTTCTATGGCTTGCAAGGTCTTGACGACAGAGAACTTCTCAATCGCCTCGAAAACCTTGCCCTTGCGACGCAACCCGGCGGTATCAATCAGCTCAAACTTTTGTCCGGCACGCTCAAAAGGTATGGAGATCGCGTCACGGGTGGTTCCGGGCAAATCGAACGCCACCAGACGCTCTTCTCCCAGCCAGGTATTGATCAGCGTGGATTTACCGACGTTGGGACGGCCCGCCACGGTAAGCCTGATGACCGACGGATCCTGCGGTTCAGCGTCTTCGTCTTGGTCCGGCAGCTTGAGCGGGGCAAGCGCAAGATCCACCAGCGTGCGCATGCCCTGCCCATGGGACGCGGAAACCGGCAGCACTTCGCCCAAGCCAAGTTCGAAAAATTCGGAAAACTGCACACCCTCTGTCATGCCCTCGGCCTTGTTGGCCGTCAGCACAGTCGGCTTGCCCAGCTTGCGCAGATACTTGGCAATATCATGGTCTTGCGCGCTAATGCCGGCCCGTGCGTCGACCACGAAAACTACCACGTCAGCTTCGGCGACAGCCTGCCGCGTCTGCTTGGCCATTTCCTTGTAAATGCCGGTAGTGGCATCGGGCTCGAAACCACCGGTGTCGATGACGATGTACTCGTGGGTTCCCAAACTTCCTTTGCCGTAATGACGGTCACGCGTCAGCCCGGCCAAGTCAGCCACGATCGCATCCCGCGTCTTGGTCAGCCGGTTAAAAATCGTCGACTTGCCCACATTCGGGCGGCCGACTAACGCAATGACAGGTTTCATAAATCAGGTTTCTGGCAGGACTGCGCTTATTCAGGCTGAAAGCCGTAAATGCCGCCGTTATGGGTGACCGCAATGAGCGTATTGCCCGCCAGCACAGGGGCTGCGGCGATGGCCGAGCCGTCAGTAGGCAAGCGGTTGAGCAGGGAGCCATCTTCACGCGACAGCAGGTGAATAAAACCGGTGAAATCGCCAATAGCCACGGAACGCCCGACCACCAGCGGAGCCGTCAGGCTCCGGTAACGCAAACGGTCTGTAGACCAGGCACGCTCGCCGTCGGTGCGTCGCCATGCAATGACTGTACCGTCGGCTTCCGTGCCGAACAACAGACGATCATCGCCATGGATACCTTGCACGCCGTTGGCGGGTTTGGTCCAGAGCAGGCTGCCGCGAACTGCGTTGACGCAGCCTACGCTGGCCTGAAAAGCCCGCGCGCACACATTGTCGCCGTCCCTGCTGACGCGCCCTACCAGATCGACAAGCCGCTCCACATCATTGATCCCGCGTGGTGAGGCAATGGGCGCTTCCCAGCGAATGCTGCCGTTGGAAGGATTGAGGCCCGCCAGCCGACCGGCCAGGCCAACCACCAGGGTATCGCCGACAGCCAGCATCACGCCGGACTGGCGCAGCACCAAAGGCTCGTTGGGCCGCTGCTGTGCCCACAGCTTGCGACCCGTCTGTCCGTCAAAGGCATTGACCGACCGGTCGGCTGCCAGGACGAATACCCGCGCACCGGCCACAAAAGGCGCGGTAAATGCCTGGGCGTTGAGCTTCTGACGCCAAAGTTCATGGCCATCCTGCAACGCGACAACTTCGTTTGCTTTCGTCACCACCGCCACGACTTTTCCATCACTTCCAACGCCTGCAGCGATGGGCATGTTGAGAGCAACGCGCCAAACGTCATGGCCGGTTTGAGCATCCAACACCGCCACGGTGCCGTCGCTGCTCGCAACGGCTACGCTATTGCCGGATACATTCACTTCCAGCGGGAAGTTCACTTGCCCAATGCGGGTGGTCCAGCTTTGACGGGCGGCTACCAAGGCGGTCACCGGCTGCAATTCCGCGGGTTGGAGTTTGCTCGCACCACCAAAGCAACCACTCAGAATCGCTGCAAAAATGATAGCTACTGGCGCACGTGCAGAAAGGGCTAGAGGCCTAATAGACTTATAAATCATTGCTTCACCTCAGCATTGAATGCGGCAGTGGTCGGCTTGACTTGCCCTGCGGTTGGATCGACGCCCAGCGCATTGAGCTTGACCTCAACCAAGCGCCGGTACTCGGTGCGCTCGTCAAGGCCTTTGTATGCTTTTTCGTATTCCGCTTTGGCTTCGCCTTTTTTGCCCTGGGCAGCCAGAATGTCGCCGCGTCGGTCAGCAGCCAGCGCAGCAAAATCTTTCGGAAAAGAACCAGAGACTTGCTGCAGAGCCTCGTCATAGGCTTTCTTTTCCAGCAGGAGCCCAGCAAGGCGCAATTTGGCGATGGCCTGATAGCCTTCATCGGAGGCTTTCTCGGCAACCCAGTTCAAGGCAGCGCGAGAAGCATCCAGATTGCCTTTGTCGTAATAGGCCCTGGCGG
Organism: Polaromonas sp. UBA4122; assembly: GCA_002381615.1. Lineage (GTDB taxonomy): Bacteria > Pseudomonadota > Gammaproteobacteria > Burkholderiales > Burkholderiaceae_C > Polaromonas. Next base: position 36,304 of record DFWY01000082.1, on the reverse strand, counting down.
CCAGCAGGCCGGCTTGCTGGGCATAAGTGGTTCGGCCGAAACGGTCTTTCATGTCAGCCAGCGACCGGTCAATCCTTGTCGGGTCGCCCGACTGCACAGCGCGCTCGACCTCGTCATACATCACCGATGCCTGTGCAGCCTGGTTACGCTGCCAGTACTGGTAGCCGTTCCAGGCAGCAAAGGCACCTAAAACGACAATCAGCGCCCAGGTAATGAGGTCGCCGTACTGCTTCCAGAAGTGCTTGATCTCATCAAGTTGTTCCTGCTCTTCCAAATCGAGGTGTTTTGCCATAAAAGTCTGCTTGTTCTGCGCGATAAGGGCGCGGATTGAATTGGGGTGATTGTAGAGGGCGGAGACGGGTGCTTTAACGGTGCTTAGCCGCGCAGGGTGTGGGCCCATGCGGTCACATCGTTTAGCGACTGAAGCGTTTGGGCCTGCGCGCCCTCGGCTTTCCCTCCCCGCAAGGGTTTGACAGCGACGCTCCCTTGGGCGAGCTCGGTGGCACCAAAAATCAGCGCAAAACTCGCGCCGCTGCCGTCGGCCCTCTTGAACTGCGACTTCATGCTGCCCATGCCTTCGGCGCTGACACCGGCGTGCATCTGTACGCTCACCCCCGCCGCACGCAAAGCCTGCAGCGTTCGCAGAGCGACCGGCAGGGCAGAAGCTTCAGGAATCACCGCGTAGGCATCTGGCACAGGCGGTGCAATGGCCTCCCCCTGTTCCTTGACAAGTTCCAATACACGCTCGACCCCCAGAGCCCATCCGACAGCCGGCGCCGCTTTGCCACCAATCCGCTCAATCAGGTAGTCGTAACGGCCGCCAGCGCAAATAGTGCCTTGCGCGCCCAGCCTGTCGGTCACAAACTCGAACACCGTGAGGTTGTAATAATCCAGCCCGCGCACCAGGCGATGATTAAGTGTCCAGGGGACACTGTTGGCATCGAGGATGGCTTTCAGACCGTCAAAATGCGCCAGCGACTGGGGGCCCAGAAAGTCAATCAGTCGGGGCGCACTTTCAACCACGGCCTTCATTGCTGGATTTTTGGTATCCAGAATACGCAGCGGGTTGCTATGCAGGCGTCTATGCGCCTCCTCGTCCATTTCGTCTGCATGCTGCTCGAAATGAGCGATAAGTTGTGTACGGTGCTGGGCGCGCTCTTCAGGTTGACCCAGGCTGTTGATTTCCAGGCGCCAGTCGCTCAGGCCGAGTTCCTTCCATAGCGCAGCGGCCAGCAGAATCAACTCCGCGTCAACCTCGGGACCGGCAAAGCCCAAGGCTTCGGCACCAATCTGGTGGAACTGGCGGAAACGGCCACGCTGCGGCCGCTCACGACGGAACATGGGGCCCATGTAATAAAGGCGCTTGCCACCGTCGTAGAGCAGGTTGTGCTCCGTGACCGCGCGAACTACGCTTGCCGTATTTTCCGGGCGCATGGTCAGGTCATCGTGGTCGCCATGCTTGTCCGAGCGGTCTTCGAAAGAATACATTTCCTTTTCGACGATGTCGGTGACCTCCCCGATACCCCGCACAAACAGCTGTGTGTGCTCAAGAATGGGCGTGCGGATGTTGCGGTAGGCATAGCGCCCCATCAGGGAGCGCACCTTGTCTTCAAGCCATTCCCAGCGTGCCGAGTCCGGCGGCAGGATGTCGTTCATACCTTTGACCGCGGTCAATCTTTCCGTTTTAGCCAAAGGCGATTTCGCCGCCCGGCCGACAGTCATTTTTTCAAGCATGGGTCAGTAAGTATTAGGCAACTTCAGCGACGGTTTGCGTGCCAAAGCGTTTTTCAATGTAGCTTTCAACGATGACCTGAAACTCCTGCGCAATGTTCTCACCACGCAAGGTCAGTCTTTTTTCGCCATCAATAAATACCGGAGCAGCCGGTGCTTCGCCAGAACCGGGCAGACTGATGCCTATGTCGGCATGCTTGCTTTCACCCGGGCCATTGACGATACAGCCCATCACGGCGACCTTGAGCCCTTCGACGCCCGGGTATTGCGCACGCCAGACCGGCATCTGTGCGCGCAAAAAGTCGTCGATCTGCTTGGTCAGTTCCTGAAAAGTTGTGCTGGTGGTACGGCCGCACCCAGGGCACGCCGTCACACTGGGTACAAAGGTGCGCAAGCCCAGTGCCTGGATAATTTCGGAAGCAATCACTACTTCCTGAGTACGCGCCTCCCCTGGCTGGGGAGTCAAAGAAACGCGAATAGTGTCGCCAATACCTTCCTGCAGCAAAATGGACAGAGCCGTTGCAGATGCCACCGTGCCCCTGGTTCCCATGCCGGCTTCGGTCAACCCAAGGTGAAGTGCGTAGTCGCTGCGTTGAGCCAATTCACGGTACACCGAGATCAGGTCCTGAACGCCGCTGACCTTGCAGGACAAGATGATCTGGTTGCGGCGCATGCCCATGTGCTCGGCACGCCGGGCAGAATCGATCGCCGAGGTAATCAGCGCCTCGTACATGACCTGTTTGGCGTCCCAAGGGGTGGCACGCGCACTGTTGTCGTCCATCAGGCTGGCCAACAACTCCTGGTCAAGGCTGCCCCAATTCACCCCAATACGCACGGGTTTGTTCCAGCGCATGGCCACTTCAATCATTTGGCCGAACTGCCTGTCGCGCTTGTCGCCCTTGCCCACATTACCAGGGTTGATCCGGTATTTGGACAGCGCTTCGGCACAGGCTGGATAATCAGTCAGCAGGCGGTGGCCGTTGTAGTGAAAGTCACCAATCAGCGGCACATCGATGCCCATGCGGTCCAGTTGCTCCCGTATGTGCGGTACAGCCTCGGCCGCCTCGGGCGTATTGACGGTGATGCGAACCATTTCTGAGCCAGCCAGAGCCAACTCCTTGACTTGAATGGCGGTACCAATGGCATCCACCGTGTCCGTGTTGGTCATGGACTGAACACGGACCGGAGCATCGCCACCTACAGTTACGACACGGGAGCCCCAGACAACCTGAGCCTGAATGGAACGCCGTGCTTTCGGACAAGCCGACTCTATGGGAATACAGGGCTGCACTATTTCACCTCAAATCGGGCCACGTTATCTCTGGCTACTGCAATCAGGTCAAGTGCCTGTCCGCGCACTTGAACCTGAACCGCATCAGCCCTGCCGACCACAGCGGCCAGCGGCAACGCGCCGGATGCACTGGCGCGCTCTCCGGCGGTCAGGATGCGGCGCAGCAAGACTGAGCCTTTCGCGTCGGTCACCTCAACCCAGGATTCACCTTTCGCGCGGAAGGTCACGATGTCGGCGGATGCCGCGGTTGAATTTGCCAAAGTTAGTGCAGGTACAGGAACAGAGACTGACGCCTGGGTTGATACAGGTGCTGCGGACGTGACAGACCCGGTGGACGGCAAGCCCGCTGTAGTGGCAGCAGTGGCGACTGCTACGGGTTTGCTGGCTTGCTGCGTTGATGCCACAGACTTGGTACGGTCCGCCAAGCCTACACCCGCCATGACCACTGTTGCAGGCATCAGTTTAAGGGACTCGCCGCTAGGGGGTGATCCGTCTGCAACAAGGTGGCCTGACGCGGCGTCCTGCTTGATGGGGGGCAGGAAAATCAATACCAGCGCGCCCAGCAAGAAGGCAAGGCCGACGAGAACGGCGGGCCGCGAAACCCGCGACCCTAGAGACGGCCGCTGACCGTCACCCGACGAACGAAACGGCGTGTTGATGCCTGCGCCTTGGGATGTCAGCTTGGGGGCGCTGCTTGGAGGCAGCCGTTCAAGCACATGGACCGCGTCTAGCTTCAAGGTTCGACATACGCTGGAGGCCAGCGCTCGCACGAAAACAGCATCGGGCAATAGGTCAAACTGGTCATGCTCCAGCGCTTCCAGTTTTTTTACAGGAATCTTGAGCAACCCCGCCAATGCTGCGATATGCATACCTGCCGCCTCCCTCGCACCGCGAAGCAATGCACCTGCTGTGGGTGCCGACCCGGTCGTGTTTTGGCGGCTGCTGAAGCCGGAAGCAGCAGTCTCTGCATCAGAGTGTCCAGCCAGCACGGGATCAAGGTCACTCATCAAATGAACCTTTTTCGTAGGAAGCGGCCTCAGGGGACTGCGCAAAACGTTTTTTTAGCTGCTCGGCCAATTGCAACATCGCCTCCCGATTGTTCAGCTTTCGCTCGGTCTTGATACCCAGCCAGAGGGTTTGAGCATTGGCTAATTCACTGTTGTTCAGACGGCGGATATAAAACAGTGCTCGCGTCAACTCACCGCGCTCGTAAAGAAGATTGGCCAGGTTGTACCCGGTGACAGGGTTGCCCGCATCAAGCTCATAAGAGTGCATCAGGCTTTGCTCAGCCTCGGCACGCTGACCTGCGCGAACCTGGCACACACCTTGAGTCATCAGCGTTTTGGCTTTTCCGCTGTAGGTGGGATTGGCCGCAGCCTGCGAAAAAAACTTGAATGATTCGTTGTAGCGGCCTTGCTGGCAAAGAAGCCACCCATAGTTGTGCGCTACGTCTGCATCGCGCGAATTCAGCGCGAGCGCACGGCGAAAACTGTCTTCTGCCAGCGGAATGTCGTTGAGCCGCATGTACACCAGCCCGCGCAGGTTGAAAGCGTCCACAAAAGTTGGATCTGTGGCCAGCGATTGCTTGATTTCATCAAGCGCAACTTTGGTCTGCCCCTGTTCGAAATAACCAGTGGCCAGCTCAAGCCGCAGCCGGGCGCGCCGACGTTGATCGGGTTCATCCGACTCGGTGACGATGTCATTTCGGTTACCCGATGCCCCTGAGGTGCCTGGTTGATTAGCGCACCCCGCCAGCAACATAGCAACCCAGCAGGCTGACATCCAGATCACATTGGCGACAAACCTCATACATCCATCCCCTTGACCACAACCACCTTGATGCCCCCGAGCATACCTTGCCGTTGCGCTGCCATGCGCCGGTCCACGCCGGTCCGGTCCTGAACATCACCAGCCAGCTGCCCGCAGGCTGCGTCAATATCATCGCCGCGGGTTTTCCGGACGGTAGTCACGATGCCCGCATCCATCAGGATTTTTGCGAATGATGCAACCTGCGACATATCCGAACGCCTCAGGCCAGAGACCGGAAATGGATTGAACGGAATCAGGTTGAATTTGCACGACAGGCCGTGTGCAAAATACGTTTGCATCAGGGACACCAGCTGGCGCGCGTGCTCAGGCTGGTCGTTAACCCCGTCAAGCATGCAGTATTCAAACGTGATGAAGTCGCGTGGCGCCGCCGCCTGGTAGCGGGTGCAGGCCTCCAGCAACTCCGCGATTGGGTATTTTTTGTTCAGCGGAACGAGGTTGTCTCGCAGCGCATCCTGTGGTGCGTGCAGCGACACAGCAAGCGCCACAGGGCAATCCTCGGCCAGCCGATCCATCATGGGCACGACGCCGGAGGTCGACACCGTCACCCGTCGGCGGGACAAACCATAGCCATGGTCATCCAGCATGACTCTCAATGCTGGCACTAGTTGCGAATAGTTCTGCAAGGGCTCGCCCATGCCCATCATGACCACGTTAGAAATCACGCGCTCTTGCCGGTTTTGCCTGTCCAGATGCTGACGCAGGAAGTGCTCTGCGAACCACAACTGGGAGACAATTTCCCCGGTGGTGAGATTGCGGCTAAAACCCTGATGCCCGGTCGAACAAAACCGGCAACCCACGGCACAACCGACCTGGGATGAAATGCACAAGGTTCCGCGATCAGCTTCGGGGATGAAGACGGTCTCAATGACATCGCCTGCCCCAACATCAAACAACCATTTGATGGTGCCGTCAGCCGACTCGTGGCGGGACGCCACCTTCGGTCCTTGAACATGGGCCGAGCCTGCAAGCTTTTCGCGCAAAGACTTTGCCAGATCTGTCATTTGCTCAAAATCGGTCGCACCTTTTTGATGAATCCAGCGAAACAGCTGTGTGGCGCGAAAGCGCTTTTCGCCGAGCTGCTCGCAAAAGGCGGTCAGACCATCAAGATCGTAGCCAAGCAGGTTGGCCGTCATCGCAGCGCGCGATAAGCTGGGCCGCCCCAAGCAAGCGACGACCCTGATAAAGGGAAGCAAAGCATGGGGACGAGCATGATTAATGAGAGTAAACGTTCATGCCGGGGAAGAAGAACGCGATCTCAGCTTGGGCAGTTTCGACGGCGTCAGAGCCATGCACGGCATTGGCATCAATGCTGTCGGCGAAATCGGCGCGAATGGTGCCGGCAGCAGCCTTCTTCGGGTCGGTAGCACCCATCAGATCGCGGTTCTTCAGGACGGCACCTTCACCCTCCAGCGACTGGATCATCACCGGGCCGGAAATCATGAACGAAACCAGATCCTTGAAGAAAGGACGCTCTTTGTGCACTGCGTAGAAAGCTTCGGCTTCCCTCTGCGACAAGTGAACCATCTTGGCTGCGACGACCTTCAGGCCAGCGGCTTCAAAACGTGCATAGATTTGACCAATCACATTTTTTGCCACCGCGTCGGGTTTGATAATGGAGAGAGTGCGTTCGATCGCCATGAATTTTCCTTAACCTTGGATTTTTAAATTATTCAAAAATTGAATAAAGCCTATGATTTTAACCTGTGGACTCATGAGTTCAGAGCACCCCCTGCGAAATGGAGTGCTTCTGAGACATTCAGCGATTTCCGCTGCGGTTTCCACCGCCTCGATTACCGCCTCCGCGGTTCCCACCGCTATTGCCACCACCACGACGCTGGTCACCACCACCGCCCATACCGCCTGCGTTGCCACCGCCGCCACTGCGCCGTTGCCCCTGGTCTTGCCGCTGCCTTGTGAAGGTATCCGCACCGATATAGCCAAACGACGTTTTCATGGGATCAGGCTGTGCGCCGCCGGTACCTTTGTCGCTCCGGTCTCCACGTTCATCGCGCCGCTTTGGCCCCTGCGAGCCACCATTGCCCGTCGGCTGCCCAGACCGGGAGCCGGCTCCGACATTGCCGCCCTGGCTACGTCCTTTTCCGCCGCGACGCCTGTTGCCTCTGGGCGCGGAATCCATCCTGTTCATGGGCGGTTGCAGATCATTCGGCTCCTGCTCGGCCCCGGCTTGGGGCAATGCATCGGGTTGGCCAGCATCGGTGACCTGAGGCCGACCACGGGCGCCGCGCGAACGATCATTTCCGCGTGGGCCCTGGCCCCGACGACGCTCATCACCGCCCTCACCCGGGGGGAAGGTCTGTTTGGGCGCTCCTCGCGGATCGGCGCGAGATTCGGAACGAGTCACCGCGCTGGTCAGCGCCCAGATATCACGCTCGTCGAGTTCAACGAATGCACCCCGCTTAAGCCCACGCGGCAAAAGCATGGCACCGTATCGGATCCGAATAAGCCGGCTTACTGCATGGCCCACCGCTTCAAACATGCGCCGAACCTCGCGGTTACGCCCCTCAGAAATGGTGACCCGGTACCAGCAATTGGCCCCCTCACCGCCGCCAGCCTCGATCGAGCTGAACTGCGCCACGCCGTCATCGAGCGTCACGCCCTCGAGCAGGCGTTTTTTCTCCTCATTATTCAGGGCACCCAACACACGCACGGCGTATTCGCGCTCAAGCCCAAACCGCGGATGCATCAGCTTATTGGCCAACTCGCCAGAACTCGTCAGAAGCAGCAGGCCTTCGGTATTCAGGTCAAGACGCCCGACGGACTGCCATTTACCCTGAAACAGCTTGGGCAGCCGCCGGAACACGGTCGGCCGGTTTTGCGGATCGTCGTGCGTTACGACCTCCCCGATGGGCTTGTGGTACGCAATAACGCGGGGAGGTGGCGGCTCAATACGCACCCGAATGGGCTTGCCATTCACCTTGACGGTATCGCCAAACTGGATGCGCTGCCCAATGTGGGCGGGCTCGGCATTGACCGAAATGCGCCCTTCAAGAATCAACTGCTCCATTTCCAGCCTGGAACCCAACCCGGCTTGCGCCAGTACTTTGTGCAACTTGGGGGTTTCGGGCTGCGGCATCAATACCCGTTTTGGCAACTCAAGCGCCACATCGTCTTCGTCTGCGTCAAATTGACCGGTCACCACGTCTTCAAACCGGATGGTGGTTGCCGGAGCCACTGGAACGCGTCGTTCGACAGCAGGTTTTGGCATGGAGGACTCCTCCAGTTCGCCAGCAGCTATCAAATCAGGAGCTTCCCGCGCAGTCTGCTCAGGCGCTACGGCCTTATTTGGCTCTTTGTCAGGCGTAGCCAGGATTTCGGAAACCGGTTGGTCTTGCTGATTCATGCTTTTACATTCCTGCGTGAGAATTACTGGCTTCTTGATCATGGGAATCGTGTTCAGAAGGCTTGCCGGCATCCGGCGCCGAGTCTTCCTGAATTTCTGGCGTGCCGGGGTATGATTCCAGCCCAGCGATTTCGCTGTCGGCGGATTCCAATGAAGCAGCCAGCTCCGCCGGATGCATCGGTACGGGTTCCGCAATACCAAACTCGATTTGTTCAAGCATTGAAACCTGACCTGAGGTGCTGTCCATCACAGGAAGCTGGTCCAGGGATTCGACGCCCAAATCATCCAAAAACTGCCTGGTGGTTGCGTAAAGCGCGGGCCGGCCTACGGTTTCCCGGTGACCGATCACCTCCACCCAACCACGATCCTCCAATTGCTTGAGAAGCAGGCTGTTGATCGTGACGCCGCGTATATCTTCCATGTCGCCGCGCGTTACCGGCTGGCGGTACGCGATGATTGCAAGCGTTTCCAGGGTCGCCCGACTGTAGCGGGGAGGTTTTTCAGGATGGAGCCTGTCCAGGTATTCGCGCATTTGCGGCCGACTTTGAAAGCGCCAGCCCGTAGCCACATGAACGAGTTCCACACCACGTCCTGACCAGTCGTTTTGCAGGTCTTCAAGCACCAGCTTGAGGCTGTCGGCAGTCAGTACCCCGTTAAACAAGACACCCATTTCGCGTAAAGGCAGCGGTTGCTGCGCGCAAATAAGGGCTGTTTCGAGGACGCGCTTCGCATCCGTCGTATTCATGATTGTGGTCGTTCCGAAAAAAGGCGGGAAAAAGGCCAGGACAAGCGCATGTCCTCGCATTGCATCCATGCGCGGTCTCCTAGTTAGGGGCGCCATGTGCGGGTAGTCGAAAACTACGAAGTTTGATTGTATATCAGGCCCAAATCCACGATGGCCGCTTGCAAGTCAGCGGGCGGCTGCGACCTGAACTCCAGCATGGCACCCGTGACGGGATGCTCAAACGCCAGCCGACATGCGTGCAGTGCTTGCCGGTTCAAGCCGCCCGCAACCGCCCCCCCATAAAGCCCATCAGACACCAAGGGATGACCCAGAAACGCCATGTGAACCCGGATTTGATGGGTGCGGCCGGTATGCAGCTTGCACTTCACCAAGCAGTGCCGTTCTCCGCTTTGCAGCAGCGATACCACCGTAGAAGCCGCCTTGCCGGAATTTTTTTCGAGATCAACCACCGCCATACGCAGGCGGTTACGGGGATCACGGCCTATCGCCGCGTCCACTTGGCGGGTTCGCGCGCCCTGCCATGCGCCATGTGCCAGTGCGATATATTCCCTGTGCACGTTTCGGGCTGCGATCAGGTCTACCAGCTGGTCCATCACCTTTCGCTGGCGGGCCACCACCATCAGCCCGCTGGTGTCTTTGTCAAGGCGGTGTACGATACCGGCACGCGGTAAAAAGGAGGCATGAGGGTCATACGCCAACAATCCATTGAGCAAGGTGCCACTCCAGTTACCGGGCGCTGGATGCACGACCAGCCCAGCAGGCTTGTTGATCACCAATAAATACGGGTCTTCAAACACAATTTCCAGCGCCATGGCTTCAGGCTTGAATGCCTGACTTTGCGGCGTAGGCCGCAACTCAATGGTGAGTTCATCCCCTGCCTTGACCTTGGTGGATGTTTTGGTCACCGCCAAGCCGCCCAGTTGCACCACCCCGGCCTCGATCAATTGCTGGAGATAGTTGCGGGAGAACTCAGGCACAATGCCAGCCAAGGCCCGGTCAAGACGGCTACCATGGCTCTCGGCAGGAACCATCACCCGCCGCAATTCCATCTCAGCGCTGCTGCCTCCCTCATCCTGAGCTTTGTCTAGCAGGCCATTGGCTGCAACAGCGCTCGATATAATAAATTTGCTTTGTTCAGAATCAGTCATCAAGAAGGTCAATTGCAATGTTTTCCACCAAATTATCGGTTGTTCCAAATGCATTGCCGCTTGTTGCAGCCGTTTGCGCATTGTCTTTTGTAATCGCCGGCTGCTCAAGCACCCCAGCGCCGGATCTCACTGCCTCCTGGAGTCCGAACAAGATTTACGCTGAAGCCAAGGATGAAGCGAACTCCGGCGCCTACGACAAGGCCATTCCCCTTTATGAGAAGCTGGAAGGCCGTGCCGCCGGAACCCCTCTTGCGCAGCAAGCCCAGCTTGAGAAGGCGTATGCCCAGTACAAAGGTGGCGAACAGGCCCAAGCAGCTTCAACACTGGACCGGTTTATGAAGCTACACCCGGCCAGTCCCGGCATGGATTACGCGCTGTACCTCAAAGGCCTAGTGAACTTTAATGACAATCTTGGCATTTTCGGGTTCATCTCGCGCCAGGACTTGTCGGAGCGCGACCAGAAAGCGGCCAAAGAATCGTTTGAATCGTTCAAGGAACTGGTGACCCGCTTCCCGGATTCACGCTATGCGCCGGACTCACGCTTGCGCATGAACTATATCGTGAATTCATTGGCTCAATCGGAAGTCAATGTGGCCAGGTACTACTATTCCCGCGGTGCCTACATCGCCGCCATCAATCGGGCCCAGAGTGCAATTTCCGACTACCGCGACGTTCCGGCGCTCGAAGAAGCCACCTACATTCTTTACAAATCCTACGATGCACTGGGCATGGCCGAACTGCGCGATGACACCCGTCGCATCATGGAAAAGACGTATCCACAAAGCCAGTACATGAGCAAAGGTTTCAAGTCTGCAGACAACCCCTGGTACAAGTTCTGGTAAGACTCTCAAGCCGGTCCATCAACTCTTGCTCCGATATCAGTCTTTGCATCGGAGGAAGCGCTCTCAGCAAACGCCGCCCGTAGCCCATGGAAACCAGGCGGCTGTCACATACCACCAATATGCCCTGATCGGTTTCCCGGCGTATCAAGCGCCCGGCCCCTTGTTTGAGTGCCACGGCAGCCTCGGGCAGAAAATAGTCGTTAAACGCACTGCGCCCCTGTGACTCCAACAGCTTCGAGCGGGCTTCGGCCAAAGGATCGTTCGGCGGAGGAAAAGGCAGCTTGTCGATGATGACCAACTGAAGCGCATCACCGGGCACATCAATACCCTCCCAGAACGACGCCGATGCAACCAACACGCAGGCTCTGCCACCATTGGTATTCCCTTCCCGAAAGCGCTCAATCAGGACCCGTTTGGGCATGTTCCCCTGAACGAGCACCTCCATATCACCCGAGTACTCGAAAGCGACCTGGAGCGCGTCGCCAATCGCCCGCAAAGCCCGCAACGTGGTGGTCAGCACCATGGTGCGCCCTCCCAATTGCCTCGACCATGCTGCCGCGGACTCTGCGACCTTTGCCGTATGGGAAGGATCGCTGGGCTTGGGAAAGTCTTGCGGAACATACACCGCGGCCTGACGTTCATAGTCGAAAGGGCTGCCGACCCGCAACACTTCGGCATCCGCCAGCCCACAAGGCTGGGTGAACCATGTGAGCTTGTCATCGTCACCGAGCGTTGCAGAGGTAAATATCCAGGATTTCGCAGCATCCCCTGCGGCACCCAACACCTTGCTCTTTACAGCCTTTGAAATATCCAGCGGTGATTCGACAAGCCGCAACTGCGTACCCACATCGACCCAGCGCACACAACCCGGCTCACAGGCGTTGACAAAGTTTTCAGCCCGCTCTGCCAATTCAGTGGCACGCTCATAAAGTCGAACAAAGTCAGGTGCAATCTCGCTGACCCTATCAAGCGCTGCGCATGCCTGCATGCAGGCGGCATGAACCGCTTCCAGTGCCTGCGTCCAGACGACAGCACTCAGGCCATCAGGCGTTTCTCCGGTCCAGCGCAGCTTGGTGCCGGGATACTGCTTGCCGGCACACAAGCGCAGTTCACGGGCCGCCTGCTCGGTGGCGGCAACGACCCCTTGCCAGTCGACCAGACCGCGGGCCAGTTGCAGTCCTGCAGCCAGCATGTCACGGGAAAAGTCCAGCAATTGACCTGTGGTCAGGTTTCTCCCCAGAAATTGCACGCCTGTTTCATTCAACTGGTGCGCTTCATCAAAAATCGCAATGCGCACCGAGGGCAGTAGCTCAGCCACGCCCGACTCGCGAACTGCCAGGTCAGCAAAAAACAGATGATGGTTGATGACCACCACGTCCGCGGCCATAGCCTCTCTGCGGGCAAGGTTCACATGACACGCACGAAAACGCGGGCATTGCGCACCCAGACAGTTCTCCCGCGTCGATGTGACAAAGGGGATCACCGGTGAACGCTCATCCAGCCCAGGGAGTTCCGCCAGATCGCCGGTCCGTGTCACTTGGGACCACTCTTCAATCCTTGCCAGTGCACGCACCGACACGCCATCGGGCAGATGCGCCTCCTGGCGAGCCATTTCCATGCGATGCAGGCATAAATAGCTCGCCCGCCCTTTGAGCAGCGCCGTACGCACCGGCAGCCCAAACGCCTTCACCAAGCGGGGTAAATCGCGGCCAAACAGCTGATCTTGCAACGCTTTGGTCGCGGTAGACAGCAAAACCCGCTCACCACTCAGCAATGCAGGCACCAGATATGAAAATGTCTTACCTACGCCCGTGCTGGCTTCCACCACGAGGGGATAGGCGCCTTCAATGGCACGCGCCACTGCCAAAGCCATCTCGGTCTGGCCGCTACGCGGCACAAAATGCTCCGCCGCGCGCGATAAAACGCCACCCAGGGCAAAAGCCTCTTCCACTTCATACGCTAGATTCATCAGGCAGACTCGGGAGTGTCCAAAGATAATTCAAGCTGCGAGATCTGGTCACGAAGCTGAAGGCGACGTTTTTTGAGACGCCTGAGCAGCAGTTCGTCAATGGGCAGGGTATGCACCGTCATGTCTACCAAGGCATTGCAGTCTGCCTGCTCAATTTTTAGTTCGATCAGCTGCCGTTCCGGGGAATGTAAATTTAAGTCCAAGGTTATTTATCCATGCGCGCTGCTTCATCAGATAATACGTTGATTGCCTCCATAAATCGAGCCCTCGCGGCTTGAACGACTACACAATGTCCAAAGGTTATCGAATCACAGCGTCCACCGGCATCCACAAAGGTGACCGGGACTATCAGCAGGACCAGGTCAACCTGTTAAGTCACCCACGGTTTCCTGGCTGCATGCTGGGCATCGTTGCTGACGGCATGGGTGGCCGTAGCGGCGGGCGCAAAGCGTCTGACCAGGTCATGCTGACAGCCAAACAGCTTTTTGAACGTTATGCGCCGACTACTGATGACGCGCCTTCAATGCTCAAGCAGATCATTGAAGAAGCTCATATTGTCATCAAACTGACTGCCATCTCGGCTGAACAGGAGCCCCACAGCACACTGGCAGCGTTTCTGATCAATCCAGGCGGAGACTGCCACTGGGTGCATACCGGTGACTCCCGGATCTACCACTACCAGGGCAGCAAGCTGGTCCACAGAACGGTGGATCACTCGTATGTGCAAACTCTGGTCGACAAGGGTGAGATTACCGATGACGAGGCCAATGTCCATCCCCAATCGAATATTCTGATGGGTTGTCTGGGAACAGAGGAGGCACCTCCCATCACACAGCACTTCATCCCGCAATTGCGTCCGGATGACATTCTCCTGGCTTGCAGTGATGGACTCTGGCACTATTTCAGTGCCAGCGAAATGGGGTCTGCCCTTTCCATGTTGTCACCTCGCGAAGCGACCGAATTCCTGATCCAGAAAGCCAGATCACGCGCACGGGGCGGCGGTGACAATCTGTCGCTGATAATCGTCAAGCTCGAGCCTTTGAGCTAAGCAGCGCTTACTTACTCGGGCAAGGGCAAGGATTTCGCGGGGGGCTTGACCCGCTTCAGCCGATCGCTTTCGTACTGGGCCCGCCGCTCCTGGGCTTCTTTCTGGCGCACATTGAATTTTTTGGCTTCTTCGGCGGCCGCAGCCTGCTTGTCGGTTCGCGCCTGGGTTTTCCCCTGATTGCCCTTGAGCCTTTCAGCACTTGCCTCGCTATTGGCCTTTTCACTGGACTGGGCTGTGGCCCGCTCATCGCGCTTTTTCTGTTCCCTATCCAGTCGCGACTGGTAATCCTCCATGGCTTTAGCGCGACGATCTGCCGCTTCCTGCTGCCTTTCAGGCGACGATTTTTCCTCGGTTTTCCGGATCTGTTCCGCGCCTCTGATTCTTCGCTCCTCATCGTTGAGCGAAATTTCCTGCCGCCGCAGGTCTGCCATCGCTTCCCGTCGCCTGGAATTGACGTCACCCAGGCAGCTATTGACGGCAAACTTTTTGTAACAGGCTGCGTCTTCCGCTAAAAAATCCGCCTCCAGCCTGGCTCGCTCAGCACTGATTCTTGCACGCTCCGCATCCAGGGTGCCCTGCTGGGCCGCAGGGGGAACCATTTGCACGCCGGTTTGCGCGCCCGCAAGCATACTCAGCGTGGCAAAGAAAAGCAACATGGCAAATTGTTTCATGTCAGTGTCGTATCCACGTTTCTGTGCTCCAAGGCTAGGAATTCCATCGACTGCATTTCGTTGAGCCGCGAAACGGTGCGCGGAAATTCATGTACCAAAGGCCCTTCAATATATAACGCATCGGGTGCCACCGCGGCCGACATAATCAGCTTGACACGCCGGTCATATAAAACATCCACCAGCCAGGTAAAACGCCTGGCTTCGGAGGCCAATCTGACCGGCATGTGGGGTACATCACTCAACAACACGGTATGAAACTGGCTGGCAATCTCCAAGTAGTCGTTTTGCGAGCGCGGCCCGCCACACAAGGTCCTGAAATCAAACCACACCACGCCTCCCGCCTTCCGTCTGGCCTTGATCTGCCGCGATTCAATCTGCAAAACCGGATTTTCATCCTGTGACTCCGCCAGAGATTTAAAAGTTTCCGTCATCTCGGCATCTGCCTCGGGGCCGAGTGGTGTGTGATAAAGGGTTGCCTGCTCCAGCGTACGCCTTCGGTAGTCTGTTCCATTGTCGACACCGATCACCTCCAGCTTGGCCTTCAACATCTCAATGGCGGGAAGAATACGGTCCCGGTGCAGGCCGTTGGGATAAAGATCATCGGGATGAAAATTGGACGTTGTCACAAAACCCACACCGTTGTCAAACAGGGCGGTCAACAGCCGATGAAGAATCATGGCATCGGTAATGTCCGCCACATGGAACTCGTCGAAGCAAATCAGCCGGTAGCGTTTGGCGATACGCTTTGCCAACTCATCGAGTGGGTTCACCGTGCCCTGCAGGTCCTGCAGCTCTCGGTGCACTTCACGCATGAATTCATGAAAATGCAGCCGGGTCTTGCGTTTGAGCGGCACGGCGCCATAAAAGCAATCCATCAGGAAGCTTTTGCCCCGCCCCACCCCCCCGTGCATGTACACGCCACGGGGAACCTCGGGCCGGTTGATCAACTTCTTGAGAGCGTTCGATCTCCTCGCCTTGAACGTCGCCCATTCAGCCGAGCAGCGCTCCAGAGCATCGATGGCACGCAATTGTGCAGGGTCACTGGTGAATCCCCGTGTTGCGAGTTCAGCCATATAGGCTGAGCGCACCAGTTCAGTCACCGATTCTGTACCCGGACAGTCAGAAATTCAGGGAGCGCTTTTCAACTGCCAGCGCCGCCTCTTTCGTGCTTTCGCTCAAGGATGGATGAGCGTGGCAAACGCGGGCAATGTCCTCGCTGCTGGCACGGAATTCCATGGCCACCACGCATTCGGAAATCAGCTCACTGGCGAATGGTCCCACGATGTGAACCCCCAGAATTTCATCGGTTGCAGCATCTGCCAGCATCTTCACCATGCCAGTGGTGTCACCCATGGCACGCGCACGGCCATTGGCCATAAAGGGGAAAGTACCGACCTTGTAGGCGCGCCCAGCCGCTTTCAGTTGCTCTTCAGTTTGGCCGACCCACGCAATTTCGGGATTGGTGTAAATCACCCAGGGGATGGTGTTGAAGTTGACATGACCATGCTGGCCCGCGATGCGCTCAGCCACCGCAACGCCCTCTTCTTCGGCTTTATGCGCCAGCATCGGGCCGCGTACCACGTCACCGACCGCCCATACATTGGGCAAATTGGTTCTGCATTCACCATCGACCACGATGGCGCCGCGCTCATCGAGCTTCAGGCCAACCGCATCGGGTGCGAGACCGATGGTGTTGGCCACCCGGCCAATCGAGACAATCAGTTTGTCGACTTCCAGTGTCTGAGCCTGACCTTTTGCATTGACATAGGCGACGGACACGCCATTTTTGCCGGATTTAATCTCGCCAACCTTTGCGCCGAGTTCAATCTTCAGACCCTGTTTCACGAAAGCTTTGTGGGCTTCCTTGGCGATCTGTTGATCCACCGCACCCAAAAACGTGGGCAGACCTTCCAGAACGGTGACTTCGGCACCAAGACGACGCCAGACTGAACCTATTTCCAGCCCAATCACGCCCGAGCCAATCAGACCGAGCTTCTTGGGTACGGCACCGAGGCGCAGCGCACCTTCGTTCGAAAGAATATTTACTTCATCAAACGGAGTGCCAGGCAATGCACGGGCATTCGACCCCGTGGACACAACGATGTGCTTGCCGGAAATGATTTCCTCTGAAGCGTCTGCAACCTTGATGTCGTAGCTGCCGTCTTTGGCAGCCACAAAGGAGCCACGACCATGGAAGAACGTGACCTTGTTCTTTTTAAATAGGTAAGCAATGCCATCGTTGTTCTGCTTGACGACCATATCCTTGCGGCTCAGCATCTTTGCAACATCAAGACTCAGTCCCTTCACCTCAATGCCGTGCTCGGCAAAGTGGTGACCTGCCTGATCGTAGTTTTCTGAAGATTGCAGCAAGGCTTTGGAAGGAATACAGCCCACATTGGTACAAGTGCCGCCCAGTGCCGGGCCACCCTTGCTGTTCTTCCACTCATCAATACAGGCGACGTTAAAGCCTAACTGAGCTGCGCGAATGGCGGCGATATAGCCGCCAGGACCGCCACCAATGGCGATCACGTCAAATTGTTTAAACATGTTTTTCCAGTGAATTGGAAACAAGGCTGGCAGTCAAGCTGCGCCAGCCCGCCCCGACAAGTATCAAATATCGAACAGCAGACGGGCCGGATCTTCCAGCGCCTCTTTCATGGCCACCAGGCCCAGCACCGCTTCGCGGCCGTCGATGACGCGGTGGTCGTAACTCATGGCAAGGTAGTTCATCGGGCGAACCACAATCTGGCCATTTTCAACGACGGCACGGTCTTTGGTGGCGTGCACGCCCAAAATGGCGGACTGCGGCGGGTTGATGATGGGGGTGGACAGCATGGAGCCAAACACGCCGCCGTTGGAGATGGAGAAGGTACCCCCCGTCATCTCTTCAATGCCCAGCTTGCCGTCACGCGCCTTGGCACCGTATTCAGCGATCTTCTTCTCGATGTCGGCAAAGCTCATCTGGTCGGCATTGCGCAGGATGGGCACAACCAGGCCGCGCGGTGAACCAACAGCAATCCCGATGTCGAAATAGCCGTGGTAAACGATATCGTTGCCGTCCACCGAGGCGTTAAGCACGGGGTATTTTTTCAGCGCATGCACGGCCGCCTTGACGAAAAAGCTCATGAATCCGATTTTGACACCATGCTCTTTTTCAAACTTTTCCTGGAAACGTTTGCGCATTTCCATCACCGGCGCCATGTTGACTTCATTGAAGGTAGTCAGGATGGCGTTGGTCGATTGCGACTGCAGCAGGCGCTCGGCAATACGGGCGCGCAGGCGGCTCATGGGCACGCGCTGCTCGGGACGCTCGCCCAAATCGACGGGCCTGGCAGGCGCTGCTACTTTCGGTAAAGCAGTGATTTGGACGACCGTAGGTATTACAGTGGATGCTATTGATTTAGTAGCACCTGCCGCCGTTGCACCCAGAACATCGCCCTTGGTGACACGGCCATCCTTGCCGGTGCCAGACACAGAACCTGCCACCAGCTTGTTGTCTGCCATCAATTTGGCAGCAGCCGGCATAGCCACACCAGCCATGGATCCGCCTGCTGCCGGGGCAGAAGCAAGCGCAGGCGCCGGTGCCCGAGCAGTAGCAGCAGCAGGCGCGCCGGACGCAAGTGCTGGCGCAGCCGCCCCTGCCTTGCCCTCGGTATCAATTTTCGCGATCACCTGATCCGATACCACCGTGCCACCATCGGGAACGAGCAGCTCGGTCAGCACGCCAGCTGACGGCGCGGGCACTTCCAGCACAACTTTGTCGGTTTCGATTTCAATCAGGATTTCGTCTACGGCAATTGCCTCGCCGACCTTCTTTTTCCACTGCAACATGGTGGCTTCCGCCACAGACTCGGACAGTTGGGGAACTTTGACTTCTACGATAGCCATTTCGATTCTTTCAGGTGTATTCTTGTGTTTCAGGAGTTTGTCGCGACCTTATTTGGTCATGACAAAACCCTTGAGCTTGCCGAAGGCGCCGTCCACCAGCGCTTTTTGCTGTTCCTGATGCAGATGCGAGTAACCCACGGCGGGAGAAGCCGATGCGGCGCGACCTGAGTAGCCTAGTTTCTGGCCTTCGAGCATGTTCTCGTGGATGTAATGCTGCACAAAGAACCAGGCGCCCTGGTTTTGCGGCTCGTCCTGGCACCATACGATGTCGGCGACATTGGGGTACTTTTTCAGCTCGGCCGCAAAAGCCTTGTGCGGGAACGGGTAGAGTTGCTCGATGCGCAAAATCACGGCATCGTCAGCGCCCTTTTCCTCGCGCCTCTTGGCCAAGTCGTAATAGACCTTGCCTGAGCAGGCAATCACGCGCTTGACCTTGTCAGACTTTTTGTTGATCTCTTCCTTGTTCTCCGGAATGACAGTCTGAAAGCTGCCTTTGGTGAACTCGGACAGCGGCGAGGTCGCATCCTTGTTACGCAGCAAGGACTTGGGCGTCATGATCACCAGCGGCTTGCGCAAGTTGCGCACCATCTGGCGACGCAGCACATGGAAGATCTGGCTGGCGGTAGTGGGTTGAACCACCTGAATATTGGTGTCGGCAGACAGCTGCATGAAGCGCTCCAGGCGCGCCGAGCTGTGCTCAGGTCCCTGGCCCTCGTAGCCATGCGGCAGCATCAGCGTGATGCCGTTGACACGGCCCCACTTCACCTCGCCAGAGGCGATGAACTGGTCAATCACGACCTGCGCACCGTTGGCGAAGTCGCCGAACTGGGCCTCCCAGATCACCAGGGTGTTCGGATCATTGGACGCGTAGCCATACTCAAACGCCAGCACAGCTTCTTCGGACAGGATCGAGTCGATCACTACAAACGGGGCCTGGTTCTCGGCGACGTTCTGCAACGGCACATAAGTGCCGGTATCCCACTTCTCGCGGCTCTGATCGTGAATCACGGCATGGCGGTGCGTGAAGGTACCGCGTCCGGAGTCTTCGCCTGACAGACGCACCGGGTAGCCGCTGGCAACCAGTGAGGCAAACGCCATGTGCTCGCCCATTCCCCAGTCCACGGGGACTTCACCGCGGCCCATGGCGGCACGGTCGTCGTATACTTTTTTGACCAGATGGTGAGGTGTCACGCTGGAAGGGATAGCGGTAATTTTGTCGGCCAGACGTTTCCACTCGGCCACGGGTATGGCAGTGTCTGCCGCATCGGTCCACTTCTTGCCCAGATAAGGGATCCAGTCAACCGCGTACTTGCTCTTGAAATTGGTCAGCACAGGGTCAAACGTGCTCTTGCCAGCATCAAGCGCCACGCGCATGGCCTTGACCATACCTTCACCCAGCGTTTCGCCCATGCCTTGCGCCGTCAGCTTGTCGGCATACAGACGGCGCGTGCCAGGGTGCTGCGCGATCTTTTTGTACATCAGCGGCTGGGTCAGCGCGGGCGTGTCCTGCTCGTTATGGCCCAGTTTGCGGAAGCAAATGATGTCGACGACGACATCTTTCTGGAATTCCATGCGGAACTCGAGCGCCAGCTGGGTGGCCAGCACCACGGCCTCCGGGTCATCGCTGTTGACGTGCAGCACAGGCGCTTCAATCATCTTGACCACGTCGGTGCAATACAGCGTGGAACGGCTGTCACGTGGGTCGCTGGTGGTAAAGCCGATCTGGTTGTTGATGACGATGTGCACGGTACCGCCGGTGAAGTAGCCACGGGTTTCAGCCAGCGCCAGTGTTTCCATGACTATGCCCTGTCCGGCAAAAGCGGCGTCGCCATGCACCAGCACCGGCAGCACTTGCAAGCCCTTCGGATCAGCCCGGCGGTCCATGCGGGCGCGCACCGAGCCTTCCACCACGGGGTTCACAATTTCCAGGTGTGAAGGGTTGAATGCCAGCGCCAGATGGACGGGACCGCCTGCGGTCGTCACATCTGAACTGAAACCCTGGTGGTATTTCACGTCACCGCTGGGCAGATCTTCTGGTGCGGTATGGTCAAACTCGGCAAACAGGTCAGCCGGCACTTTGCCCAGGGAATTGACCAGAACATTCAGGCGGCCCCGGTGCGCCATGCCAATGACGATTTCCTGCACGCCGACTTCACCACCGCGCTGGATCAGCTCGTCCATGCTGGCGATAAAGCTTTCACCGCCTTCCAGCGAGAAACGTTTTTGGCCCACATACTTGGTGTGCAAAAAGCGCTCAAGGCCTTCGGCTGCAGTGATCCGCTCCAGGATGTGAAGCTTCTTTTCCGTAGTGAAATTGGGCTTGCTTCGGATGCTCTCGAGCTTTTGCTGCCACCAGCGCTTCTGGTTCTGGTCGGTGGCATACATGTATTCGGCGCCAATCGTGCCGCAATAGGTTTCGCGCAGCGCGTTCATCAGCTCGCGCAAGCTCATGGTTTCTTTGCCGAAGAAGGTGTTGCTCGTGTTAAACACCGTTTCCTGGTCGGCATCAGAAAAACCGTAAAACGAAGGCTCCAACTCAGGAATCTTGTCGCGCTCAGCGCGCTTGAGGGGGTCCAGGTCGGCCCAACGGACACCTACATTGCGATAAGCGGCGATCAGTTGCTGGGTAGCTGTGCGCTTGCGCCCCATTTCCGAGTCGGCGCTGGCGACCACAACCTTGGTCAGGCCCTGTTTTGCGCGCTCGGCAAAGGCGTTGACGACCGGCAGGTGCGGGACGTCCTTGGCGTTGCTGCCATCAACCGCAGGAACATGCTGCAGGGCGTCAAAATACTCGCGCCAGGTGTCAGGCACACTGCCGGGGTTGGCGAGGTAATTTTCGTACATCTCTTCGACATAAGGCGCATTGCCGCCGAAAAGATAGGTGTTGCCTTGGTAGGCTGTGTAAATAGACGCCGGTGCAGATGCAGGCGACTGCGTGCTGGAACTCATATCCGCTGACCTTCGTTTCCCTTGGGGAAACATTAGCTGGTTAATTAACCTTCCGCAACACGGCTGGACCGATTAGCGGATGCGACTGTGACACAGGAAGGGCCTTCAGACAGCTTAGATTGTGCCACCGAAAACAGATTTTCTCTAGTTGAGACAACTTGAGTGTGATCTTGAGCTGCACCCCACTCAAACCGCTCCTTTCCATCACGCGGCGGCTACCCTGTCCCTGATCTGCTCCAACGCTGCCGGATCGTCCATCGTGGTCAAATCTCCGGCATCGCGGCCTTCACACACCGCCTGTATGGCGCGGCGCAGCAGTTTGCCACTGCGGGTCTTGGGCAAGGCTGTCACAAAGCGAACCCTGGCGGGCCGCGCTACCGCGCCCAGATCATCGTCCACGCGCTTCATGATCTCTTTTTCAAGTTTGAGCGACGCTGCGCTGTCCTGCAATAGACCTGCATCCTTGGGCACGACAAAGGCCATGGCTACCTGACCTTTTAGCGCATCGGCCACCCCAACCACCGCCACCTCGGCTACCTGCAGATGTCCGGAAATACTTTCTTCAATCTCGCGCGTGCCCAGCCGGTGGCCCGCCACATTGATCACGTCGTCAGTACGACCGAGAATAAAATAATAGCCGTCTTTGTCACGTATGCCCCAGTCAAAAGTGCTGTAGACCATCTTGCCAGGCACAGTCTTCCAGTAGGTGGCGACGAAGCGCTCGTCGTCTTGCCATACTGTTTGCATGAAGCCGGGGGGCGTGGGGCCTTCCAGCACCACCACGCCTTTTTCGCCAGGCTTGGTCAGCTCCTCGCCGGTGGATTCGTGCAGCAGCTTGACGCGGTAGCCATACATCGGAACACCGGGGCTGCCAAACTTGCTGGCTTTTTCCTCGACACCGTTGGCAATGGTCAAAATCGGCCAGCCGCTTTCGGTTTGCCAGTAGTTGTCGATGATGGGAACATTGAGCCCCTCGCTGATCCAGCGCGCCGTGGGTTCGTCCAGCGGCTCGCCTGCCAGAAACAGTGCGCGCAGGCTGGAAAGATCGTGTTTTTTGAGCAAGGCCGGGTCCTGCTTTTTCAGCACACGCACCGCAGTGGGTGCGCTGAACATCACCGTGACGCGATATTTTTCCACCAGGCTCCACCAAATGGCGCCATCGGGCTTGCCGTCCATGCCTTGCGTCGGCAGGCCTTCGTACAGGATGGTCGCCATGCCGGCAATGAGTGGCCCATAAACGATATAGCTGTGACCCACCACCCAGCCAATGTCGCTGGTTGAGAAATAAGTTTCGCCGGCACGCCCATCAAAGATGTGCTTCATGCTGGCCGCCAGCGCCACGGCATAGCCGCCCGTGTCACGCTGCACGCCTTTGGGCCTGCCCGTGGTTCCACTGGTGTAAATGGTGTAACTGATGTCCGTGGAGTTCATCCACTCACAGGAAACCTGCGCATCAAGATGCGTTTCGCGTAGCTCATTCCACAGGTGGTCGCGCCCCGCCACCATCGCCATGGGCGCCAGCTTGCGGTCGGCCAGCAGCACGGCTTCGGGTTTGTGGCTGGACAGTCGTATTGCCTCGTCCAGCAGCGGCTTGTACGGCACCACCTTGCCACCGCGCGAACCGGCATCGGCACTCACAATCACTTTTGGTGTCGCATCGTCAATGCGCGAGGCCAGCGAGCCGCTGGCAAAACCGCCAAACACCACGCAGTGAATCGCACCCATGCGCGCGCAGGCCAGCATGGCAAATGCCGCTTCGGCAATCATGGGCATATAGATCAATACGCGGTCACCTTTTTGCACACCCAGCGCCCTGAAGCTTGCCGCCATGCGCTGCACTTCCACATGCAGCTCTTTAAAGGTGTAGGTCTTTTCCTGGCCTGTTTCGCTTGAAACACAAATCAGCGCCGCCTGGTCAGCCCGGTCCTTGAGGTGACGGTCCACGGCGTTGTAGCAAAGGTTGGTTTGGCCCCCTTCGAACCAGTGTGCAAACGGTGGGTTGTCATAGTTGCAGACCCGATCAAAGGGTTTGAACCAGTCAATCAGTTTGGCTTGGCTTGCCCAGAAAGCGTCGGGCTTGTCTATGGATTGCCGGTAAAAGTCGGCGTAGGTTGTGGTCGCGTTGCTCATGACTTATCTCCAGTTTTGTTTTTACGACTTGTTCAGATTCAAATCTTGATGACGACACGACCGCGAATCTTGCCCGCCATCAATTCCGCAGCTTTTTCCGCAACGCGGGCCAGGGGGACTTCTTCAACCATGGATTCGAGCTTGACAGGGTCCAGGTCTTGCGCCAGGCGATCCCAGGCAAGTTGGCGGCGCGCGAGTGGCGCCATTACGCTGTCGATACCGGCCAGTGTGATGCCGCGCAGAATAAAAGGCATCACGGTCGTCGGAAAATCCGCGCCTTGCGCCAGCCCGCAGGCCACCACCACACCGCCATAACGGGTTTGCGCGCAGGCATTGGCCAATGTGTGCGAGCCCACGGCATCCACCACCGCGGCCCAGCGCTCTTTTTGCAGCGGTTTACCCGGTGCCGACAGTTCAGACCGGTCCATCACACGGGTAGCACCGAGCTGCTTCAAATAGTTTTCTTCGCTGGCCTTGCCGGTAGCTGCCACCACGGTATAGCCCAGTTTGCTGAGCAAGGCCACTGCCACGCTGCCCACACCGCCGGTGGCGCCCGTCACCAGCACTTCCTCGCTAACGCCGGGCTTGATGCCATGTTGTTCCAGCGCCAGCACGCAAAGCATGGCCGTGTAGCCCGCCGTGCCAATCGCCATGGCCTGACGCGTGGTGAACGCCTGCGGCAACTTCACCAGCCAGTCGCCCTGCAAGCGGGCACGTTCAGCCATCAATCCCCAGCGGGTTTCGCCCAGACCCCAGCCGTTGTGAACAAACCGGTCCCCGGCCTTCCAGGCCGCGTGGGTGGACTCCAGTACCAGGCCCGCCCCATCGATACCGGCCACCATGGGCCAGTTGCGCACCACGGGGCCGCTGTTGGTGATGGCCAGGCCATCCTTGTAGTTCAGGCTTGAATAATCGACCTGGACCAGCACGTCGCCTGCCGGCAATTGGGATTCTTCGATTTCGGTGATGTCGGCCGAAAAGCCGGCGTCGGATTTGCTGAGTTGAAGGGACTTGAACAAGGAATGTCTCCGGGAAGTGACCACAAAAAGTCAGGCAAAAGACGATGAAATGGCGTCTAAAAAGTCGAAACTGAATTCTTAATTATGAACAGCGGTCTTGCTGCAAGCTGACGGCTATTGGCCATGGATGGCGATGCGCTGATGGGTGCTATCAGATCAATAGCTGCTTGCCTCCGTATCTATTGGGCTTGAGGCATTTTTTCCAATAAAGAACCCCGCCCCTTGGTGCGGGGTTCTTTATTTCGATTCCGACCCTAATTAATTTCCCAGAGGAGGTTATCGAGCTATGTTCGACACTGAGCAGACAAGGCATGGCACTGGAGCACGAGTCTGTTTAACTATGCATTCGTTTCCCAGTTGGCAATCCTGAAAGCAAGCCTTACGATGTGCTAACAGATGCAGATGCCAACGACAACAGAAGAAAAACCCGGCTTCAACGCCCGCTTGTGGCGACGCTTCGTCACGATCGCGCGGCCTTACTGGCTCTCGGATGAACGCTGGCGTGCCAGGGGCATGCTGGCCCTGCTGATCCTGTTACTGCTGGGGCAGACCGCCTTCAACGTGCTGTTCAACCAGGAGACGGGCGAATTCACCTCGGCCTTGGCCGCGGGCGATACCGATCGCTTCTGGGCCTCGATCTGGCGCTACACGGCCATCCTCGTGGCAGCGGTGCCCATCTATGCCCTGTACTACTACGTGCGCGACACGCTCGGGCTGCGCTGGCGCCGCTGGCTGACGCACAGCTTTCTGGCACGCTATTTCAGCCAGCGCGCCTATTACCGGCTCAACACCACCGGCATCGATAACCCCGACCAGCGCATCGCCGAAGACATCAACAGCTTCACCCAGCAGTCGCTCTACTTCTCGATGATCGTGCTGGGCTCGGTGATCGACCTGGTCGCCTTTTCCAGCGTGCTGTGGACCATCTCGCAGGGGCTGGTTTACTTCCTGGTCGGCTATGCGATGTTCAGTACCGTATTCACGGGCGCGGTATTCGGCAAGCGGCTAATCGGGTTGAACTTTCGCCAACTGCAGCGCGAGGCAGACTTTCGCTTCAGCCTGGTGCGGGTGCGCGAACACGCTGAGCCGATTGCCTTCCACGACGGCGAGGCGCGCGAGATGTCGGCGCTGCAGCGTGTTTTCGCGGCGGTCTACGCCAACTACCAGCAAGTGCTGCGCTGGCAGTTCAAGCTCAACCTCTTCCAGTACGCCCATAGTTTCCTGACCATCGTGTTGCCCACCGTGATCATTGCAAACGATGTCCTCTCCGGCGATCTGGAGGTCGGCCGGGCGATCCAGGCCGCTGGCGCCTTCGCGGCCATCCTGACCGCACTGACGGTGATTGTTGAGCACTTCGAGGGCCTTAGCCGCTTTTCCGCCGGTGTTGACCGGCTGCATGCGTTCTCGGAAGCCTTGTGTGTTGAGGCTGGCCAGCCCGCCAGCGCCACCGACGACGGGCCCCAGCAGATTTATACCGTGCCTGGCTTTGAGCTCGCCCTTGAGCGGCTGACCGTGCTCACGCCCAACCGGGAGCACCTGCTGGTTCAAGGGCTCACGCTTTCCGTCAAGCCGGGCGAGGGACTGCTGATCGTCGGGCCCAGCGGCACAGGCAAGAGCTCGCTGTTGCGGGTGATTGCCGGGCTGTGGAACACGGGCTCGGGCGAGGTGACTCGCCCGGCCGGCTCGGACATGCTGTTTCTGCCCCAACAGCCCTACCTGCCCCTGGGCGACCTGCGCTGCCAGCTGACCTACCCCCAAACTGAGCGCAACATCTCGGACGAAGAACTGCTGCAGTGGCTTGAGCGGGGGAACTTGCCGACGCTGGCTGAGCGCTTCGGCGGCCTGTGCGCCGAACTGGACTGGGCCAGGGTGCTGTCGGTCGGCGAGCAGCAGCGGCTGGCCTTCGCCAGGGCCTTGCTCGCCAAGCCGCGCTACCTGCTGCTCGACGAGGCCACCAGCGCCCTGGATGCGACCAATGAGGAGTGCCTGTACGGCCAACTTGCCGGCCTGTCGATCACACCGATCAGCGTCAGCCACCATCAGACCCTCCTGAAGCACCACCACCGGGTGCTGGAGCTGCCCGGTAACGGCAGCTGGACGCTACACGAGGCAAGCAGCTACCGTTGGGCATCGTAAACATCTGGGGTATTAGGGTCAGATTCTCATGGCGCGACCTTAAGCGCCCTCGGGATGGCAAAGCGGGTCGTCATTGCGAGCGCAGCGCGGCAATCCACTACCCCAGCCGTCGAATGGGATGCTTAAGGTTCCATGAGAGTCAGAATCCAATTAATTTACTTCACCAACGCCAGCACGTCCTTGAACTCCGGGTGTTCAC
Source organism: Polaromonas sp. UBA4122 (assembly GCA_002381615.1). GTDB lineage: Bacteria > Pseudomonadota > Gammaproteobacteria > Burkholderiales > Burkholderiaceae_C > Polaromonas. The sequence continues at coordinate 9,347 of DFWY01000082.1, read as the reverse complement.
AGGTGCGCAGCCATTCAAACGCCACCATCTCAGTCGTCACCAGTTCGGCGCCATTGCCGGCCAGCCGGTCAAAGGCGGCATCCCGGTTGCACTCGCTGTGTGAGCTGCAAGCATCGGTCACGACCCACACGTCAAACTCTTCTTCCAGCAGCTCCAGCGCGGTCTGCATCAGGCACACATGCGCTTCGCAACCGGCGATCACGATCATGTTCCGTCCCGCTTCTTCGGGCGGCGCTGCTTTTTGAAGGTGCTTGGGCAGGCTGCGGGCGTTGCCGCCGCCAGTCGCCTTGCGCAGCGGTGGCCGCAGCCAGTCGACCAAGCCATCCGCTACGGCACTGAAATGCATCTTGGCCAGTATTTTGCCACCGGCCGCATCAATCGCCGCCTGCACTTCGGGCACGTTTTGCCCCAGCTTGTCGGGGTTTTGCCGGGTGCCCCACACGGGCACCTCAAGCGCCTGGGCCATGCGGGCCAGGCGCACCGCATTGGCGATCACGAGTTCATTCTCAAAAATGGCGGGCATCAGGCGAACCTGGTAGTCCACCAGCACCAGTTGGGAGTCATCAGCGTCAAGCAACATGTTATTTCCTGAAAGAAAGTTAGGGGCTTCTGAATAAACCAGACGCCCGAGTTGGAGGATTTGTCTTGCCTTTATCCCAGACAGGCTACTCTTTTAATAGCTGACTGCGCCCGTTCCATATGCATTGCAGGCATTTTTTGTACATATTCTGGGGCTGAGCGCGCTACTGGGCGGGCAATTCAGCAAACTTGAGCAGCCGCTTAGCCAGCAAAGTTTCAGCCAGAAAACACACCGTGCCGATTCTGAAGATGGGCCGGTCACCGGTTTCGCCCAGGAACAGCAGAATAATGCTCGTGCCAATCAACATCGCGCAGAAAGTCAACAAGGCAATGCACAGATTTGACCCGCCAGCCGCGGCGCCTCAGTTGCCGCAACTTCGCGTACATCCTGGTGGCCTGAGACGCTTCAACACCCCCGCCTCGCACCCGCTTTTCGGTCGGCAAGAACGCCATCTCCCTCTACGCCAGTCTGGAGGGCTGGCAGCAAAGAGATTGCCTGGAACCGGTGCGCGCGTGCCCGGCGGGTGTACCTGCCAGCGGCCTGCAGGCGCCAGCTTGTGGCATAGGCTTACATCAATGTCGTCGCTGTCCGACACCGTCCGCATGACAGGGCGGGATAATAACTCATAGGAGATGGCCGAAGAGCTTGGAGAAGTAGGCTGACAGATGGCTGACTTTCTGTTCCTGCTGTTCTTCACACCCCCCTCAACCGAAAATTTAAAACCAAAGGAGTTTCCAATGCTGCCCAACAAGGAAGGCCAACGTGTTCCAGATGTCACGTTCAAAACGCGCCAGAACGAGAAATGGGTCGAAGTTAAAAGCTCAGACCTCTTTAATGGGAAAACCGTCGTAGTTTTCTCTTTACCCGGTGCCTACACGCCGACCTGTTCATCGACCCATCTGCCGCGTTTCAACGAACTCGCAAACACTTTCAAGGCCAACGGCATCGACGATGTGGTGTGCCTGTCGGTGAACGATGCCTTTGTGATGAACGAATGGGGCAAGGCGCAGGAAGCCGA
>DFWY01000082.1:0-7472 GCA_002381615.1 Polaromonas sp. UBA4122 | reverse complement strand
GGCGACCCGTTTGAGGTGTCCGATGCCGACACCATGCTCAAGTATGTGGCCCCCCAAGCCGTGCCGCCGGAGCCGGTGACCATTTTTACCAAGCCAGGCTGCCCATTCTGCGCCAAAGCCAAGTCCATGCTCAGGGAAGCGGGTATGCACTACGAAGAGATTTCGATGGGCAACGGCATCACCACCAGCACACTCAATGCGGTCGCGGGCGCAGGGACAACTCCGCAAGTATTTGCAGGGGGCAAGAAAATTGGCGGCTCCGAAGAACTGGAAGCCTGGCTGGCCAAGGCCCACCCATAACTCTGGCGCAAGGGCCAGTCTTACCGCCCCAAGGTCGGCCAGCCCCCTCGGGGGCAGCGCAGTATGCGAAGCGACAAGCGTGGGGGGCTAGTTAGCCAAACTTGCGCTTGGCATCCAGCGCGAGACCCGCGCCAATGCTGCCAAACAAGTCGCCCTCCACACAGCGGGCTTGGGGTGTCAGCGCCAAAATTCGTTCACGCAGCAATGGCACGCTGCTGGAGCTGCCGGTGAAAAACACGGTGCCGATGCCCGCATCCCGCAGCAGACGTGCCACGGTCTGCTCCACGGAAGCCACCAGACCACCAATGGCACGATCCAGGTCCGCCCTGTGCAGCGTTACAGTTTCGCCCGCGGCAATGCGGCCGATGTCGATCTGCGCCACGGCTGCATTCGACAGTGCGATTTTGGCCTCCTCCACCTGCAATGCCAGCCAGTGGCCCGCGCGCTCGCGCACCACGCTCTGCAGCCGCTCCAGCTTCGGCTTATCGCGCGCTTCGCGGTGCATGTCGCTGATCTGCGACCAAGCCTTTGGGGTAGCTGACATGGCCATCCTCGGCATGATAAAAGACCAGCGATGGCAGCGTCAGCTTGCCGTCTTCCAGGGCCAACAACTTGGAATGCTGCGCGCTTTGCCCAAGTTGGCTCCAGCCGGCGGTGGAGTTGGACGTCCCGAAGTCAATCCCGCATGCGCCAGACGGATCGAGCGGCTTACTCACCGCTCAGTCGGCTTGCAAAAGTCGTTTTCAACCCAGGCCACCGCGCTGGCGCGGCTCAGCTTGAAAGACGGCGCCACACGCACCTGCGCCAGCGCGTCGCCCGCTTCATCGCCTTCATTATGTGCACTCAGCAGCGCGTGGGGATGGTCTTCGTCCGGGACGATATCGAGAGAGACGGTGATTCGGGCCGATCTTGCGGTCACCGTGATGCGCTGGTGCAGGGTCGCGTGCAGTTGCTGCTCGTGCCTGCGCACAAATTCCGAAGCGGTTTTGACCAGCGTGCTGAACGCGTTCCCATCCAGCGGTTTGGGGTTCTTTTTGTCGCGTCCCATGGTCCAGGGCCCCACCAGTGCGGGCTCGGGCTCGCCGTCCTTGATCATCGCCACCGCCCAGCCGTCGTCGTCTTCATTTTTAAGCACCTGCGCGGTCCAGCCGTCGCCACGCCAAAGACGCGGCTCTTGTGTTTTAAGGAAGGATTCGGAAGGGGATTCGGCCAGGTCAGGCGGCGGGATGCGGGAGTCGGTCAATGCTCAATCACTCAGGTAAAAAATTCGGGTCAAGGGATCGCGCTGACATGGTGGTGTGGCAACACGGGAGCCGAATTTTACTGTTCGTATCACCCGGTGCGTGCCGGGAGCGCTGAAAAGACTGTGCTTGCCGTTCCGTTTTCTGTTGTTTGAGTATAAAAACAGCCTCTAGCCCAATAGAATCGGGCGAAAGCAGCTATATTTTTAATAGCAAAATTGAATCCATGGCAGGGTTTGGCGGTGAAGTCAGATGCGAATCTCGAACTGCGCGTCGCCCATGTAGCGCTCGGGACCCAACGCGGCCGTGACTGCAGCCGACTCTGCCGCCTGCCACTGGCTGAAGATTTCCTGCTCGTCACGCGACAGGGCCTCTTCCGCCGGTGTCTCGCCGTAGCTTGCCACGATTTTCATGTACGCGGCGTACACCGGCGCGACCAGACTCGCGTCACCCAGCGTGGTTTCCAGTGCAGCTTTAAAACGCTGCTCGACCGCCTGCAGCTCCTCCCTGGATACCTCTTCGAATGCGTAGAGCTTGAGGGTGTAGCTCATTGGCTCCCTTTCACTGCCGAACTGCTGCCTTGCGTAAGCGCTATGCGCCGACGCAGCCGTGCGGCTTCTTCCGAGCTACCCGCCTGCTCTGCGCGCTGGGCCTGCAGGTTCAGCCAGGCCAGCAGGGGACGGCGCCAGCCCTGGCTTGACGCGGTATTGATCGCCTGCACGATGACTGCCGGGCTGGCCTTGCCGGTTTGCAGCATCACGCCTGCGGCGACCAGTTGCGACAGCGGATCTGCGATGCCCTGAACGGCACCGGCATCCCCGGCGGCGGCAGCGCGCTGCGGGGCAGGCAGCAAGGCGATACTCTGCGGCTGCACTTGGCCGCGCAGGTAATCGGCGTAGGCGCGCTGAGCCTCGGAGGCGTCCTGGCGCAGTGTTTCAAAACCGGCGCAGGGCTCAAACACCAGGCTGGCCACGCGGGTGGCGCAGTGCAGCAATTCAGCCGTCGCCAGCAGGTCTGCGCGGCCGGTACGCGAGAGCTGGCTGCGCGCGCGCGCCAGCTCAGCCATCTCGACCCGACTGTTGCCCTCCATGTAGGCGGCCACCGAACGCTCCATCGAGCCCTTGGCTTCCAGTTGCCAGTCCGGCGGCTTGGGGCCGCTGGCACAGGCACTGAGCAGCAGGGCACCGGCGAATGGAACGGCAAATTTCATAGTTATCGTGGTGTGCATTGAGGTCTTCACGGCAGCTTTATCTCCGTATCACGGGCAAAGGGCCATTTACGGTTGATCTCGTTGACCAGACTTTCGATCTTGCGCAGGTTGGCATCCACATCGGCACGCAGGGCACCCAGATCGGCCGTAGCGTCCTTGGCATTGGAACTGACGGCCTGGGCGTCTTTCAATACGGCGTCTACCTTTTTAAGACTGGTGCGCGCTTCGCCGAGCAGGGTATTGAGCTGCACGACTGTGGCGCGGGTTTCCGGCATCACGCCCTTGTCGCCAAACACCTGAGCGTCGGCTTTGGCAGCCAGCCCGTCGAGCTTGGTCAGCAGCGCGTTGCTGCGGTCCAGTGTGGCGACGAGTTTTTTGGCCTCCAGCTCGCTGCCGAGCAACACCGTGAGTGCGCCGCCGGGGCCATTGAGCCGTGTGGTCAGGGTCTGCAGGTTGGCCAGACTGGTGCCGACCGAGCCGCTGCTGCCGGTCAGGGTATTGAGGTTGTCGATCAGCTCCTTGGCAGCAGAAATCACTTTGGGAATTTCTGCGCTGGCGTCGCCTTGCAGCACGGTGCGCACAGCGCCGTCAGGCAGGGCCGGGTCGCCCAGCAGGCCGGTGTAGGCACGGATGTTGGGGCTACCCACAATGCCGCGCACCAGCGTGAAGACGCTGCTGGTGCGCAACCAGTGGGCGTCCTTGGCTGCAACGTCAACCAGAATGCGGGCCTTGCCGTCTTCAGCCAGCTCGATGCGCCGTACCCGGCCAATCGGAAAACCTGAAAACGTGAGGTCCATGCCGACCACCACCCCTTCGGAGTCGTCTGCTATCAGCACCAGCCTCTGGGTGGCATCGAACGCGCCGCGGGCGTACAGCACGTACAGGGCCGAGCCGCACAGCAGCAGCAGCATGAAGATCATCAAGAGCTTGGCCTTGAACTCCAGGTTGGCCACCTGCGCTGGTGATCGGTCCGCCACAGGCAGCAACGGGTCCACCGGATCTACGGGGTCTTGGTCGACTGGCGGAGCTGGCGGCGGAGTCAAGGGGTCGGTGGGTGAACTCATGGGTGTGCAGTTTCTGGGGGTCAATGCCAGCGTTAATAGTAGTTGCCGACCAGCGATGCCACTTCAATCAGCAAAATCAGGGCAAACATGCGCACCAGCCCGCGCATTTCGGCACTGGTGCGCACACTGGCGCCGTGCATGCCATACAAGGCAGAAGCCATCGGAATCAAGGACACGGCCAGGGAAAAAAACAGGGTCTTGAGGACAAAGATCAGCGTCACTGCGGGGCTGAACACCTGGCCAAAAAGGCGTGTGTAGGCGGCCACGCCCGACAAGGTGAAACCATACCCCGCCACATACGCCACCACCAGCGCCACCAGGCTGCTCAGCGCCGCCAGCGTAATGCCCGAAAACATGCCCGCGACCACTCGCGGCAGCACCTCGCGCCGCACCGGCTCTATGCCACGCCCGCGCATTTCGTCGAGTTCGCCGCTGGCCTGCATCGCCGTGAGTTCGGCTCCGTCAGGAATGGTGCAGCGCAGCGCCACAAACAGCGCGGCGGTCAGGGGAATCAGCTCCAGCACCAGCACCCGAATGACCACCTGCAGCGCGTATTGCGACAAGCCATAGCTCAGCGCGGTCACCAGCACGATGCGCGTCAGCACCACGGTCACCAGGGCGCACAGCACGGTGAACCCCAGGAGAATGGGCGCGGTATTGAGGTAGATGTGCCGGGCCAGCACCCTGCGGCTTTCGCGGCTGTAACTTGACGGGGAGAGTGTCAGCACCAGAATCACCGCCCCAAGATGCACCAGACGCCACCACTCGATGAGCCACTGCTCTGCGCCGTGGCCTGTCTGCATCAGCCGGTTTTGCCAGGGTGCCTTTGTCATGCAAGCATGATAACTGGGGCCCTGCCCAATACCTGTAGGATACATCCTTCACCTTGTTCAGCTTCCTTACCCATCTTCAGCGCACAACAGACATGGCTATTCACACCTGGACCGCTTATTTACTGGCTTCCATCCTGATCGCCATCTCCCCCGGCTCGGGGGCCATTCTGGCGATGAGCCACGGCCTCAGCTACGGGGTGAGAGGGACCCACGCAAGCATCGCCGGACTGCAGGCCGGTCTGCTGGTCATCCTGCTGGTGGCCGGTGCTGGCGTCGGTTCGCTGCTAGTAGCGTCGGAACTGGCTTTCAGTATCGTAAAAACCCTGGGCGCTGCATACCTGATTTATATAGGCTGGTCGCAGTGGCGTTCATCAAGTGCCCTGACAACTGATGATGCGGGCAAGCCCGCCGCTGGCGATAGCGCGCTGCCACCGGGCAGGCGCTGGCTCACCGGCTTTCTAACCAACGTAACCAACCCCAAAGGCATTCTGTTCATGGTGGCGGTGCTGCCCCAGTTCATCAGCCCGAGCAGCCCGCTTTGGCTCCAGCTGTTGGTCATGGCGCTGACCACGGTGGCGGTGGACACCTTGGTGATGCATGGCTATGCGTTTGCGGCCAGCCGATTGCAAAAGTTGTTCAGGAATGCGCGGGCCATCAAGCTGCAGAACCGCCTGTTTGGTGGCCTGCTCATGGCGGTGGGCGCGGGCCTGTTTTTCGTCAAGCGCGGCCAGCAGGCGGCGCAACCGATCTGAGACCACCCAGCAGACGACCGAAGCGCTCGGTCATGCAGGGAAGCGACCGTCTGGCAGAAAAGCCAGTCCCCACGGGTTTTGCAGGCCGGCCGCCATGGTTTCCGGTCGAACGGCTTGGGCCTGGGCGTGCCGGCCGAGCAGTAAATTTGCTATTAAAATAATAGCTGGCAGCAGCCGTCCATAATGGGCTGGAATCATATTTTTATCCTAAGGTGCGTTGACGGGCCTTTTAATGGGGTTTCTCGGGGCGTTAAAGCTGAAATATCCCATGGCAGGCAGCCTTTTGCCAACCTTGCGCAAATGGCTGACTGGCGTGTGACACGCCACTTTTTATTTGCAAACATGGCATGGCTAGCAACACAAGCGCGCTTACTCGTATGAAGTCGTTACAAATCAATGGCTTGACAGCGCAATCAAGAAACAACTTGAGATTGACGTAGGACTAATCCTTCAAGTATCCTTGGCGCCATGCGATCAATTGCCCCTGCTCTACTCATTGCCTCCGCCGCGTTGCTGGCATTTAGTGCGCATGCAGCACCCGGTAATTCCGACGATGACATGGACAAATTACTGGCCGACAAAGGCTTGCTGACAAAGATTGACCAGGTCCGCCAAAGCGTAAGCAACAAGGCGTCCGAGCTGGTAGTCAATGCCATGGGATTCCTGGGTGTGCCCTACAAGCGTGGCGGCAACAATGCGGAAACCGGCTTTGACTGCAGCGGCTTTGTGCGCGCCGTCTATGAAGAAAGCCTGGGCCTGCTGCTGCCGCGCAAGGCCGAACAGCAAGCATTCGCAACGCAGCATATCGATAAAACCGACCTGCAGCCGGGCGATCTGGTATTTTTCAACACCTTGCGTCACGCTTTCAGCCACGTCGGCATTTATATCGGTGACGGCAAATTCATCCACTCCCCCAAACCCGGTGCCGAAGTACGTGTCGAGAGCATGGGTGGGCGCTACTGGCAGCGCCGCTTTGACGGTGCCCGCCGCGTGCTGGCGGCACAGGCGGCAGAGATTACGCCGCTCGCCGCTTCTGCCATCGACACCGCCGCGCAACGCTGAACAGCCTGCGCCGTGCCCACGGTGTGCACTTTAGTGGGTCCAAGGGTTCAAGGCATTTCACTTACCCTTCGGCCAAAGGCCTCCACCTGCTGCCAGTCCGTAAACTCGATCACCGCTTGGGGGTCGGTGGGGCCGTGCGTGATGAGCATGATCAGGCGAATCATGAGACGGTCGAAAAAACGGTAGCGTGGGTAGTCCAGCTTGCCTGCAAATACGGCAGCGAGCTTCGGCGTCCACGTGATTTGCCGCAGGAATTTGATCAGGTAGGGGTTGGTGTCGGGCCGACTCTTTTCCGGCTTGCGGGCCACGATGTTCACCGAGAAGAAAGCATTGGGCTTGCTCTCCAGCAGCGCCTGGTGGCGCTGGATGAATTGCGTCACCAGCGGCTGGTGTTTGCCGTAGCGGATGCTGGCACCGATGACGATTTTGTCAAAAGCGGGTAGGTCCAGCGCGTCGGCTTGGTCGAGCGGCACCACCGTCGTGGGGTGCCCCTGCTGCTCCATGATCTGCTGTAATCGCTCGCAAATGCGCCGCGTATGGCCGTCCGTGGTCGAGAAAACGACAAGAATTCTGCTCATCCACTTGCCCCAGTAACGGATAGGAAATTCAACCGCTTCAGTCCAAGTATCGCACCTTGGTGCTGGCTGTCGTGGAAAACACAGTTACACAGTTTTGCGTACTGTGATGCTGAGTTTGGCAAGTCCGCCCTCAAAACGAAGTTTCAGAGAAGACTAACTTGTACTCAAGTTATGTCGTAACTAAAATACGCCGCCCGGTCGACTCGATTGGGTTGTTTCGCCAGCCATGGGGGTAGACACCACGGCCTTTTTATCACTCAAGGCAGTTGAGAACTCCCACCATCGGGCCGGGCTAGCGATGACTCAGCCGATCAAATCAGTCAGTCACTTCTTGCCCGGCGGCAAGTCGGTGCAACTGCCGTGCGCCATTTCCGCCGCCATGCCGATGCTCTCGCCCAGCGTGGGGTGCGGGTGGATGGTTTTGCCGATGTC
>DFWY01000072.1:4490-4798 GCA_002381615.1 Polaromonas sp. UBA4122 | reverse complement strand
GTCTTTCCAGGTGCCCTGAAACACCTTGCCGCAGGAGCCTTCCACCATTTCACCGTTCCAGGTGCCGGTGATGCTGACTTTGTCGGAGGACTCGTCGAGCAGCAGCAAGCCCTCGTCCAGGTCGCCAGCGAGCAGCGCTTTGCTGGCATGGCCTGCGATGGCTTTGGACCCCTCTGCGGCGCCCAAGTCGCGGCTGACGATCCCGGCCAGGCTTTCCGAGAATTCGGCATGCCGCTCTAGCAGCATCATGGCGCGCGCTGGCAGCCCGGCCGGTGGTTTGCTAAAGCGCACCGCCCACAGCCCGTGCA
>DFWY01000072.1:0-4176 GCA_002381615.1 Polaromonas sp. UBA4122 | reverse complement strand
GGGCGCAAGCAGCTATCAAAAAAAGAGCAAATCGGAGGGAGTTCGAAGTCATGGGGAATGATGGTTTGGCGTAAATTGACCCGGCTTGAGGGCTCAGGCTGTGTCAGAAGGGGTTGGCTGCCGCGGCTGCCAGGGCGTCGGCCGATTTTTTGGCGAACTCGGCGCGCAGGGCCTTGAGCTTTTCGCGCGGGTCTTCCTTGAGGGTGCTTTTGTCGAGCGCCATTTCGGCAATGAAGCGACTCGGCACGCCGGGGATCATGGTGCGGCCTTTTTTGCGCTTGCGCAGCCAGTTGACGGCCAGCGTGCGCTGGGCGCGGGTAATGCCGACATACATCAGGCGGCGCTCTTCCTGCAGGCGCAGCGCTACGTTGTCCGCGTTAACGGCGTCATCGCCATCCTTGTCATCTCCGAGCTTGAAGGGCAGCAGGCCTTCCACGCATCCGGCCAGCACCACATGCGGCCACTCCAGTCCCTTGGCGGCATGCAGCGTGGACAGCGTCACCACGTTCTGCTCGCCTTCGCGCTCGCTGATGGTCGATAGCAGGGCAATCGTTTGCACCACTTCGAGCATGGTCTTCGTCTCTTTTTCAACCACGGCGCCCGAGGCGTCTGCAATCTGCCCGCCGCAGCGCTGCGCCATCCAGTCGCAAAAATCCATCACATTGCTCCAGCGTGAAGCCGCCACTTTTTCACTTTCCTCGCCGTCGTATAGGTGCTTTTCGTAGTCAATGTCCTTGAGCCAGTCGTTCAGGAGAGCACGCGCGTCTTCCGCGCCCAGCGTTTTTCTGGCGCGCTGTTCCAGGTCGTTCACATAGCGGCCAAACTCATGCAGTGAGCCCACCGCCTTGGCGGGTAGCATGGAGCCCAGTGAGTTGCTGAACAGCGCTTCAAACAGGCTGAGCTTGTACTTGCTGGCAAAGTTGCCGAGTGCCGCCAAGGTGGTGTGGCCAATGCCGCGCTTGGGCGTGGTCACGGCGCGCATAAAGGCCGGGTCATCGTCGTTGTTGACCAGCAGGCGCATCCAGCCGCACAGGTCCTTGATTTCGGCGCGGTCAAAAAAGCTCTGCCCGCCTGACACCTTGTAGGGAATTTGCGCCTTGCGAAAGGCTTTTTCAAAGGGCTTGGCCTGGTGGTTGGCGCGGTACAGCACGCAAAAATCTTTCCAGTCCTTGTACTGGTTGCCCACGGCCTGCAGCTCGGCACCGGCGCGCAGGCTCTGGATGCGGGCGACCACGCGCTCGGCCTCATGCTCTTCACTGTCGCAATCGACGACGCGCACCGGCTCGCCTTCGCCGAGTTCGCTGAACAGCGTTTTTGGGTAGAGCTTTGGGTTGGGGCCAATCACGTTGTTTGCGGCCCGAAGGATGGCGCTGGTCGAGCGGTAGTTTTGCTCCAGCTTCACCACCTTGAGGGTCGGGTAGTCTTGCGGCAGCCTCTTCAGATTGTCCAGCGTCGCGCCACGCCAGCCATAAATCGACTGGTCGTCGTCGCCCACCGCCGTGAAGCGGCCACGCGGGCCCACCAGCAGTTTCAGCACTTCATACTGCGTGGCGTTGGTGTCCTGGTATTCATCCACCAGCACATGGCCCAACGACTGTTGCCACTTGTTGCGCACGGCTTCATGCTCTTGCAGCAGTTTGAGCGGCAGGCCAATCAGGTCGTCAAAGTCCACACTCTGGTAGGCCGTCAGTCGTTCTTCGTAGCGCGCCATGATGCGTGCGATGACGCGCTCTTCATCACCGCTGACCTGGGCTTCGGCCTGGGCGGCATTCAGCCCCATGTTCTTCCACCGGCTGATGGTCCATTGCCACTGCCGCGCGGTGGCCGCGTCGGTGCTGCCACCGGCGTCTTTCAGGATGCTGCTCACGTCGTCGCTGTCCAGAATCGAAAACTGCGGTTTCAGGCCCAGCGCTTGCCCGTCCTGCCGCAGCATGCGCACGCCCAGCGCGTGAAAGGTGCAGATGAGGACGCCCCTGGCCTGCCTGCCGATCAGGCTCTTGGCGCGTTCGCGCATCTCGGCGGCGGCCTTGTTGGTAAAGGTGATGGCGGCGATCTGCTCGGGTTTGAGCCCGGACTGGATCAGCCGGCCGATCTTGTGCGTGATCACCCGCGTTTTGCCGGAGCCGGCACCGGCCAGCACCAGGCAGGGGCCGTGCAGGTAGTTGACGGCTTCCTGCTGGGCGAGGTTGAGTCCGTGAGAGTCGGGAGAAGGTGAGGACATGCAGGCAAAGAATCGGGAAGTGGGCGCGGAAAGAGGCGCAGCAACAAGCGTGACAATAACGCCGGAATAAAGGCCAGGAGAAAAGCCAAAGGCAGCGGCCATCATAGCCAGTCGGGTGAACGCCAACCCGGCCTGTGACAATACGCTTTGTGCTAAGCATCCTCCTCGTCACCTTCCCTTTCTTTGCGCTCGTGCTGTGCGGCTATGTCGCCGCCCGCCGTGCACTGTTGCCGCAGGCCGCAATTCCGGGGCTCAACACCTTTGTGCTGTATTTCGCGCTGCCCTGCATGCTCTACCGATTTGGCGCCAGCACGCCGATTGCACAGCTGCTGGACGGCAGTCTGGTCGCGGTATACCTGCTGTGCGCCGTGGTGATGGTGGTCTTCACGATTGCAGTGACTCACACAGCGCCCAAAGGACGGATTGGCTGGAACGACGCTTCTTTTGGTGCGCTGGTGGCGGCCTTTCCGAACACCGGTTTCATGGGTGTGCCGCTGCTGGTCGCTTTGCTGGGCGCCCAGGCGGCTGGCCCGGCGATTGTGACGATCATGGTGGACATGCTGGTCACGTCGTCGCTGTGCATTGCGTTGTCGCGGCTCGATGGTGCCGACGAACACGGCGCGGCCAGGGCGGCGCGGCTAGCGCTCAAGGGCGTGTTGGTCAATCCGCTGCCGTGGTCCATTGCGCTGGGCACGCTCGCTGCAGGCCTGGGCGTTTCCCTGCCAAAACCCATCATGGACACGGTCAGCCTGCTTGCCGATGCGGCTTCGCCGGTCGCCTTGTTCACGATTGGCGCGGTACTGGCACGCTCCCAAATGAATAGCACCACCCACACGCCGCTGGCCGACTATGTGCCTGTGACGCTCATCAAGCTGGTGCTTCACCCGCTGCTGCTGGGGCTGCTGGGGCTGAGTGCGATTTCCCTGGGCCTGCCGCTGGATCGTTTTACCCTGACCGTGATGGTGCTGCTGGCGGCCCTGCCGAGCGCCAGCAATGTGGCCATGCTGGCCGAGCGCTTTGGCGCTGACAACGGTCGCATTGCCCGCATCATTTTGCTGTCAACGGTGCTGGCGTTTTTCAGCTTTCCGGCGGTGGTGGCTTTGCTGACCTGAGGACTCAGAGACTTGAACTTTCCGCTGGCGTGAGCGGTGTACGTTCAGCGTCCATGCGTTGTCAATACAACAATATTCCCACTCTGATTGATTAGGAAAGGCGGGAATCGACCCTTATGTATTGCGATGGCCGCAGTCACTGCCGTCGAGCGAGACCGGCAAGGTGCTGAAAATGGAATGGCGAAAGGAATACGGCGGCGCTTTCAGTTGGAACGCAGCCACATTGAGGATTTGGCGCAAGCGAGGGCTGACATAGGTCAAAGGAATATTTCAAAAGGCGGCTAGCATTTAACTTGGGAGGCTGTTATGTTCGATCAACCTATTAGAAACATCATGGAGCAGAAGAAATTTCTCTCTGCTCCGCCAGAGACAACCGTCAGCAACGCCGCCAGGCTGATGCTAAACAAGAACGTCGGCGCCATCATGGTCGTCGAGAACGAGCGTCTCGTCGGCATTTTTACCGAGCGAGATGCGGTATTCCGCGTGATCGCGCAGGGTCGCGATGTCAAAACCACGCCACTGACCGACGTGATGACCGCCGCGCCCAAGACCCTGGATCCTGACAAATCATACGGGCACGCGATGCTGCTGATGCAGGAGAATGGCTTCCGTCATGTACCCGTGATTGAGAACGGCCGGCCAATCGGCATCATCTCGTCCCGCAATGCGATGGATCCCGACCTTGAAGAGTTCATCTCGGAAGAACGGCGGCGAGAACACTATCGCTAGGGAATTGGCGACGACCGACCGTTTTTCTCAATGTTCCATGTCGGCTTTGGGCACCTTGCCGTCACCACGACAAATCTTGCGAATGACCGCCTTCAGTGTGCGCCGTGAAAGGCG
>DFWY01000015.1 GCA_002381615.1 Polaromonas sp. UBA4122 | reverse complement strand
TTGACCCACGTCATGGTTGCCTGATCTGCAATCGGAGCAAATTAAGTTAAGCTTGCCGCGCAGTGTTTCCCGCAGTGTTTGTCAGCGGAGAGGCACCGCACCAGCTGTTGCAAAAATCAAGTTGAGGAGTCGCTTAATGCAGACCGGCGTACCTATTGCGACGACATCGGGAATCACCCGTGTCGCCGTTGCCCCTGAGATGGGCAATCCTTCTTCCAGCGAGACACCTAACACGGTGCAGCGCATTGGCGTGCCGCGCGAAGTTTTTCCGGGCGAAAAACGCGTGGCGACGGTTCCTGATGTGGTGGGGAAACTCATCAAACTGGGGTTCACCGTGTCAGTGGAATCGGGTGCCGGGGACGCCGCCAATATGAGCGACGATGCCTACCGCGCCGCCGGGGCCACGGTCGTCGAAGGAGCAGCCCAGTTGTGGGCCTCTTCGGACATCGTGTTCAAGGTGCGGGCCCCCACGGCCGAAGAAGTGGCGCTGATGCACGAGGGCAGCACGCTGGTGAGCTTCATCTGGCCCGCGCAAAATCCGGAGCTGCTCAAGCAGCTCGCCGCCAGGAAGGTCACCGTGCTGGCCATCGACGCGCTGCCGCGCACGCTGAGCCGCGCCCAGAAGATGGATGCGTTGACCTCCCAAGCCGGTGTTGCCGGCTACCGCGCCGTCATTGAGGCGGCCAACGCTTTTGGCCGCTTCTTCAGCGGTCAGATCACGGCTGCGGGCAAGGTGCCGCCAGCCAAGGTCTTTATTGCGGGTGCTGGTGTTGCCGGACTGGCGGCGATTGGCACCGCCGCCAGCCTGGGTGCCATCGTTCGTGCCAATGACACCCGTGCCGAAGTGGCCGACCAGGTCGTGTCGCTGGGCGGCGAATTCGTGAAGGTCGAATATGAGGAAGAGGGTTCTGGCGGCGGCGGCTACGCCAAGGTCATGAGCGAGGGCTTTCAGCAGGCCCAGCGCGCCATGTACGCCAAGCAGGCCAAAGATGTAGACATCATCATCACCACCGCGCTGATCCCTGGCAAGCCTGCGCCCAAGCTCATCACCGCCGAGATGGTGAAGAGCATGAAGCCGGGTAGCGTCATCGTTGACATGGCCGCCGAGCAGGGCGGCAACTGCGAGCTGACCGAGCCCGGCCAGGCGGTGGTGAAGCACGGCGTGACCATCGTCGGCTACACCGACCTGGTCTCGCGCCTGTCCACGCAGTCCAGCACTTTGTACGCCACCAACCTGTTTCGCCTGGCCGAGGAACTGTGCAAGACCAAGGATGGCATCATCAACGTCAACATGGAAGACGATGCCATCCGCGGCCTGACCGTAACCAAGGAGGGCAACATCACCTGGCCGCCGCCGGCGCCTAAACTACCGGCTGCGCCGGCAGCGCCGGCAGTCAAACCTGCAGCAGTGGTGGCCAAGCCCAAGGGTGGGCATGGTCAAAGCAGCGCCCCGGCGTCCGGCACCCGCACAGCGGTGATGTTTGGCGTCGCGGCATTGCTCTTTTGGCTGATCGGAGCCAGCGCGCCCAAGGAATTCCTGGCGCACTTCACGGTCTTTGTGCTGGCCTGCTTTGTCGGCTACATGGTGGTGTGGAACGTCAAGCCAGCCTTGCACACACCGCTCATGAGCGTGACCAACGCCATCAGCAGCATCATCGCCATCGGTGCACTGGTGCAGATTTCACCGATTGCCGGGGCGGTTGATCGCCCTGATGAGTTGATACGCTGGGTGGCAGCGGCGGGCATTGTGCTCACCGCCATCAATATGTTCGGCGGCTTTGCCGTGACCCAGCGCATGCTGGCCATGTTCCGTAAATAAGAGAGGCGACTGATGTCTGCAAGCTTGGCAACGGTCTCCTATATTGGGGCCACAATTCTTTTCATCTTGAGCCTGGGCGGACTGTCCAACCAGCAAACCGCGCTGCGCGGCAACCTCTACGGCATGATCGGCATGACGATCGCCGTGCTGGCCACGGTGTTCGGCCCCCAAGTGAGCGCCTCCGGTATTCCCTGGATCATCGGCGCCATGCTGGTGGGCGCCAGCATCGGTCTGTATGCGGCGCGCACCGTGCAAATGACGCAGATGCCCGAGTTGGTGGCATTGATGCACAGCATGGTCGGTCTGGCCGCCATGCTGGTCGGGTTTGCCACCTACATTGATCCGGCCGCTTCGAGCGGTTTCACCGGTGCCGCCAAGTCCATCCACGAAATGGAGATCTACATCGGCATCCTGATCGGTGCGGTCACCTTCTCCGGCTCCATCATCGCGTTTGGCAAGCTCTCGGGCCGCATCGGCGGCAACCCCATGTTGTTGCCAGGGCGGCACTGGATGAACCTGGTGGGCCTGTTAGTGGTGATCTATTTCGGGCGCGAGTTCCTGCACGCCGAATCCCTGAGTGCCGGCATGACGCCGCTGATCGTGATGACGGTGATTGCGCTGCTGTTTGGCATCCACATGGTGATGGCCATCGGCGGCGCCGACATGCCAGTGGTGGTGTCCATGCTCAACAGCTACTCGGGTTGGGCGGCCGCCGCCACCGGCTTCATGCTGTCCAACGACCTGCTGATCGTCATCGGTGCCTTGGTCGGCTCCAGCGGCGCAATCCTGTCCTACATCATGTGCACGGCAATGGCTCGCAGCTTCATCAGCGTGATTGCGGGTGGTTTCGGCACCACCAGCGCGACCCCGAAACCGGCCGGTGGCGCGGCACAACCGGCCGGCGAGGTGACCCCGGTGAGTGCCATCGAGACCGCCGAGCTGCTGCGTGAAGCCAAGAGCGTGGTCATTGTTCCCGGCTACGGCATGGCCGTGGCGCAAGCGCAGCACACCGTGTTTGAGATCACCAAGTTCTTGCGCGAGAAGGGCGTCAACGTGCGCTTTGGTATTCACCCGGTGGCGGGGCGTATGCCTGGCCACATGAACGTGTTGCTGGCCGAAGCCAAGGTGCCTTACGACATCGTGTTCGAAATGGATGAATTGAACGATGACTTCCCCAAAACCGATGTGGTCATGGTGATTGGTGCCAACGACATCGTCAACCCCGGCGCCCAGGACGACCCGAGCAGCCCGATTGCCGGCATGCCGGTGCTCGAAGTCTGGAAGGCCAAGACCTCCATTGTCATGAAGCGCAGCATGGCCTCGGGCTACGCTGGGGTGGACAACCCGCTGTTCTACAAAGAAAACAACCGCATGCTGTTTGGTGACGCCAAGAAGATGCTGGACGAAGTTCTGACCGCGCTGAAAGTCTGATTAGGGAAAACACAGGAGTATTTTCCAATTCAGGTATGAGCCTGAGCGAAGCTGGATCGAAGGGATGAATCAGGCGACGGATTTGGATCGTCGGTTGAACAAGTCGAATAGTTTAAGCCGGGCAACATTCATGGTGTTGTTAGCATCGAGATCGCTCTGGGCTTTGGCCTGCAATTGAAGTTGTTCAATAGTGAGTTCCGAGCGCAGGAACTTGCCCACACCCTCCAGACTTTCCAGCTTGGACAACGAGGTTTGAACCATGTCATGGCGGGTAGGTCTTACGGATATTGCCCTTGGCGGCGACCACCTCTCTGGCAAACAGACAAGGGCGGTGCAGTTTGACATAGGGGTTGAGAAACTCACAATAGAACGCGTTGATGGGAGCGGCAAAGCGCTGGGGTATGTGGCTGTAGCCAAATGCCTTTCTGATCACTGAGCCATTTTTGCTCTTCGGCCAGCGCATTGTCATTGGAATGGCGTGAGTGGGATTTGGTCTGATCAATGCGCATCTTCTCCAGCAGCGCAGCTTCTGTTTTATTGATGTACTCGCTGCCGTTGTCCGAGTGAAGCCCCAGAATCTCGAAGGGAGACTGCTCGATGAGGTCTTGCAGCACATGCAGCAAGTAGACCTCGCTGATGCGCTCACAGGTGGCCACCACCTCCCACTGGGTGACGATATCCACCGCATTGACGTGATAGACCCCCTTTGGTGCCGTCCAGATCACCTTGGTGAACCGAATTATGCGGATGAAGCCAAGACGACCCTGTGGGCGTGGGGCGCGCCGTATGTCGATGGGGTTGACTACGGGGCGCGTCTTGACAAAGCTCACGCGCTGATTCTGGTAAATCTTGCTGTGGCGCAGGTTGTACAGGTGCGACATCGACAGGCTGGCCGGGCGTTCAAAGCGCGCATCAGCAAACACATGCCATGCCCGCTTGAGTAAATGCACGGTGGCCGGTGGCCTGATAGCGTGCCATGCGCGCGATCTACCTCGAGCGCGTCAGCCGGGGTGTAGCGCTTGGCAAACGCATGGGCCGGGGCACGATATCGTTTGCCCAGTGGCTGACCCTCCAGCACGCGCGATAGCAGTCGAGTTTATCCCAGCCCGGCAGCTTGAGGGTGTCTTCGACTACGCTCCAGCCCTGGTCGCTGGGTCTGGGTGTGCTCCCAGTCATCGCGTGCAAATTGGCGTGCCAGCATGCGCTTTACGCCCACGGTCTGGCGTAGTTTGAACAGGTAGGGCTGGGCGCGCTCTTCCAACTCGGCAATGAAGGGCTCGTTGCCAAAGCCGCAGTCTCCTCGGACCAGGGCTGGGCGCTGTTGGGGGTGAGTTTGTTCAGTACGGCGATCAAGTCAGGTCGCGCTGATGCTGCGCTGTGCTCTTTGCCGGGGGAGATAACAACGTCGAGTACCAGTCGCAGATTGCCGACCCAGTAGGTATGCAGGGCATGGCTGGGGCGACCGTGCTTGTGGGGGTTGTAGCTCACCTCAGCTCCGCTTTGTTTGCCGTACAAGGGTTTGATGGTGGTGTCGATGTCCAGTATCCAGGGGGTGCTCAATGCGGCTTGCACCCTTGTCAGGGGTTGGGGCACAAGCCAAGCATTACTTTGCTCGGCGCTCATGCAAGTCAACGAGCCACGCAGCGCGTCTTCGCTGATGATTTTTTTCATTCCCAGAATATGGGGGCTCACCGCATCACCTCGGAGTCAGGTGATGTGCGCGTGGCGTTTGTGCCCGGCCAGTATCGCCAGCAGCCATGTTCCCAGTACATCGCGTTTGCTGTGCGCGTTGTGGCTGCTGTAGCTCAAGGGGCAGCCATCCATGAGCGCCCTGAGCTTTGAGGAGCGGCTTGCCATGCTGGTGGACCGGGAAGTGGCCAGCCGCGATGACCGCCGGCGTACCCGACTACTGAGCCCGGCCCGGCTGAAGTATCCGCAGGCCACGATTGAGGATATGGATACGCGCGCAGGTCGCGGTGTGGACCGAGGCCAGATCACCAGTTTGGCTCTGGGGGATTGGATCAAGACGGGCCACACGGTGATCATCAACGGCGCCACCGGTTCGGGCAAGACATGGCTGGCTTGCGCGCTGGGGCAATACGCCTGCCGGCATGGGCACTCGGTGAGCTACCTGCGCACGCCACGGCTGGCCGAGGAGTTGCGCGTGCTGCATGGCTCAGGGGGCTTTGGCAAGTGGCTGATCCAGCTGGCCAAGACCGATGTGCTGATTCTCGATGACTGGGCGGTGGCCGCGCTGGACGCCGGCACGCGCGCAGATCTGCTGGAAATTATTGATGACCGCGCCGCCACTCGGGGCACGATCATTACCATCCAATTGCCGGTAGAGCACTGGCATAGCTGGATTGGTGACGCCACCATCGCCGACGCGATGCTGGACCGGCTGCTGCAGCGCACACACCGGATCACGCCCAAGGGGGAGTCGTTGCGCAGTTCCAAGCAAAAATCATCAGGCGATCAAGAGGCCGTCCAAGCTCCCCAGGTGCAGTGACGAGGGGGCGCTGACGCGCCCTTAAAGCCATTAAAAAAAGGAAAAAACCGACCCCAAAAACCGAAATACCTACAATTCAAAGTGCGCTGTGTCCGGCTTGTTAAAACCGTCGGTCACGTTCCCCGGAACGACCGGTCACGAGGCCGGAGTCATCGGTCACGATCAGCGGAATAGCCAGGTGACCTCTGTAAATCCGTTGAAACTGGCTCTCAGTCTAGCTTGCAGCCGGTTTATGCCGCGTTAACTGCCGGAAATAGGTTGAATTCGAAAATCAACTTGGCGAGCGATGCAGTCCGGACGTCGAACGCATTACACTGTTCTTTCGGCTGAATTTCGGGTCGCCCAATGCGCTGGTCGACGCCGTTGGTTCACTCCCCCCACGCTGATTTGGGAACGACTTGGCTTCGGATGTGGTAATAATTGGCGACCCGAGCGAACATATTTCAATTGGGGCGAAAGATGACAGAGCGGACTGCGGAAAACGCGGGAAATCATCGACCGGTGGCCGTTCTCAAGCAGGTCGAAAAAACCTATCACCTGGATTCAGTTAGCGCCCCGGTGATTAAAGGGGTCGATATTGTCGTCCGCCGCGCATGTTTTACCGTGCTGCTGGGTCCATCGGGCAGTGGCAAGACAACCCTGCTCAACATGATCGGCTGCATCGACAAGCCTGACAGTGGCGAAATCATAGTGGCCGGCTGCAAGGTGGGCGACTTGACCGATGACGCTCTGTCGGACTTCCGTGCCAACAACATCGGCTTCATTTTTCAGAACTTCAACCTCCTACCTGTCCTGAGCGCATATGAGAATATCGAATACCCTTTGCTGCTGGCGGGCGCATCGGCGAAAAAACGGGGTGAAAGGGTATCCAAGCTGCTCGACGCGGTCGGGTTGAGCGATAAGGCCAAGAGCCTTCCGGGCCAATTGTCGGGTGGGCAACGCCAGCGAGTCGCCATTGCCCGCGCCTTGGCCCGCAAGCCAAAGTTGGTCATCGCCGACGAACCGACCGCCAATCTGGACAGCCAGACCGGGGCTGCCATTCTCGCCTTGATGCGTCAGATGGTGGATCGATATGAGGCATCCTTTATTTTTTCGTCCCATGATCCTGACGTGATTAAGGCCGCTGACGACACGATTTTTCTCAAGGACGGCACGATTCGCGGCATTCGTCGCCAAGGCCAGGCGGACGTACCATGATGACCTGGTCCCTGGCCGTGCGCAATCTCTTGCGCAACCGGCGCCGCTCGTTGGCCACCTTGTTGGCGATGGCGATCGGTTCGACCTCGATCCTCTTGTTCGGCGGCTTCAGCACCAATGTCAATTATGAGTTGCACACCAGACACGTGCAAAAGGGTGGCCACCTGCAAATTCAGCACCGGGACTTTTATCTTTATGGCAGCGGCAACCCGACCGCTTATGGTATTGCCGATTACACAAAGATCATGGCCGCCATCCAGAGCGATGAAGTGTTGCGCAACATGCTCCTTGTGGTGACGCCAACGCTACAGTTTGGCGGCATTGCCGCCAATTACGCGGCCAACGTCTCCCGCACCATCATCGGCAATGGGTTCGTTGCCGAAGACATCAACCGCATGCGGCGCTGGAACGACTTTGATCTGCGTACCAAGGCTCCGGCGTCTGCTCTCGAGGGGGCGGCGGCAGATGCCGCCGTCGTCGGAACCGGCGTGGCCCGGGTACTGCAGTTATGTGATGCATTAAAGATTGCCCGCTGTCCCAAGCCCGAAAAGGAGCAGAAGGCCGACAGCAAGGCACTTCCGGACGATATCGCCCAGCTCAGCCTGCAAGAGACAACGGCTGCGTCCGGCACCGCCGGGGCCAGCCCACGCAGGATCGAAGTGCTGGTCGTCAACGCCCGGGGTGCACCGAATGTCACTTCACTGGAAGTGATTCGTGCCGAAGACCAGGGTGTTAAGGAGCTCGATGAAGTCTACGTGATGATGCATCTTGCGCAATTACAGAAGTTAATCTATGGTAAATCACCACCCAGGGCAACTTCGATCATGATCCAGCTTCGCCACTCTGATCAGATTCCGGCGGCGCTTGTGCGCCTGGCGCCGATACTGGCCAAGTTTTCCACCAGCCAGCCGCTGGCCGTGCTGGACTTTCGGGCACTGAATCCTTTTTATGTCCAGACCATGCAGATGTTTGACACTATATTTGGTTTCGTTTTCGTGCTGATTGGCGGCATCGTTCTGTTTACTGTCAGCAACACCATGAACACCACTGTTGTCGAACGCACCGTCGAGATTGGCACCCTGCGTGCGATTGGCTTGCGTCGATCCGGTATTCGGCGCCTGTTTGTGACCGAAGGAGCGCTGCTCGGCCTTTGCGGGGCTGTGCTCGGTGTTGTGCTGGCGTTGGTGTTGTCTGTCATCATCAACCAGATTGGCATGCCTTGGTTGCCGCCAGGCAACGTCGAGTTGGTGCCATTCACGGTCAACGTCTGGGGTGAAAATCGCATGATCCTTGGCACAACCTTCGGCCTCATCTGCATTGCGATCCTGTCTGCCTGGTGGCCTGCCCACCGGGCTGCGCGACTGGACGTGGTCGAGGCCCTGCGCCACGTTTGATAGAGAGAGGCTCCACGGTCATGAAATCCATAGTTCTGTTTCTGTTTTCGTTCCTCTTCGGATCTGGCATGGCATGGTCCGCGCCGAGCGCGGATGAGATCCTCGCGGCCAGCGATGCCATCCGCAACCCCGGGCGACCGTTCAGCGTCACCGTCACCCTGACTGAATTTCAGGGCGGAAAGCAGGTCGACACCAGCACACTCACCAGTTACTCGCGTATCCAGCAGGAAGGGAGCCAGTTCGCCAGCTTGATCCGTTTCGTATTGCCGGCGCGCGATGCCGGCAAGTTGATGCTCAAGAACGGCAATGACATGTGGTTTTACGACCCGACCAGCAAGGCGAGTGTTCGCCTGTCGCCGCAACAGCGCTTGCTTGGGCAGGCATCCAATGGCGATGTGGCTACCGTGAATTTGGCAAAGGACTACAAGGCGACGCTGGTCGGCGACGAGGAGATTCAGGACGGTGAACGCCGCACACGCAAGGCGCACAAGCTTGCTCTCGTTGCGGCGACACCGGATGTCACTTATGCAAGCATCGAGATGTGGGTAGCCGCCGAAAACAACCGGCCCCTCAAGGCGCGCTTTTTCGCCGAATCGTCGCGCTTGCTCAAGACGGCCTACTATCGCCGTTTTCAGCCCCAACTCGGCGCAGAGCGCCCGACCGAGACCGTGATCATTGACGGCCTCAATCCCCAGTCGGTCACGCTCATGCGCTTTTCAGACTACAAGGCACGCGCCATTCCAGATACGTGGATGCAGCGAGATTTCCTGCCCCGCTTCCAACCGGACTAAGCTCATGCGCTCATTTACCCATGCCGTTTCATGTTCCATCCTCGCTATGGCTTTTACTCAGGCGATGCCTGCGCTGGGCGCAGACGCGGAGGCTGACGCTGACGCTCTGAACCTCGAAAGCGCCCCAGAAGTCGCCCCTGAATCCGCCCGCAATACCAAGTTTTTCATCGAGGGTACCATCGGTAACGCCAGCCAGCGTTACTTGCCCGAAAGCCGCGACATCGGACGCGTCTCGTTTGACTTTTCTCATACTGCACGGCTAGGCCTGGGCCTGCGCGCCGTCATTTCCGACCGTCTTGACCATCTTTATCCCCGGGACGCCGGCGCTGATGATACCGTGAACAGCCTGCGCGAGGCCTATTTGAGCTGGCAGCCCGAGAGTGGAAACACAGTTTTGGAGTTTGGCCGTATCAACCTGCGCTATGGGTCAGGCTACGGCTACAACCCGACGGATTTTTTCCGTGATGGCAGCTTGCGCGTCCTGACTACCGCCGATCCCTTTGCGCTGCGGGAGAATCGTCTTGGCTCCGTCATGCTGCGCGCTCAACGCCTCTGGACCGACGGTTCGTTGTCGGTTGCCCTTTCACCCAAGCTGGCCGACCGCCCGAACCCGGATGGCTGGAGTCTGGACCTCGGGTCAACCAACAACCGGGACCGGGCCTTGGTCGCACTCGGCACCCAGTTTTCGCAACGTGTCAGCAGCCAGGTACTGGTTTACAAGGAAGACGGCAGATCGCCGGCGCTGGGCGCCAATTTGACGGCGTTGCTGTCGGACGCGGCAGTAGCCCACCTTGAATGGTCACGTGGCAGCGAGCCCGATTTGCTGAGCCGCGCATTGGCTTTGCCGGTAAGCGCGGCTACGCGCAATCGCTTCGTCGGTGGCATCACCTACACCACGTTGGGCAAGCTGTCCGTCACGGCCGAATACCAGTACAACGGCTTTGGGCTGAATCAGTCAAACTGGGCGGCTCTCGGCGCAGCGCCAGCGACCCAGCTGGCGTACCTGCGTGAAGCCCTGCGGCTTCAGGAACTGGCGCCCCGGCAGGCTTACCTGATCTACGTCACACAAAAAAGTCTCTGGCTCAAGGATCTGGATCTGGCCGCTTACCTTCGTTTTAATCCCGGAGACGACAGCCGGCTTGCCTGGGTCGAGCTGCGCCACCACTGGCCGAGCTTCGATCTGACTTTGCAGCTGCAGCAGAACATGGGCAACTCCACCAGCGAATTCGGAATATTACCGGATCGGCGACTCATACAGGTTTTGGGAACCTATTATTTCTGAGTCCCAGTCCCAGTCCCAGTCCCTCCCAATTCGGGAAGAGCTCATGGGCTGGCCCGGCGCGCTTCGGCTGGTGGCTTAAGAATGGGTGTAGTGGTGGCCGAATTCACAAAAACGGAGACGGCCATGGGAAATTGCGTTATTTGCGGGAAGCCAGCGGGACTATAGCGTTACTCGGTCCAAGTAGAAGATCAATTGCGTCCGGAACAAGCGAGGATTTGAGCAAAACGAAAATGATGCCGGCACCTCCCCGGCTGTGTTCCTGCGAATATTACCGCCAGAAGTAGAAACCCGGATGCGTTGTGAGAAGTGGCGTTTGAAGGCGCTTATGGGACTTGGATTTAGACAGAAGCCATGGTCTGTCCGCTGTTGTTTGCCGGTTGTTTGATTGCCGCTTCTCCAAAAAACTGTCGGCATTTCTTACAGGGGAAGCTAACGTCAGACAGAAAAATGAAACTCAATTCATATTTATCTAAATAAATCAATAGCTTACGAATTCTTTGGAAATATGGCACGCAACATGCTTTTATGCGAGCGCAAGACGATTGCATCAAATCCCTCAACCACCTGGAGAGCCATCATGATGAAGAAAACTTTAATCAGTGCCGCAGTGGCCGCAAGCCTGTTCGCGCTGTCCGCTCCCGCCTCTGCCACCCTGACCAATTGGTACATTGACACCGACGGTGCCGGCGGCAATGCGCCTGTCTTGGTGCAAGATTACCTGGATCTTACTGGCGTCGCATACGTGCACAACACCTTTAGCGATGCCACCAATTTCACGTTCAATGAGGTTGGCAATTTTTTAAATTTAACTGCCGACGGCACCACCGCCTTAGCCCCATCTCTGACAGCAAAATTTATCGGTACTGGCTTGGGTAATGTTGGCGGGAACCTCACCTTCAACCCCGGCGGCTCTCTGAATGTTTTCTCCGGCACTACCGACATCGCTGACTTCACTCTTCAGGTCGGCAGCGCCGTCCTTAACGCGGGCACCGTGCTGCCGAACGGCGCCATTTCCTTTATCTTCAAGGCTACGGGGATGCAAACTGGCTATTTCTTCGACTCAGCCATGGGTGATCTTGCCACGGTAGCCAATTCAGCGACAGGTCTGCTTCTCGGTTTTGCCACCACCAATGTAATTACTTCGTTTACGCCTATCACAGGCAGCCTGATAACTGATTACAACAACGCGTTCGATCCTAACGTTCCTACTACGGTCACTCCAAACCTCAGAACCGATTTGCGCCTCTCCAACAACGGTCAGTTCAGGTTGGCAGTGCCTGAGCCCTCGACGTTGGCCTTGTTTGGTATCGCTTTGCTTGGGGTGGGCTTCATGAGCCGCCGCAACTCCAAGTCCTAAGAACTCCGCAATTCTTTCAAGCCCCATGGAAACATGGGGCTTTTTCATGGTGGGCCCGGAAGGGCGCACTCACTTGCAGGTGAGAGTCTTGACTCACCCGGCAAGGGGAATAAGTTGAGCGGCAAGCGGGGGCACCCACTGCGTCAACGTGTGTTGGTCCTGCCCTTACCGTTCAGCCCTGTTGGACGCCAGTCGCGCAGTGCCGCTGGCGACGTGACTGTTCCAGCCTATGCCGCACTGGCCCGCGAGAGCGATCTCTCCGGGTGCCTTGCTGACATCTTGGTGTGCAAAGTTCGCACTCGAAAATATGTCCGCGCGGTGCGCCGCTGAGCTGGGCTTGGTGCTGCTGCAGGCGGCTTTTCAACGTGGCCGGGCTTCGGTCATCGTACTGATCCTCGGGGCACCCGCTGCTTCATCTCAAGCCTTCATTAGGTCGGCCAGGTCTTGCCTGATGGAGCGGCTGTGTGGCTCTTGCGAAACTCCGACCCGGGCGAAGAAGCCGAAATCGTCCGCTGGCGTTGCCTTGGCAAGGCGCTCAAAATCACCAGACAGGTTGAGTGCTTGTTCAAACAGGGTCGGGGCGGTAGAGAAGCGGCGCCCGGCGCGGGCATACCAACGAAAAATCACTGGGGTCATCTGCGGCTGCAAATGCAAGCCTTGGTGCGTCGCCGTCAACCAGATGCGTTGCACTGCGATGCCCAGCTGAACCCAGTCCGCCAAGAGTACTGGCGGCCGTTGCGGCCGCACCAACAGATGCGCGGCGCAGCATAGCGCCGGCAGCAGGTCGAGTTCGATGCGCGGTGCCACAGTGCCCAAAAGGTAACGATTGAAGAACGCCACCCGCCCCCAACTTTGCATGACCCACTCCATCAGACGCGCCGTCGCCGGATCAACGCCGACCGCCTGCTCCGGGATGCGGTCCTTGCTGTAGCGAGCTCGCCACTCGATAACCTCTTTATGAACCGGATACGCCTCCGGGCAAGTCAGGCGCACTTTCGCACTGTCCCAAAGTAGCCCGGCCACCTTCATTCGATCCCCCAGCGACTCGAACATTTGCACGCGAAAACCTTCGCCCGCAGCGTCGATCAGCGCCTGACGCTGCTTATCCGCAAGAGTTGTGGTCTTCATCGGTCGGCGCTGTACCGTGCGCGTTTCAATGCAGGCAAAGAGCGGGTCCCGGACCAAGGTTGGGCTATGCGCCAGCCTTATGTCGTAGGTCGGGCTGCGATCATCACCCTCAGACGAAATAGACAAGCTGGTAGTCAGGCCAAAGCCGGACGCCGCAATCCGCATCGTTTCAAGCAGCGCGCCGTGGGCGATGTGGCTCGGGTGCCCATCGTAATCATAAAGAATACGGTCGCGCGTATCGGTGCCATGCACCCGGATCAGATGGTCGTCCACAATCTCGAACCGCCACGGTTGTGTGTTGTCACCACTGGGCGCCCAGCGTGCGAGGTCGAGAATACGGGCCAGCGTGTCACGGTTCACGGCTATTTCCTTGCGTTGAATTCGAGGGCACAATGCAAAATTTAACACACTGAGAGTGTCCATGACAGTCCCAATCACCTTTGGCTATGACCGCGCTTTTTCGCGCAATATTGGCTGGGTTACACAGACTGAACAGGCCAAACTCAAGAAGTCTCGCATTGCGATTGCCGGGCTGGGCGGCGTGGGGGGGGCGCACTTGCTGACGCTCGCCCGGCTCGGGATCAGTCATTTCAACATCTCCGACTTCGACGATTTCGATGTGCACAACCTGAACCGTCAGGCTGGCGCTTTCATGTCGTTTATGGGGCAGCCCAAAATCGACACGGTCGCCCGATTGGCGCTCGACATCAATCCAGAGATTGATCTGCGCCTGTTTCCACAGGGCATCAAGCCTGAAAACGTTGACGAATTTCTGCGTGATGTCGATGTGTATGTGGACGGACTGGATTTCTTTGTGCTGCCGGCGCGTCGCATGGTGTTTGCGAAATGCCGGGAAAAGGGCATTCCGGCGCTGACGGCGGCACCGCTCGGCATGGGCACCGCGTTTCTCTACTTTCGTCCTGATGGCATGAGTTTTGAGGATTACTTCAAGGTTGAGGGGCACGAGTCGCAGGAGCAATATGCCCGTTTCATTGCCGGCCTGTCGCCCGCAATGGTTCAACGTGATTACCTGGTTGCGCCCGAAGCGGTCAATTTTCAGGAGAAGAGGGGGCCGTCAACCATCATGGCCTGCGACCTGTGTGCCGGTGTGATGGGCACATCTGTCTTGAAGCTCTTGCTGGGGCGCGGCTCCATCAAGGCGGCTCCGTGGGGTATGCACTTTGACGCTTATCATCAAAAGCTTAAATTAACCTGGCGCCCTTTTGGCAATTCCAACCCGCTCCAGCAATTGCTGTTGAAGTTCATACGGCCAGTGCTGGGAATACGGGCCAATGCCCCATTTGAATAACCGTGCCAGTTCTTCATCGCCAAGCCCCCACTTAATTAATTTATCATGACTACTTCATCCGCGGATTTTATTAGACGCAATTTATGCGTCCTCAGTATCTGACTAGTCGACCCGGCGCCGGGATGGGTTTTTCTAGTTTTGCGTCGTGAGAGACGCTGATATTGTTGACGCATGAAACACATAAAAACACAAAAACACACGTCACCTTTGAGAAGTGCGCGGGGCGCTGATCGATTTGATACCGAGTTGCCGGACGAGATCGGCGGCGTTCAGGGCTTGACCCGCAACATCAGCGCCACCGGCATTTATTTTGAAACGGAATTGACGCAAGAGCCGGGTTTGCGCGTGCACTTTACGGTCGAGGTGAATGTTCGGGGTGAGAAAATAAGGCTGGTGTGCGAGGGTGAAGTGGTTCGGGAAGACCGCAACGACGGTGTGTTGGGCATTGCCGCGAAACTCGCGAGTTTTTTTGCCGATGCTGCCGAAGTCATTGACGTCCACCCGAGCTCTCTGGCTGGCATACATTAAGATAAGCCTGAATTAACTGAGCATCGACCATCGGGTTATGAAAATACTATTGACGGGGGCGGCGGGCTTCATTGGCATGACCACCGCACTGCGCATGCTAGCGCGCGGGGACGAGGTGCTTGGGCTGGACAACCTCAACGACTACTACGACGTCACCCTTAAAGAAAATCGGCTCAAGCGGCTGATGCCGAACGCAGGTTTTCGCTTCGTCAAAATGGATGTGGCTGATCGGCAGAGCATGGCCCAACTCTTTGCCGCTGAAAAATTTGATCGCGTCATTCATCTGGCCGCCCAAGCCGGTGTGCGCTACTCCCTGCAAAACCCGCATGTCTATATAGATAGCAACATCGTGGGTTTTGTCAACATCCTGGAAGGTTGCCGTTACGCACAAGTGCAACACCTGGTTTACGCGTCCAGCTCCAGCGTTTACGGTGGCAACACCAAAATGCCGTTCTCCGAACACGACAGCGTGGATCACCCGGTCAGCCTGTACGCCGCCACCAAGAAAGCCAATGAACTGATGGCACACACCTACAGTCATCTGTATGGTCTGCCCACCACCGGCCTGCGCTTCTTCACCGTCTACGGTCCCTGGGGTCGGCCCGATATGGCACTGTTCCTGTTTACCAAGGCCATTCTGGACGGGCGCCCCATTGATGTCTTCAACTATGGGCAGATGCAGCGCGACTTCACATTTGTGGACGACATCGTCGAAGGTGTCATTCGCGTGCTGGATCGCACCGCTGTACCCAACCCCGCCTACGACGCCGCCCAAGCTGACCCGGCCACCAGCAATGTGCCTTACAGGGTGTTTAACATTGGCAATAACAACCCCGTGCCCCTGCTTGATTTCATCGCGTGTATCGAAGAGGTGCTGGGTAAAAAAGCCGAAAAAAATCTGTTGCCCTTGCAAGATGGTGATGTACCTGCCACCTATGCCAATACTGATGCATTGAACGAATGGGTTGGTTTTGTACCTGGTACCTCCATTGAGCAGGGCATTGCTCGCTTTGTGGCGTGGTACCGCGACTATTACAAGGTGTAGTGTTTGATCAACCCACTGGCGCCCGCCTCACACAGATCCAATACGCGCTCGAAGCCTTCTGAGTTGCCGTAATACGGGTCGGGTACTTCGGTTTCATTCAGCCCTTCTGCAAAGTCCAGAAACAATCGCAACTTGCTCAAGTGCGCCAGCGGACACAGCCGTTGTAGTTCAGCCAAATTGCTGGCGTCCATCGCCAGAATCAGGTCGAAGTGCTGAAAATCTTGCGGAGCGATTCTGCGGGAACGAATGCGCCCCATTTCATACCCGCGGCGCGATAGCGTCACCTCGACCCTGGGGTCCGGCCGCTCGCCCAAGTGGGGGGCGTGGGTGCCTGCCGAATCCAACTTCAATTGTTGCGAAAGCCCGGCATCGGCAGCCAGCTTCTCGGCGACGGTTTGTGCCATCGGAGATCGGCAAAGATTGCCCATGCACACCATCAACAGCTTTGTCATAGCATCTGATTTTATGGCGGGCACAATCCAAGCGTGAAATAGTCGCGCCTTTCAAACAACAGATGGAGCAAATCGCGATTTGTTCTTGCTGATATGGGTAAATGCGCTATAGTGCAATTTCGCGCTAAACGTTTGGTTGCATCTTTTTTAGGGGATACGCCTTGAAAAATTTTTTTATCACTACTAAAACCGCATCGCGTTGGGCCGCACTAGGCGTGTTGGTCGGTCTGTTGCCAGCATGTGCCGGCTATTCGACCGCCTACCCGCCCGCGCCCGTTGCCGCCGCCACCCCGGATTACAACTACATTGTTGGTCCCGGTGACACACTCAACATTATTGTTTGGCGCAATCCCGAGCTTTCCTTGTCAGTTCCGGTCCGTCCTGATGGCAAAGTGTCAACGCCACTGGTGGATGAGCTCGTTGCCCAGGGCAAAACTTCTGTGGAGATTGCCCGTGACGTTGAAAAGGCGTTGAGTAAATTGGTGCGTGACCCTGTTGTGACGATTATCGTTACCAGCTTTGTTGGGCCGTACAGTGAACAAATTCGGGTCATCGGCGAGGCGGCCAAACCACAGTCCTTGCCCTACAAACAAAAAATGACCGTGCTGGACGTCATGATTGCAGTGGGTGGCTTGACGGACTTCGCCGATGGCAACGGGGCATCCATCACCCGTGCTTCAGAGGGTGACAAGCGGTATTCTGTGCGGCTCAAAGATCTCATCAAGCGAGGCGACATATCTGCGAATGTTGAGATGAAGCCTGGCGATATCCTGATCATTCCGCAAGGCTGGTTTTAAGTCCGGCGTCTTTTCTGTTTGCTGCTTCGCTTGACGAAGGTATTGCAGCGTGCGCACTCTGACCGCAAGGACCTGATCCGATGGATGAGCTGATTAACCAATTATTCACCGCTGCCAGAGGCATGTGGAAGCATCGCTGGCTGGGCCTGCTGGTGGCATGGGTGGTCACTGCTATTGGATCTGTGGTGGTGCTTTCGGTGCCTGACAAATACGAGGCATCAGCCCGTATTTTTGTTGACACGCAGTCCATTTTGAAGCCTTTGATGTCGGGCTTGGCAGTGCAGCCTAACGTCGATCAACAGGTGATGATGCTGAGTCGCACGCTCATCAGCCGCCCCAACGTTGAAAAGCTCATTCGCATGGCAGACCTTGATTTGAAAAGTCAATCCAAGAGCGCGCAGGATGCGCTGATTGATGGCCTGATGAAAACGCTTGAAATCAAGAACGTGGGCCGCGACAACCTTTATGTGCTGTCGTATCGCGATGCCAGCCCCGAGAAGGCGAAACGGGTAGTCCAGTCCCTGGTGTCAATTTTTGTTGAATCCAGCCTGGGGGACACGCGCAAGGACTCCAATACGGCCAAGCAGTTTATTGATGAGCAGATCAAGACCTACGTGACCAAGCTCGAAGAAGCTGAATCACGTTTGAAGGAATTCAAGGTCCGAAACATTGAGCTTCAAAATGCCGATGGCAACGACATGGCCGGGCAGCTCAGCGCCGTGGGCAGTCAGTTGAGCCAGGCCCGCCTTGAATTGCGTGAAGCAGAAAATGGGCGTGATGCAGCCAAGCGCCAGTTGGAAGCCGAAAAAACGCAGAACGCCGATATCACATCGCGCAGCCTCCTTCAAGAGTCAGCCATGTCGATTTCGACGCCTGAGATCGACGCGCGAATTGAGGCGCAGAAGCGTAATCTCGATATGCTGCTGCAGCGCTTTACCGAGGAACACCCCGATGTTGCCGGGGCCAGGCGTCTGATCAAAGAGCTTGAGACCCTCAAGCTCAAACAGGTACAGGAATTACGCAAAACCGCGATGGCCAACCCGGCATCGTCACCAAGCAACAGCTTGGTTTACCAGGAGCTCAATCGCCTGCTGGCCACCTCGGAGGTGCAAGTAGCCGCTCTGCGGGCCAGGGTGGGGGAGTACGAGGCGCGTTTCAATCGGGCGCGTGAGTTGATGAAAACAGCGCCGCAAATTGAGGCTGAATTAGCCCAATTGAACCGCGACTACGACATCAATAAAAAGAATTACAACGACCTTGTTGCCCGAAGAGAGTCGGCAGCGCTGTCAGGAGATCTGGACAGTGCCGCGGGCGTTGCGAACTTCCGTTTGATAGACCCGCCGCGCGCGTCGCCCCAGCCGGTGGCACCCAACCGTTTGCTGCTGCTGCCCCTCGCGTTGCTGGCCGCATTGGGTGCCGGACTTGCGGTCGCCTTTATCGCCAGTCAATTGCGTGCCGTCTTTTATGATGCGCGCTCCCTGAGGGATGCGGTGGGTTTACCGCTGCTGGGTGTTGTGACGCTGGTGATGGACGACGCGGCTGTACGACAGGAAAAATATGATTTGAAGAAGTTTCTGGGCGCTTCAGGCGGGCTGGTTGCAATTTTTATTGCCGGGATGATCGTGTTTTCCATGATGTCCGGGCGGGCGGGATGAATCAAATATGAGTAGCTTGATCGAGCAGGCGGCGCAACGCCTGGAGCAGCTTCGCCAAGCGGGTGCTGAGATGCCTGCAACGCCGCCAGTGGCTCAAACGGTTGGTGCTGCACAGAAGCCTGTGAGCGAGACTCAGCCTGCCCCTCTGTCCCGACGTGTTGAAATTGATCTGGAGGCACTTGCCGCGGCGGGCATTGTCAGCCCCCATGCGCCACGATCTCAAATTGCAGATCAATTCCGGGTGATCAAGCGGCCGCTGATCAGTAACGCCATGGGTAAAGGCGCATCTGTCATCGCCCATGGTAACCTGATCATGGTGACCAGCGCGTTAGCTGGAGAAGGCAAGACTTTTACCGCCATTAATCTAGCGATGAGCATGGCCACCGAGTTGGATTACACGGTCATGCTGGTGGACGCCGACGTGGCACGCCCCTCTGTGATGAAAGTGCTGGGGCTGCCCGAAGGCCCCGGTTTGCTCGATCTGGTGCTGGGTGAGTCCAAGGACATGTCGAGCATGCTGGTGAAAACAAACATTGACAAATTGACCATTCTGCCCACTGGAACGCCGCATGCCCGCGCCACCGAATTGCTGGCCAGTGATGCGATGATCCGGCTGTTGGATGAAATGGCTAATCGCTACCCTGACCGCATCATTGTTTTTGATTCGCCGCCGCTTCTTCTCGCTACTGAGGCGCAGGCGCTGGCTTCCCACATGGGCCAGGTGGTGGTGGTGGTGCAGGCTGGAAATACCTTGCAGTCAGAGGTTCGGCACGCGCTGGCCACCATTGATGCATGCCCCGTCAAATTTATGTTGCTTAATCAGGCAAGAACTGTTTCCAAAGGGGGGTATGCATATGGGTACGGGTATGGATATGGTCCGGACATGAGCAGCAGCAAGCCTGACTACTCTCGGCATTAATTCTAGTCATGATGTGTAGTTTGCTTTCTCTACGGGCTCTGCGAATTACGGCCTCATCAGTGCCGGCGGTAGCTAGTTTGGTTATGGCGTCGGCTGGCACTTATGCACAGGAGTCTGGCTCAGACTCGGGTCCGAAACGGGCGGTGTCGATTGTGCCGAGTGTCTCGATCACCGAGACCCTGACGGATAACGTGCGCCTGAGCAGTGTCGATAAACAGGCCGATCTGATTACCGAGATCAGTCCGGGCATCCGCATCAGCAGTGAAGGCCGTCGGCTCAAGGGCTATTTCGACTATTCTTTGAGTAAAATTGTGTACGCTCAAAATTCATCGCCCAGCCAGTTACAACAGGCGCTTAATACGTTTGGTACGCTGGAGGCGGTTGATAACTGGGCCTATCTCGATTTCAGTGGTTCCATTTCGCAGCAGGCCATCTCGGCCTTCGGCACCCAGTCAATCGGCAACACATCCATCAACGCCAATCGAGCCGAGGTTTCAAACTACCGGATCTCACCCTATGTGCGCGGTCGATTGGGCGATCTGGCCAGCTATGAGGCCCGTTACAGTCGGGCGGTCACAAATAGCGATGCGGCTGCGGGCTCAGGCGTGACAGCGGCCGATGGTGTCGTCAAAATCAGCGGCGACAGCACCTTCCGGAATCTTGGCTGGTCGGCAGATGCCAGCCGCCAAAGTATTGATTACAGTACCGGTCGCCCCACCGAAGCTGATCGTTTGATTCTTGGCTTGTCCTACGCGATCACGCCCCAATTGCGCGTGTCTGCCAACGCCGGGCGGGAAGCCAATAACTACACCAGCTTCGATAAGCAAAGCTACGGCACTGGCGGCTTCGGGGTGAACTGGTCTCCGTCCGCGATGACCACGTTGTCAGCCTCCCGGGATCACCATTCATTCGGAGACACGCACAGCCTGAATTTTGAGCACCGAACGGCACTCACCGCGTGGAAATTTACCGATTCAAAGGGTGTTTCAGCAACGCCAACCCAAACTGGAGTTGCAAGTCTCGCTATCTCCGATCTCTTGTACAGCCAGTATGTCTCTACCGAGAAAAATCCTGTCTCACGCGCGCAGTTCAATGCAACTTTGCCGCAATTTGGTATCAATTCCAACGACCCGTTCACCTTCGGATTTTTGACAGCGGCGGTGTCCTTGCAACGCCGGCAAGATTTGTCATTCGCGCTGCTCGGTGTGCGAGACACCATCACGTTTGTTGCCACGCGAAGCGAGACCAGCAGGCTAGATACTGTGTCGACAGGCATTTTTGATGACCTCACCACGTCTTCGTTGGTTCGTCAGCGCGGCTTCAGCGTCAATTACGCTCACCGTTTAACGCCCAATTATTCGCTCGGTGTTCTTGCGTCGCAGCAAAAGACCTCCGGGGTATCGAGTCTGCAAGACACCACTCTTCGCCTTATCAATGTCAGCGTCTCAGGCAAAGTTGGCAAACGGGCCGCGGCGTCTGTGGGGGTGCGCCGCGTCGTTTCCAGTAGCAGCACTGTGCCCTATGTTGAAAACGCGATTACCTGCAATTTAAATGTGCAGTTCTGACCCATGTATGAAGCTTTTTACGGGTTAAGCAGCAGGCCTTTTCAGCTCAACCCTGATCCGAGTTTTTATTTTGGCAGCAAGCAGCACCGGCGAGCCAAGGCCTACCTTGAGTATGGCGTGCAACGAAACGAAGGTTTCATTGTCATCACGGGTGAGGTTGGGGCGGGCAAGACCACCATTGTGCGAGGCCTGCTCGCCAGTCTGGACCCCGACAAGGTTGTCGCCGCCAATCTTGTCACCACGCAGTTGGATGCCGAAGACACCCTGCGCTTGGTCGGCGCTGCCTTTGGTGTGCGGGTCAAAGACGTTACCAAGGCCGAAGTGCTGATGGCGCTGGAGGCTTATCTGGTCAACCAGTCGAACCAGGGCAAACGCTGCCTGCTGATTGTCGACGAAGCGCAAAACCTCACATCTCGGGCGGTAGAAGAATTGCGCATGTTGTCGAACTTTCAGTTCGGCCAACAAGCGCTGCTGCAGACCTTTCTGGTGGGTCAGCCCGAGTTTCGTACCATTTTGCAAAGCCCCACCATGCAGCAACTCAGGCAGCGCGTTACTGCTACTTGCCATATCGGACCGCTGGATCTGGGCGAAACACAGGGCTATGTTGAACATCGTTTGAAATGTGCAGGTGCTTCTGGTCGTCCCACCTTCGATTCGGCCGCTTTCGAAGCGATTTTTAAAGCCTCCGGGGGCATCCCCCGCCGTATCAATCTAATTTGTGATCGCTTGTTGTTATTTGGCTTTCTGGGCAACAAAGCCACCTTTGGTCTTGAAGATGTCAATAAGGTGGTGAGTGAAATTCACGATGAATCGGCGGTTCCCTCCAATAAGGCAGTGGGGGAAAGATCGGCCCGGGACGATTCAGGTATTCAAAGTCTGACAACTGCCGAGTCGGTTGATATTGATCCCGCCAAATTGCGTGGAACTCCCGGCTTGGCGGGTGCTATTTCCAGTCAAATTGACGCCTTGGGTGTTGAGCAATACGACGGCCGCTTGCGGCGCCTCGAGCTAAGCATGCTTCGGCTGGAGCGAATCAGTCTCGAAATTCTCTCCATGCTGCAAAAACTTGTCTCAGCTGTCAGAAATCCTAGTCAGGAGGGCCATCCATGAACAATCAGGCGGTCATGGAAGCACCGGTTGCTGATTTGGGTCCTGTCATTTGCGTGGTGGGTGCACGGCCCAACTTCATGAAAATGGCTCCCATTCTCAGGGCGATGGCGGCACACGTTCCGCCTCTGCCCATGCTGCTGGTACACACCGGTCAGCATTACGACAAAGACATGAGCGACCGCCTGTTTGAAGATTTGCGCCTGCCACGGCCAGACATCAATCTTGGAGTCGGGTCCGGTACGCACGCCATCCAGACAGCAGAAGTCATGAGCAGGTTCGAACCTGTTGTCGATATACACAAACCTTCCTGCGTGGCGGTGGTGGGCGACGTGAATTCAACGCTGGCTTGCTCCCTGGTCGCCGTCAAAAAAGGCATTCCGGTGGTGCACATCGAGGCCGGCCTGCGTAGCTATGACCGCGCCATGCCGGAAGAAATCAACCGCATCCTCACTGACCAGATTTCTGACCGGCTCTACACCACAGAGCGCACTGCTGAAGATAACTTGGCGCGGGAGGGCATACCATCAAACCGGGTTTGTTTTGCGGGTAACGTCATGATTGACTCGGTGGTTTTTGGCCGGGCAGACGCCCGCAGCGCGAAGGATACCCTGCAAGCCAGCAATGTCGACCCGCTGGTTTTGAGTCATCCAATCGGCTATGGCGTGGTCACTCTGCATCGACCCTCCAATGTGGACCACCCCGAAACCCTGCGTGCCTTGCTGGGTGTGCTGGGTGAGGTTGCGGCTAGCTTGCCATTGGTGTTTGCCCTGCATCCCCGCACCCGCAGCAACATTGACCGTTTTGGTCTGGCGGGCCTGATTGATCCAGCGCGCATGGTGTTGTTGCCACCACAGGGATACCTTGAGATGCTGGGGTTGATGGCAGGAGCCACGGTGGTACTCACCGACTCGGGTGGTTTGCAGGAAGAAACCACGGCGCTCGGCGTGCCTTGTCTAACCCTGCGGGAAAACACCGAGCGCCCTATCACCGTTGAGCAAGGGACCAACCTCCTCGTTGGCCGCGACCGTGCTGTCATTCTTGGTGCGGTACAAGAAATCGTGGCCGGACGGGGCAAGCGTGGCCGCCTGCCTGAATTTTGGGATGGTCATGCCGCCGAACGTATCGCGGCTGATCTGTACCAATGGTTGAAACCGAAACAGGCTGCAATGGCCCTGGAATCAGACAACACATAGATCAATCGGTATGCCCTCCTCAACTATCACCAACGCGCTGACGATCGATGTTGAAGACTATTTTCAGGTATCGGCATTTGCACCGCACATTGCACGTTCCGAATGGAACACGCGTGAATGTCGCGTAGAGCGCAACGTCAACTCCATTCTTGAAATGCTGGCGTGTCGCGATACCAAGGCAACCTTTTTTACGCTGGGCTGGATTGCCGAGCGTTACCCCCAGTTGGTGCGTCAGATAGTCAAGGAGGGCCACGAACTGGCCAGCCATGGCTATGGTCACGAGCGCGCCAGCGAGCAGACCGAAGAAGCCTTTTTTGCCGATATTCATCTAGCCAAAATTGTGCTGGAAGATCTGGCGGGCAGCGAGGTCAATGGCTATCGCGCACCCAGTTTTTCGATCGGTACCGGTAACCTCTGGGC
The DNA here is from genome assembly GCA_002381615.1 of Polaromonas sp. UBA4122. Taxonomy (GTDB): domain Bacteria; phylum Pseudomonadota; class Gammaproteobacteria; order Burkholderiales; family Burkholderiaceae_C; genus Polaromonas. Next base: position 4,172 of record DFWY01000015.1, on the reverse strand, counting down.
TTTTGACTGCCTGGCTCGGGCAGGCTACCGCTACAGCTCAAGCATCTACCCTATTCGGCACGACCACTATGGCATGCCGAACTCGCCCCGCTTTGCCTACGAGGTCCGTCCGGGCTTGATGGAAATCCCGATCACGACTTTGCGGGTGTTTAACCGCAACTTGCCGTCCAGCGGGGGTGGGTACTTCAGATTGTTACCTTACACCCTGTCACGCTGGATGCTCGGCCGGGTGAATGGGCATGACCGCGAGGCGGGCATCTTCTATTTTCATCCATGGGAGATTGACACCGGGCAGCCCCGCATTGCGGGTATCAGCCGCAAGACGCGCTTTCGGCATTACGTCAACATTGACCGCATGCAAGGCCGTTTGAATCAGTTGCTGGATGACTTCAAGTGGGGTCGCATGGACCACATCTTTCTGGACAGGTTGACCAAACATGTCGCGGTCGTCTGAGAATTCCATGTTGACCGTCAAGCGCCTGGCGCCTCAAGACGTCGTCACGGCAGCGCTGTGGGATGCGTTCGTTTTGGCGTGTCCCGAGGCCACTTTTTTTCATCGCGCTGGTTGGCAGAATATCGTGCGCGGTGTTTTTGGTCATGGCACCTATTTTTTGTATGCCGAGGCGGATGGCCTTATCCAGGGTGTTCTGCCGCTCGGTCATGTCAATAGCTGGCTGTTTGGCAACTCATTGACCAGTCTGCCTTTTGCCGTGTATGGCGGCGTCGCAGCGCTCAGCGCACAGGCGGCAGAAGCCCTGGAGCTTGAGGCTCAGAAAATTGCCAAACGCCTCGGCGTTGCGCACCTTGAGTTGCGCAACGTCAACCCGCGTCACACCGACTGGCTCACGCAAGACCTGTACGTCACCTTCCGCAAAGAAATCCTGGCTTCTGAAGAGGCCAACCTGCTGGCCATCCCGCGCAAGCAGCGCGCCATGGTGCGAAAAGGTATCAAAAACGGGCTGATCAGTGAAATTGACAATAACGTTGACCGCTTCTTTGCCCTTTTTGCCGACAACGTTCACCGTCACGGCACCCCGGCAATGCCGAAAAAATATTTTTTGGCATTGCAAACCGAATTTGGTCCTGACTGCGAAGTGCTCACCGTCATTGCACCCGATGGCCGCCCCTTGAGCAGTGTGCTGAGCTTTTACTTTCGCAATGAAGTCCTGCCTTATTACGCGGGCGACTTTGAGCCTGCCCGCGAACTCGCTGCCAATGACTTCAAATACTGGGAGCTCATGCGTCGCGCCTGCACCCGCGGCCTCAAGGTATTTGATTACGGCCGCAGCAAGCAGGGCACAGGTCCTTACGCATTCAAGAAAAACTGGGGCTTTGAACCCACGCCGCTGCACTACGAGTACCGCCTTTACAAGCGCGACGTCATCCCGCAAAACAACCCGTCCAATGCCAGGTACAAGTTGCTGATTGCAACGTGGCGGCGTATGCCGATTGGCCTGGCCAACTGGTTGGGACCCTTTGTCGTCAGGAATCTGGGATGAGTGTCTCAGCTATCCATCCGCCCCTACCGCTCACATTAGCGCAGCGTTGGCAGCATGAATTGCCTGCACTGCTGATGTTGCTGGCCTGGATTTTGTTTTTATACCGTGATACCGCCGAGGCGATGGTACTGACCTGGTCCCGGTCCGAGACCTTTACCCATGGTTTCCTGGTCCCGCCCATTGTGTTGTGGCTCGTCTGGCGGCAGCGGCGGGTCATTGCAGTGCAGATCCCCCAACCGACGGTTGGTGCCTTTGTGTTTATTGCGTGTGCTGCCTTTGTCTGGCTTTTGGGTGATCTGGTCGCTGTCAATGCGGTTACCCAGCTGGCTTTTGTGGCGCTGCTGGTCTTGACCGTGCCTGCTGTGCTGGGTTGGTCTGTGGCGCGGTTGATTATTTTTCCACTGGGGTTCTTGTTTTTTGCCGTGCCTGTCGGTGAGTTTTTGCTGCCCCAATTCATGGAGTGGACGGCAAATTTCACCGTACTCGCTTTGCGCCTGAGCGGTGTTCCCGTATTCCGCGAAGGCCTTAATTTTGTCATTCCCTCTGGCAACTGGTCTGTTGTTGAAGCGTGCAGTGGCGTGCGGTATTTGATTGCGTCGCTCACCGTTGGAACCCTCTTCGCCTACCTTAACTACCAATCCAACAAGCGCCGCATCCTGTTCGTGATGGCCTCGATTGTTGTCCCCGTTGTCGCCAACTGGATGCGCGCCTATATGATCGTCATGTTGGGGCACCTCTCAGGCAACAAGCTCGCGGTCGGGGTCGATCACCTGATTTACGGCTGGCTCTTTTTTGGTGTCGTTATTGTGTTGATGTTTATCATCGGAGCGCGATGGGCAGAACCTGAGAAAGCGGCGGATCTACGTGACCCTGCATCCCCGGCGCAGATGCAGGCGGTGGGGGTTGCAAAACTATGGACCACGACGGCCTGCTTTGCGGCGCTGGTGGCCTTGCCCCACATCGCACTCTGGGCTCTTGACCGGGGCGCGGGCGCTGACCCTATCCCGTTCGCTGTGCCAACGACGCTGGCCCCAGGCTGGCAAGTTGTTCGTCCGGGTGTGGCTGACTTCAAACCGGCTTTCCAGAACCCAGCGGCCGAAATCAACAACAGCTACGCAAGTCAGGGCAGCGCCGTGGGACTGTATCTGGGCTATTACCGCAATCAGACTTACGAGCGCAAATTGGTCAGTTCCAACAATGTGCTGGTTGTCAGCAAAGACCCCCAATGGGCTCAGGTGACCAGCGGCAGCAGAAGGGTCACTTTCGGTGACAAACAGCTTGCTGTGCGCACGGCAGAACTGCGTGGAGCTGCCACTGAACACATCAATGCAGGTCGCCTGGTGGTGTGGCAGCTCTATTGGATAAACGGCACGCTGACAGCCAGCGATTACCTTGCCAAGGCTTATGGTGCGTACGACCGGTTGATGGGGCGTGGTGATGACTCTGCCGTCATCATTGTCTACACCCGTAAAGACCAGTCGGGAGGGGCCGAAGCGGTGTTGGAATCCTTTTTGTCGACCAACTACGTGGCTATTAACGCGCTGTTGCAGAATGCGCGGCCCAAAAAGTAATAAACAAATAGGCACTTCTATGAACGCAAAATCCTGTCATGTCATTTAAATGGATGTCATCCCGGCGAAGGCTGGGATCCAGTGCTTTATAAGTGGTTGATCTGCAAGAACTTTATTGTTTACGGCCTTCGCCGGAATGACAAATTTATAGCAGCGCCCTATAGAGGTAGGCAAGTCTTTTGCGTGCATGTTAACTTAATGGAAACCTTGGGGGTCTCAAAATGAGTGTAGTTGCCGTGATCGGTTTGGGTTATGTGGGTTTGCCTCTGGTGGTGGAGTTTGGCAAACACTTTCGCACCATCGGGTTTGACATCGCCATGTCCAAGGTTGAGTCATGCCTCAAAGGCGTTGACCCCTCCCGTGAACTGTCAGACGATGAAATGCGGTCTTCACCCCACGCGATGTACACGGCAGACCCCAGTATGCTGGCCGAGGCAGACATCATCATCGTGGCCGTACCCACACCGGTAGACAACGCCCATATTCCTGATTTTCGTCCGCTCATCGGCTCCAGCATCAGTGTCGGTCGCCACATGAAAAAAGGTGCCATCGTGGTCTATGAATCCACCGTTTACCCGGGCGCCACCGAAGAGGTTTGCATTCCCGTGCTGGAGAGGGAGTCCGGCCTGAAGTGGAAGCAGGATTTTTTTGTAGGCTATTCACCTGAGCGAATCAATCCCGGCGACAAAGAGCACACCCTCACCAAAATCCTCAAAATCGTGTCGGGTGACACGCCTGAGACGCTGGATAAGGTCGCCAAGCTGTACGAGACCATCATCCTGCCCGGCGTCCATCGCGCATCGAGTATCAAGGCCGCGGAGGCTGCCAAGGTGATCGAGAACACGCAGCGTGATTTGAATATCTCCCTGATGAACGAGCTGTCCATCATCTTCGACAAGCTCGGCATCGACACCGCCGAGGTGCTCGCAGCCGCTGCTACCAAATGGAATTTTCTTAAATTCAAGCCCGGCCTGGTGGGTGGTCATTGCATTGGCGTTGACCCCTACTACCTGACCCACAAGGCCGAGATGCTGGGCTATACCCCGCAAGTTATTTTGGCTGGCCGCCGCATCAATGACGGCATGGGCAAGTTCATTGCCGA
>DFWY01000113.1 GCA_002381615.1 Polaromonas sp. UBA4122 | reverse complement strand
CTCTATGCGCCGCCGAATCATCGAGACGGCGTCGTCCACCATACCCGCGCCGATGCGGAGGCCGACACCGAACACTTCGACGGCAAAACCACGGAATAGAGAGTCGACTGTGGGTCAGGCTGGAGTTACACACTAGGAAGATCGATCATGGGCAACAAAACGACGACGAGTAATTCTAAAAAACGCAAACAGGAAAAGGGGTCGGCTCCAAACGAAGAATCACAACTGGCTGCCGGCGGCGAGCGGCATCAGATCGCTGGTGGAGAGCACCCCGCGCTCACAACGAACCAGGGCGTTGCACTTTCTGATAATCAAAATTCGCTCAGGGCCAATCCGCGGGGCCCTACGCTTCTGGAGGATTTCATCCTCCGCGAAAAGATCACCCACTTCGATCACGAGCGTATTCCCGAGCGTATCGTTCACGCGCGAGCGACGGGTGCGCATGGATTCTTCGAACTGACCGCCTCGTTGAAACAATACACCACCGCCAGGATACTCACCGAGGCAGGTGAAAAGACGCCCGTGTTTACCCGCATATCGACCGTCGCAGGCGGTGCGGGTTCGGTCGACACGCCGCGTGACGTACGCGGGTTTGCAGTCAAGTTTTACACCAGGGAAGGCAACTGGGACCTGGTCGGCAACAACATCCCGGTTTTCTTCATCCAGGACGCCATAAAATTCCCCGACCTCATCCATGCCGTCAAGATGGAGCCTGACCGCGGCTTTCCGCAATCGGCAACCGCGCACGACACGTTCTGGGATTTTATTTCGCTCACGCCTGAATCCATGCATACGGTGATGTGGATCATGTCTGATCGCACAATACCGCGTTCGCTACGGATGATCGAAGGCTTTGGTGTGCATAGTTTCCGGCTGATTAACGACGCAGGAAAATCGACCTTCGTCAAATTCCACTGGCGTCCCAAGCTAGGCTTGCAGTCCACAATTTGGGATGAGGCCGTCAAGATTTCCGGCGCTGATCAAGACTTCCACCGCCGCGATATGTTTGAAGCCATCGCGGCAGGCAATTTCCCCGAGTGGGAATTCGCGGTGCAACTTTTCACGCAGGAGGAAGCGGACAGATTCCCGTTCGATCATCTGGACGCGACCAAGCTGATTCCCGAAGAATTGGTACCCTTGAAAGTGATCGGCCGCATGGTGCTGGATCGCTGGCCGAACAATTTCTTCGCTGAAACCGAACAGGTTGCTTACTGTCCTACTCATGTCGTGCCAGGCATCGATTTCTCGAATGATCCGCTGTTGCAAGGCCGTTTATTCTCCTATCTCGACACGCAGCTTTCGCGCCTGGGTTCGCACAATTTTCACCAGATCCCGGTCAACGCGCCCAAGTGCCCGTTCGCCAACCAGCAACGCGACGGGCACATGCAGATGGCGCAATCGACGGGCCGGGTTGCGTATGAGCCCAACTCCTTGTCTGACAACTCGCCACGTGAAACGCCGACCAAGGGCTTTCATAGCGCCGCAGTCACTGAATCCGGCGAGAAAGGCCGCATCCGTGCCGAGAGCTTCGCCGACCACTACAGCCAGGCGCGGCAGTTCTATCTCAGCCAAACCGCGTATGAGCAGGCGCACATCGCCTCAGCGTTAGTGTTTGAACTTTCCAAGGTCGGCCATGTGCACGTGCGTGAGGCGATGGTCGGCCACCTGCGACATATCGAAGAAGACCTCGCCAACCGGGTCGCCTCAGGTCTTGGGTTCGACAAAATCCCCGATGCGCCGGTAGCCGCAGCGCCAGTGCAGGAAATGGCGTCTTCGCCAGCATTGCGGACCATCGGCAAGATGAAAAACACGCTTATGGGGCGCACGATTGGCATCCTGATCGCGGATGGTTCGGACGGCGCTGTCATCAAGAAGATTAAAAAGGCCGCGACCGATTCGGGTGCTACCGTGAAGGTCGTCGCTCCCAAAGTGGGAGGCGCGAAGCTTGCCGATGGCTCGATGCTGGCGGCTGACGGACAACTGGCTGGTACCCCTTCTGTGTTATTTGACGCAGTCGCCGTCATCCTTTCCGATGAAGGCGCAAAAGCGCTGTCGATGGAAAGCGCCGCCATCGATTTCGTGCGCGATGCTTTCGGTCATCTCAAGGCGATCGCCGTCGACCAGGGCGGCCAGACGCTTTTGAGAATAGCGCATGTCGGACAAGACGCGGGCATAGTGGATACAAACGACAAAGACGCATTTATTGCTGCGGCAAAGACACGCCAATGGGACCGGGAAAAGTCTGTTCGAACATTGGCATAACCGCCAGTTCCTTAGAGCTTGAAGGGAGGTACTGTGATAGATACCAGAAGGTATGGATACCAACGAAAAACATCTGTTTAAAAGGAGTCATCATGAAAGCAGTCGTTTATAAAGGTCCTCGCGACGTAGTCGTCAAAAACGTCCCTGATGCCAAGATTGAAAAAGCAACCGATGTGCTTGTGAAAATCACGACCACGAACATTTGCGGCTCCGATCTGCATATGTATGAAGGCCGGACGAATATGGAGCCTGGCAGAATTTTTGGGCATGAGAATCTTGGAACGGTCATCGAGATCGGCAGCGCGGTCGAACGCGTCAAACTGGGAGATCGGGTCTGCATGCCATTCAATATTGCTTGTGGCTTTTGCGAAAATTGCGAGCGTGGGCTCACGGGGTTCTGCCTCATTGCCAACCCCGGCAACGCGGGCGCAGCGTATGGCTTCGCAGGCATGGGGCCATACAGTGGCGGACAGGCAGAGCTTTTACGTGTGCCCTATGCCGACTTCAACTGTCTGGTGCTCCCGCCCGATGCGGAGGAAAAGGAAAATGATTACGTTATGTTGTCCGATATCTTTCCGACCGGTTATCACGCCACCGAGCTCGCAGGCGTGCAAGCAGGCGATTCGGTTGTCATTTACGGCGCTGGGCCGGTCGGTCTTATGGCAGCGTACTCTTCGATCATCAAAGGGGCCAGCAAGGTCATGGTCGTGGACATGCACAAGGACCGACTGGCATTGGCAGAAAAAATAGGTGCTATTGCGGTCGATGACTCGGATGGGTCTGGCGTGGAACAGGTCATGGCGCTGACCGCCGGCCAAGGAGCGGATCGGGGGTGCGAATGCGTGGGCTATCAATGCTGCGACCACAAAGGGCATGAGGTGCCGAACCTGACGATGAACAATCTAGTGAAAACGGTGCGCCCGACTGGCGGTATCGGGGTGGTGGGAGTTTTCGTACCGGAAGACCCTAACGCCAAAGATAAATTGGCCAAGCAAGGTCAGATTGCGTTCGACTTTGGCCAGTTTTGGATCAAGGGCCAGCACATAGGGACTGGCCAGGCAAATGTAAAAGCATACAACCGCAAGTTGTGTAAGCTGATCGCAGAAGGGAAAGCGAAACCGTCCTTCATCATCTCGCACGAACTGCCACTCGACCGGGCGGCCGAAGGCTACGAAAACTTTGATGCGCGCAAGGATGGCTGGACCAAGGTCATTCTTAAACCGGGGCATTGATACCAGAATAGAAAGGAGTTGAACCATGAGCACAATTACGACGAAAGATGGTACGCAGATCGATTACAAGAACTGGGGCACCGGACAAGCTGTGGTGTTCAGCCATGGCTGGCCCCTC
>DFWY01000117.1 GCA_002381615.1 Polaromonas sp. UBA4122 | reverse complement strand
CTCGGCCTTGAGGCTTTTACTTTGTCTGCGTGGCGCGCACCACGCGACTATTCTTGACCTCACCCATCACTGGAATGCTGGCGCCAATCGCTTCGTGATTGGTTTTGCTGAACGGCTTGTCATAAGTCATCACCACGCCTTCGACCTTGGTGTTGAGGTTTTCCAGCGCCTCACGGATCTTCGGTCCTTCGGTGCTGTTGGCCTGCTTGATAGCCGCTGCCAGCAGGTAGATGGAGTCATAGCCCTGGGCCGCCGACACCGGTGAATCGATGCGGTTGTTCTTGGGTTTGAAGGTCTTCAGGTAATCGTCGATGAAGGCCTTGCGCTTGGGGGTGCTGGCCTCCTGGATGAAGGTTTGCGGCATGCGGGCGCCTTCACCACCAGGGCCGGCGTTGTCGATGAAATTGGCCATCGACAAGGTCCAACTGCCGATCATGGGTACCTTCCAGCCCAGCTTGGTCATACCGTTGGCAATCTGCGCCAGTTCGGGACCAATGCCGTAGGTCAGCACGACTTCTGCGCCGGCTTCCTTGGCCTTGAGCAACTGCGCGGTCATGTCCACATCCTTGATGTTGAACTTTTCTTCAGCAACCGGGGTAACGCCCTTGGCTTTCAGTGCTTTCTCAAGATCTTCGCGTCCCAGTTGGCCGTAGTTGGTCGAGTCAGCCAGGATGGCGACCTTTTTGAAGCCCCGGCGGGTAATCGCTTCTTCCACGATCATCGGCGCCTGAATATTGTCAGCGGCCGCGTTGCGGAAGACGTAGTTGTCGGGATCTTTCGGGAACTGGTTCGTGACGATCGAGCCGGTGGCCACGTTGTTCATCACAGGGATCTTGGCCTCCTGGAAGAAGCGCTGCGATGCCAGCGACACGCCAGTGTTGATGTAGCCAACGACTGCAGTGACTTTTTCCTTGTTGATCAACTCCTGGGCGATCTGCACACCGCGCTCATTCTTGGCCTCGTCATCGCGCTCGATGATTTGCAGCTTGCGGCCCAACACACCGCCGGACTTGTTGATTTCCGTGACGGCGAGCCTGACGCCGTCACGCATGCTGACGCCCATGGAGGATGATCCGCCCGTGAAGGGACCATCGACACCGATCTTGATCGGGTCGGCCGCAGCGGCCATGCCGGCAATGCTCAAAACAGCTGACGCAACGGCCAGTTTTACGAAACGAATAGTCATGTTGTCTCCATAATGGTAATTAAATTCGGTGTACGCGCTGGTTAACGCGACAACGCCACTTTGGCTCTTGCACGCCATGGGTGAACGTGTAATCTATCCGACTTGCCTGTATCTTTCTATTAGTGTTTTCCGCAAATTGACAGAAATAGGCGTCAAAAGGCGATGAACTTTTTTAAATTTCCGCCAAAAATATTTCACATGCAATTGCACGGTGCTCCAGAGCGCAAAAATCCAAGGGTTAACCCGGCATCAAAGTCTTAAAAAACAAAGCTGTTTTGCCTGAAACGCAAAAGTTTTTGTCCAGCTTTAATTGACGTTTACGTAAACGTAATATCATGCTGCTCTGGCATCCCATCGGTGCCCATTGCCACAGCCGAGAAAACCCATGACCGACCTGTCCGCAGAGTACCAAGCGCTCGCCAATTACCGCCCCACGCACAAGGTGCGCTTCATCACCGCTGCCAGCCTGTTTGACGGTCACGATGCCGCCATCAACATCATGCGGCGCATTTTGCAAAGCATGGGCGCCGAAGTGATTCACCTGGGCCACAACCGCAGCGTGGACGAGGTTGTGACGGCCGCCTTGCAGGAGGACGCGCAGGGCATTGCCATCAGCTCCTACCAGGGTGGGCATGTGGAGTACTTCAAGTACATGGTGGACTTGCTGAAAAGCCGCGGTGGCGAACACATCCAGGTGTTTGGCGGCGGCGGCGGCGTGATCGTGCCGCCGGAAATCCGCGAGTTGCATGCCTACGGCGTCGCACGCATCTATAGCCCCGAAGACGGCCAGAAAATGGGGCTGGCCGGGATGATTGGCGAGATGGTGATGCGTTGCGACAAGGACCTGACCGGCTTTGCGCCCAAAGACATTCAGGCGATTGTTGGCCATGGTGAAATGAACTGGCGGGCGCTGGCACAGCTCATTACCGCGCTGGAAAATAACAAGGCCGATGAGACGCTAGTGCAGGAGGTACGGGCGCAGGCTGCTACCAAAAAGATACCGGTTCTGGGCATCACGGGCACCGGCGGTGCGGGCAAGTCATCACTCACCGACGAGTTAATCCGACGCCTGCGTCTTGACCAGGGCGACCAGTTGCGCGTAGCCCTCATCAGCATCGACCCCTCACGCCGCAAGAGCGGCGGCGCCTTACTGGGCGACCGCATCCGCATGAACGCAATCAACCCCTGGAATTCACAGGCCCCCACGCTTGTCGCTTCGCATACTGCGCTGCCCCCCGAGGGGGCTGAACTTGCTTGGGGCGGCCCGGCGCTGCGTTCGCTGGTCTCCGGCGGTCAACGTGTTTTCATGCGATCACTGGCAACGCGTGACTTTGGCTCGGAAATCAGCAAGGCGCTTCCGGATGTGATTGCCGCCTGCAAGTGCGCCGGTTTTGACCTGATCGTGGTTGAAACCTCCGGCATTGGTCAGGGCGACGCCGCCATCGTGCCGCACGTGGATGTTCCCATGTATGTCATGACGCCCGAATTCGGCGCCGCCAGCCAGCTCGAAAAAATTGACATGCTGGACTTTGCAGAATTCGTCGCCATCAACAAGTTTGATCGCAAGGGCTCGCTCGATGCGCTGCGTGATGTTTCCAAGCAGGTGCAGCGCAACAAGGAGGCCTGGACCACCCCGGCCGACCAAATGCCGGTGTTCGGCACCATAGCTGCACGCTTCAACGATGACGGTGTCACCGCGCTGTACCAGGCCTTAAAGCCACGTCTGGCGGAGCTGGGCCTGCCGCTGTCTGAGGGTTCCCTGCCCAAGATCGATGTGCACCACAGCACCAACCAGACGCCGGTGGTGCCCGCTGCTCGCACGCGCTACCTCGCCGAAATTTCCGACACGGTACGCAACTACAAAAAGCGTGGCCATGCGCAGGCCATGCTGGCCCGCGAAATTCAGCAGTTGAGTGAGACCGCCCGCATGCTGCACGATGACGACGCGACCCGCGACGGCGCCAAAACCACCGTGCTGAGGCTGGCCCAGGAGCGTGAGCAACAGCAAGACCCGGCCGCCAGAAAACTGCTGGCCCAGTGGCCTGAAATGCAGAAAGCCTACGCCGGTGATGAATACGTGGTGAAAATCCGCGACAAGGAAATACGCACGGCACTGACCAGCAAATCCCTCTCGGGCACGACCATTCGCAAAGTCAGCCTGCCCAAGTACGAAGACCACGGTGAAATTCTCAAGTGGCTCATCCTGGACAACGTGCCGGGCAGCTACCCCTACACCGCCGGCACCTTCGCCTTTAAGCGCGAGGGCGAAGACCCCACCCGCATGTTTGCCGGTGAAGGCGATCCTTTTCGCACCAACACGCGCTTTAAATTACTCAGCGAAGGCATGGCCGCCAAACGCCTGTCTACCGCGTTTGACTCCGTCACCCTGTATGGCAACGACCCGCATGTGCGCCCCGATATTTACGGCAAAGTGGGCAACTCGGGGGTCTCCATTGCCACGCTGGACGATATGAAGGTGCTGTATGGAGGCTTTGATTTGTGCAACCCCAGCACTTCGGTGAGCATGACCATCAACGGGCCCGCGCCCAGCATTCTGGCCATGTTCATGAACACGGCCATCGACCAGAACCTGGAAAAGTTCAAGGCCGACAATGGCCGCGAACCCACCGACACGGAAAGCCAGAAGATCAGGGAGTGGGTGCTAGAAAACGTGCGCGGCACGGTGCAGGCCGACATCCTGAAAGAAGACCAGGGCCAGAACACCTGCATCTTCTCGACCGAGTTCAGCCTGAAGGTGATGGGCGACATTGCCGAGTACTTTGTGCACAACCGCGTGCGCAATTTCTACAGCGTCTCCATCAGCGGCTACCACATTGCCGAAGCTGGCGCCAACCCGATTTCGCAACTGGCCTTCACGCTGTCCAACGGCTTTACCTTTGTCGAAGCCTATCTGGCGCGCGGCATGCATATTGACGACTTCGCGCCCAACCTTTCCTTCTTCTTCAGCAACGGCATGGACCCCGAATACACCGTGATGGGCCGCGTTGCGCGCCGCATCTGGGCCGTGGCCATGAAAGAGAAATACGGGGCCAACGAGCGCAGTCAGAAACTGAAGTACCACATCCAGACCTCGGGCCGCAGCCTGCACGCGCAGGAAATCCAGTTCAACGACATCCGCACCACGCTGCAGGCGCTGATCGCCATTTACGACAACTGCAACAGCCTGCACACCAACGCCTTTGACGAGGCCATCACCACGCCCACCGAAGAGTCGGTGCGCCGCGCCATGGCGATTCAGCTCATCATCAACCGTGAATGGGGGCTGGCCAAAAACGAAAACCCGTCACAGGGTGCTTTCATCATCGAAGAGCTGACCGAACTGCTGGAGGAAGCCGTGCTGACCGAGTTTGAGCGCATCTCCGAGCGCGGCGGCGTACTCGGCGCGATGGAAACGGGTTATCAGCGCGGACGGATTCAAGACGAATCCATGCACTATGAAATGCTCAAGCACACTGGCGAGCTGCCCATCATCGGCGTCAATACCTTCCGCAATCCGCATGGCGACGCCGTCCAGGACAAGCTGGAACTGGCACGCTCCACCGATGAAGAAAAGCAGAGCCAGCTGACCCGGCTACAAGACTTCCACACCCGTCACGCAAACGAAGCACCGGCGCAACTCAAACGCCTGCAACAGGCGGTGATCGACAACCGGAATGTGTTTGAGGTACTGATGGATGCGGTGCGTGTCTGCTCGCTGGGGCAGATCACCAATGCCCTGTTTGAGGTGGGCGGGCAGTATCGGCGCAATATGTAAATAGGCTGCCTTCCCATGACCTAAAATACCCCTTTCAATATATAGGGTAATCACCATGGCAAAGCGGATTCCGGTGGCACTGGCCACCGTGCTGGTTTCAATGTTCGCCGCTTTCCCAGCCATCGGCCAGCCCAGCAACCCTCCTGCTACGGCCGGGGTGGATTTGAAAGCGCGGCTCACGGAAGCCGAGAAAAATCCACGCCAGCTTGAGTTGAACATCAAGGCGGGAAGCAAGGTCGCGACCTTCTGCGCCAACTGCCATGGCGAAGGTGGCAACAGCGTGAAGCCCGATGTTCCCAATCTGGCAGGGCAGAACGCCTCCTATCTTCTGGAGCAGATGCGCCAATTCAGCGACGGACGGCGTCACACCAGTGAGTTCAAGCAAAGATTGATCAAGATCCTCAGCCCCGACGAGAAGGTCAGTCTCAACATTTTCTATTCACGCCAGGATGTCATCTACAAGCCTTCGGCGGACCACGCGCTGGTCATGAAAGGCAAGGTCCTATACAGCGATAATTGCGCGGATTGCCATCACGACGACGGTCGTGGTACTGAAAAGTATGCGCGCGTTGCCGGGCAACAAACCGGATACCTGACCCTGTCGCTCAAGGGCTACCGGAATGGCTCACACGCGCGAATCAACCACCAGATGGCAGACAGCGTCCGGGATATGACAGACGCAGATATCGCAGCGGTCGTGGCCTATGTTTCGTCCATGAAATAGGAGCTTCAGTTCACCCACCGGCACGGACTGGTTTCAGAGCAATTCAAGCGCCTGCAACAGACCGCGATCCGCTACCGGACTGTGTTTGAGGTACTGATGGATGCGGTGCGTGTGTGCTCGCTGGGGCAGATCACCAACGCTCTATTTGAAGTGGGCGGGCAGTATCGGCGCAACATGTAAGCGTGGCCAAGGTCAAAAAAAAGAACACCCGGGCGCAATTGGCCCCGGTGTTCAGTTGATATAAGCGGCAGAGCACAAGCGGCTCCGGCCGATGCGGGATTAACCGCCTTTTTTGGGACGCTTGCCAGGGTTCTTCTTGTTGCGGGTTGACGTGCCGCGTTCAAGGCTGATCTTCTGGCCGCGGCCAGAAGTAAGGGTGTAGCCTTTGGGGGGTACTGGCTTTGGGGCACAGATGTCGGCTTCGACTCTGATTTTTTTGGGCATGGGAGACTCCGGTTAAAAATGCTTTAACTTGCAATTTTAAGCCACACCGCGCCTGCCCCCATGCCCTTTGGGACGGTACTCCACAATTCACAGCACTACACGGACCTGCACAGCGGCAAATTCACCAGCAAATTCTGCGGCTTCAGCCTGACCACGCCTTCCGCATTCATCATGAGCCCCAGATAAACCGGCTTGCCCGCGACATCGGCACGCATCTCCAGCGGGTTGGCAAAGTCCAGCCGAAACAAGCTGACCAGGCGCTGCATGCGGTCAGGCTCAACCTCCCTGCCCTCGTACAAATCGTTGAGCAGCGCCGTCGCTTCCAGATCCAGCCCGACATGCCAGCGCCAGCCGTCATCATCGACTTTTTGCAGCGGCCTGATGGTGACGGCGATACCGAGGAAATGGTGCACCCACTTTTGCAGCACGCTCGCCAGCGCCTTGAGCCCGGAGCGGGCGCGGGTCATGGTGAAGACCAGGCCGTGGCTCAGGTCGTTGGTGACTTCGTGCGTCAGGTCGAGTAAAAACCTGTGCCGCCCGGCTTGCTGCCAGTAGTCGGGCGCATTGTCATCGCTCAGCACCTGCAGGTTGAGGGTGCGCAGGGGCGCCTGGGCTTCAGCCAGAAAGCGCCCGAAGTCGCCCAGGCCGCCGTTCACATTGAGCATGTCAATCACTTCACGGTCGCCGCTCAGCACCTGGCCGCCCTCCGTGCTGATGCGCTGGCTGCGAAACAGCATTTCACCAGCGCGCACCTCGTAGGCATCTGTCGAATCATCAAGCAGCTTGTGCGTGATGGCCTGGGCCAGCAGATCAATGAAGAGCGGCGCTATGTCGATGCGGCCGGTGCCATCGCGGGGGAACAAACTCAGGTAATAAGCCTCCAGAGTGCCGGCCGCGAGCAGGCCATCGCGAAAGCGCAGAAACAGCGTAAAGCTTTCACGGGCATCGGCATCTTGCAGCACCTGCAATTCACCGGACGTAACAGGCCTTGAAGGAGAATCCGTCAACGCGGCATGCAGGGCCCGCTCGGCCTGGCAGGACTCGGGCACCGGGGCCAGTTCGGGCCGGGCCAGAAAAAGCCGCAAGTAGTCGTTGCTCGGTTTCAGCCAGCCGCGTTCGTCGCGCTGGAGTGAGCTAAAGCCGCTGGAGGGCCAGAAATTTTGCATGGGCGCAATCGTCTCACAGGGCGAGGGGTGTTCCAGGGCCAATTCAATGCGCTCTTGTTTTAATAGCTGCTTGTTCCCGTCCTGCTTGGGCTAGAGTCATATTTTGTTATTAACTTGGCTTGCAGGCTGCTTGCGGGGCCATGGCACGCCTTACATCCTGTTTCATGGCGCCACCAAATGGCGCAATCTTTACCGGCGGTTCGCAATCCATCCACCTTCTCGCGCGTTGTTCTGGCTAGGGTCATACTTATATTATCAAGTCAAGGGCCAATAGCCCAAGCCATGGGCCACGGGCACCATTCGGACCCGCAACGACAGGAAGAGAGCGTGCAACATGACAACATCACCCGCTGGTTTATCAAGCCTGCGTTTCCGGTTTTCACATTCTTACTGGTATTTCCTTGTGCTTATCGCCGTTTCGCTGCTGGCGCTGCTGCAGCCCGCGGCATGGGCGCAGGAGCCTGTCCAGCAAGGCGCGCCCCTGGACCCACCCGGCCGCGTCGCACGGCTCAACCTCACTGAAGGCGCGGTGAGCTTTGCGCCCGCCGACACCTCCGGGTTCGCCGACCGCAATGCCTGGACCCCCGCCGCGCTGAACCGGCCCCTGACCAGCGGCGACCGATTGTGGACAGGCCCGCGCGCTCGCTCGGAACTGCACATTGGGTCAACCGCAGTGCGCATGAGCGAGCAGACCAGCCTGGATTTTTTGGCGCTGGACGACAACGTGGCCCAGCTGCGCCTGGCGCAAGGCACCCTCCAGCTGCGCGTGCGCGCCCTGTTTGAGGGCCAGCGCCTGGAGGTTGACACGCCCAATCTGGCTTTCGTCATTTCACAGCCGGGCGACTACCGGCTGGACGTCAACCCGGCCAGCAACACCACACGGGTGGTGGCGCAGTCGGGCGGCGGCGTCATTTACGGCGACAGCGGCGCGGCGGTGAATCTGGGCAGCCTGCAACAGGCCAACTACACCGGCACACAGCTGACCCCTGCAGCACCGGGCGCGGCGTGGCAAGACAGCTTTGATGCCTGGACTGCCGCTAGAGACCGGAGCGAAGACCAGTCGGTATCGGCGCGCTATGTACCGCGCGAAACCATCGGTTACCAGCAGCTTGACAGCTATGGCGACTGGAGCCAGGATCCGACCTACGGCGCCGTCTGGCTGCCACGCGCCGTGCCCGTGAACTGGGCGCCCTACCGCGTGGGCCACTGGAGCTGGATATCGCCCTGGGGCTGGACCTGGGTTGACGACGCCCCTTGGGGGTTTGCACCGTTTCACTATGGGCGCTGGGCCCAGATCGGCCCGCGCTGGGCCTGGGTGCCGGGGCGGCTGGCGCCGCGCCCGGTGTATGCCCCGGCGCTGGTCGCCTTTGTGGGTGGTAGCAGTGGCGGCGTGAACTGGAGTATCTCGATAGGATCGGGGGGAACGCCACAGCCCAGCTTAGGCTGGTTTCCGCTGGCACCGGGCGAAGCCTTCAGGCCGGCCTACCGGGTGAGCCCGCGCTACGTCACCGAGGTGAACCACAACATCGTGGTCAACAACACGGTCAACGTGACCAACATCTACCGTTACCAGCGCGAGCCCGCAGCCGTCACTGCGGTAACTCGTGACGACTTTGCGCGCGGCCAGCCCGTACGCGGCAACCAGCACCTCCTGAGCGCCACTGATCTGAGGCGTGCCCAGGTGGTGGTGGAACACAGCACGATTCCGCAGCGCGCTGATGTGCGCGAACGGCCAAGGCCTGTTCCAGCAGCCGCGCTGCCACCCGCCGCAGCGATAACGCGACCAGTGGTGGGCAGTCGGGATGAGCCGCGCGCTGCGCGGCCGGACAACAAGGACCGCAATGCCCGAGCTCAGCCGCCCCTGCCTGCAGCGCCTGTGACGCCCAGGACGGGGGCGCAGCCGCCTGCCGCAAAGCCTGGTCTGGCCACGCCGCCTGCCCTGCACCCAGTGCCTGCTCCCGCACAAGACCGCAGCGCCATTGATGCCGAACAACGGGCCCGGCGCGAGCAGCAACAGCAGCAATTGCAACGTGACCAAGCGCGCCAGCAAGGTGAGCTGACACGGCAGCAGACACAACGCGATCAGCAGCTTCGGCAAAATGAAGAGTCGCTGAGGCAGCGCGCATTGCAGGAGCAGGCCCAGAAAAACGGCAGCGCACCCCCGATAAACCCGGATGCACGGGCCGCAGCGGAGCGCAATTCGGCCCTGAAGGCACAACAAGCACAACAGGCTCAGCAGGCGCAACAGCAGCTCCAGCGTCAGCAAACGGAGCTGATCCGCCAGCAGCAGGAGCAACGCCGGCAAAGCGAAGAGTCACAGCGCCAGCGCGCACTGAGTGAGCAGGCGCAAAAGCAGCAGGTGCTGGATCAGGCGGCGCAGGCACGCCAGCAGCAGGCACAACAACAGCAACGTGCCCAGCAAGACCAGCAGCGCCAGGCCCGTGAACAGCAGCAGCGGCAGCAGCTGGAGCAGAGCAAGAAACAAGAGCAGGAACAGCAGATGAAGCGGCGGGCAGACGCCGCCAATGCGCCGGCCCCCCGACCGGAGGGCGCCGCCAGCGCACCGGTCCCCCGGCCGAAGGGCGAACCCAACCGTAACCGGGAACCGTGACCCTGCCTCACAGCCCATCCGCACGAATGCCCTCCGGACGCTATATTATTGATAGCTAGCTATGACCGTACAACGGGATCTATAGCTTTTTTTACTCTAAATCCGGGGGTGCTGGCCGCGCCGACGCAGTGACTGGAACGCGACGCCGCACAAGGTGCCTTTACCGCAAAGACACCTCGTTCGCCAAGCCGCTGTTGCGAAGGCTCAGGGTGGCCCCTACCGCAAAACTACCTAAGGGTCTTACCCGGTATCGCCACCCTACCCGGATGGCTAGGATCACTATCTGTGCTTCATGGGACCTGTGCCTGCGCGTCCATGGGCGAGGCATGCCAGCCTGTGAATTCAACCCACCACCCGCCGGAGAGCAATTTGTCTGTGGAGTTCATTCTCGAAACACGAGGGCTGACCAAGGAATTCAAGGGATTCGTCGCCGTCAACCACGTGGACCTTAAAGTTCAGCGCGGGCACATTCACGCGCTGATCGGGCCCAACGGCGCCGGCAAAACGACCTTTTTCAACCTGCTGACCAAATTCCTGACGCCCACGCGCGGCAGCATTGTTTACAACGGCAAGGACATCACCTTTGAAAAGCCCGCCCAAACAGCGCGGCTCGGCATTGTGCGGTCTTTCCAGATCTCAGCTGTTTTCCCGCACATGACGGTGCTTGAAAACGTGCGCGCAGCGCTGCAGCGCAATCTGGGCACCTCGTTTCATTTCTGGAAGGCCGAAGACACCCTGTTTCACCTGCACGACCGCGCCCGCGCCCTGCTGGCTGAAGTGGACCTGAGCGACTTTGCCGATGAGGTGACGGTGAACCTGCCCTACGGCCGCAAGCGTGCTCTGGAGTTGGCCACCACGCTGGCGCTGGAGCCGGAACTGATGCTGCTGGACGAGCCCACCCAGGGCATGGGCCACGAAGACGTGGCCCGCGTGACCCAGCTGATCAAGAAGGTCTCGACAGGCCGCACTATTTTGATGGTCGAACACAACATGAACGTGGTGTCGTCGATTGCCGACCGCATCACGGTGCTGCAACGCGGCGCCATCATTGCCGATGGCCCCTACGCAGAGGTGTCGAAAAACCCGCTGGTGATTGAAGCCTACATGGGCACCGTCGACACCGAACTGCAGGGAGCGCACTGAAGCCATGACCCCCACGCTTTTCACTTTGTGTCATTCGCTGCCCCCCGAGGGCGCTAATTTTTCTAGGGGCGGCCCGTCGAAAAATTTTATAAGTGAAGCTTCGGATGTCTAAGGAACTGCTCCGCATTGAAGACCTGCACGCCTGGTATGGTGAGTCGCACATCCTGCATGGCGTGAACCTGACGGTGAACGAGGGTGAAGTGGTGACACTGCTGGGCCGCAACGGTGCCGGTCGCACCACCACCCTGCGCGCCATTGTCGGCATGACCGGTGCCCGCAAAGGTTCCATCCGGATCAATGGAGAAGAGGCCATCAGGCTGGCGCCGCACAAGGTGGCCCGGCTAGGCGTGGGCTATTGCCCTGAAGAGCGCGGCATTTTCGCCAGCCTGTCGGCCGAAGAAAACCTGATGCTGCCGCCCACCATTGCCCCTGGCGGCATGAGCATTGCCGAGATTTACGCTATGTTTCCCAACCTGAAGGAACGTGCCAACAGCCCCGGCACACGCCTGTCTGGCGGCGAGCAGCAGATGCTGGCCGTGGCGCGCATTTTGCGCACCGGCGCGCGGCTCCTGCTGCTCGATGAAATCTCCGAAGGCCTGGCACCCGTTATCGTGCAGAAGCTGGCCGAAATGATTCTGGCCCTGAAAGCCAAGGGCTACACCATCGTGCTGGTCGAGCAGAACTTCCGTTTTGCCGCGCCGCTGGCCGACCGCTTCTATGTCATGGAACACGGCCAAATCGTCAAACAGTTTGCGCAAGATCAGCTGTCCCAAAACATGGGCATGCTGCAGGAGTATTTGGGGGTCTAGGCGGTTCACGCTGCCGGCCCCGTTTTTGTTTTCCCTTGAACTCATAACCTTAACCAGGAGATATCCATGAAACTTAAAGCACTTGTCGCCGCGCTGGCCATCGGCTTCGGCGCCGCCGCCTCCGCACAGAGCACCGGTCCGGTCAAGATCGGCTTTATCACCGACATGTCCAGCCTGTACGCCGACATCGACGGCCCGGCTGGTGGCGAAATGGTCAAGTGGGCCGTGCAGGACTTCGGCGGCAAGGTGCTGAACCGCCCCATCGAGGTGCTGACCGCCGACCACCAGAACAAGGCCGACGTGGCCAGTTCCAAAGCCCGCGAATGGATTGACAAGGACGGTCTGGCCATGCTGATTGGCGGCACCAACTCCGGCACGTCGCTGGCCATGGCCAAAGTGGCTGCCGAGAAAAAGCGCCCTTTCATTTCCATCGGTGCCGGCTCTGCCCGCCTGACCAATGAAGACTGCACCCCTTACACCGTGCACTATGCCTATGACACGGTGGCGCTGGCCAAAGTGGCAGGCACGGCCCTGGTCAAGGCCGGCAACAAAAGCTGGTACTTCCTGACGGCGGACTACGCTTTCGGCCATTCCCTTGAGAACGACGCTGCCAACGTCGTGAAAGCCAATGGCGGTACCGTTGTGGGTGCCGTGCGCCATCCGCTCAATGCGTCTGACTTCTCGTCCTTCCTGCTGCAGGCCCAGTCTTCCAAGGCACAGATCCTGGCGCTGGCCAACGCCGGCGGCGATTTCACCAATGCCATGAAGGCCGCCAAGGAATTCGGCATCACCAAAACCATGAAGGTTGCCGGTCTGCTGGTGTTCATCAACGACGTGCACAGCCTGGGCCTGGCCAATACCGAAGGCCTGCAACTGGCCGACAGCTGGTACTGGAACCAGGATGACGCTTCACGCAAATTTGCCAAGCGCTTTTTCGACAAATACAAGCGCATGCCTTCAAGCCTGCAGGCCGCCGACTACTCGGCCGCAACCAACTACCTGAAAGCCGTGCAGATCGCCGGCACCACGGACGCCGACAAGGTGATGAGCACGCTGAAAACCATGAAAATTGACGACTTCTACAACAAAGGTCAGATCCGTGCCGACGGCCGCATGATTCACGACATGTATCTGTTCCAGGTCAAAGGCCCCAAAGAGTCGAGCACACCATGGGACTACTACAAAACCGTGGCAAAGGTTCCGGGCGTTCAGGCCTTCACGACGGTGGCCGAGTCCAAGTGCTCGCTGATCAAAAAGTAAGATGATTTTCCAGGTGGCCGTTCGCGTCTGCGGCCGGCCACTTTTTTTGTATTCTCAAGGCATGAACCCAGAAACGCCAGTTGCCCGCTTATTGACCGCTGGCAAGACCGCATGACCACACACTTATTCGCTCACGCACGAGCTCACCTTTTGGGTGAGAGCGCGTCCAACTGCCGCTTCTAGGTTCAACTGACGGGCCTCCATGGAAATTTTCGGTATTCCCCTTCAAGCTTTTCTGGCCCAGCTGCTGCTGGGCCTGGTCAATGGCGCGTTTTATGCCATGCTCAGTCTGGGACTGGCGGTCATCTTTGGCCTGTTGGGCATCGTGAACTTCGCGCACGGAGCGCTCTACATGCTGGGCGCTTTCGCCGCCTGGATCATGCTCGACAAGTTCGGCATCAATTACTGGTATGCGCTGGTGCTGGCGCCCCTCACAGTGGGCGCGCTCGGCGTGGTGATTGAGCGCCTGTTTCTAAGGCACCTGTACAAGCTCGATCCGCTGTATGGGCTGCTGCTGACCTTTGGCCTTGCGCTGATAGCGGAAGGCATTTTCCGCGAGCTGTATGGCGTGTCGGGCCAAAATTACGATGTACCGGAACTGCTTTCCGGCGCAACCAATCTCGGCTTCATGGTCCTGCCGAATTACCGGGCCTGGGTGGTGCTGGTGTCGCTGGTGGTCTGCCTGGGCACGTGGTTTCTCATCGAACGTACACGGTTGGGTGCCTACCTGCGCGCCGGCACCGAAAACTCGGCGCTGGTGCAGGCCTTTGGCATCAACGTTCCGCTCATGGTCATGCTGACTTACGGTGCTGGCGCTGCGCTGGCCGCGTTGGCAGGCGTGCTGGCCGCCCCCATCATCCAGGTCAATCCCCTGATGGGCTCCAACCTCATCATCGTGGTATTTGCCGTGGTGGTAATCGGCGGCATGGGCTCAATTCTGGGTTCGGTGCTTACCGGTTTGGCACTGGGGCTGGTTGAAGGCATGACCCGCGTTTTTTACCCCGAAGCGTCCAACATTGTGGTGTTTGTGATCATGGTCATCGTGCTCATGGTCAAACCGGCCGGCCTCTTTGGCAAGGAGGCATGAATATGGCCCCCACGCTTTTCACTTCGTG
>DFWY01000161.1 GCA_002381615.1 Polaromonas sp. UBA4122 | reverse complement strand
GGAGGCATCCATAGCATCTCGGTTGTGAGCAGCCGTTGACGGCTCACAATAAATTCGGAATTCTCCGACGTGCCACAGGCCAAATATAAATTGACAGCATCGTATCGGTCTTGTGACCTGTGGCACCCCACATACGACCCATCAATCGCGAAAGCGCTTGGTGGGTTTGTTTTTTCTGAGCTCTCAATGCAAAACGGCTGAATCGCAGCGTTGCCCCGGCGGGGCGGGTCACGCATGTTGACTGCGGTTGCCCTGGAGCCTGCGGGTACGCCAAGACTGACTAGTGCTTCTGGCTTCTGCCTTCTTTATCAAGCTGCTGAATCTGCCGTTTGCGTTTGCTCTTGTTTTTTGATTCCGCTGCAACGGGCCGGTCGCGCAAGGCTTGAGCCTTGCGTGCTTGCGCTCTTTCTTTACGCTTTTTGTTTCGGAAGTGCACAAAGGTGCGGCCGAGCCCAAAGCTGATGGCGCTGCTGATGACCAAAAGAATAATGCTCGAAGTTTCCATAAAGTCGCATTGCGGGTCACTCCGCTAAAAACAGTTCCTGCAAATCGTTCAAAAAATCAAAACCTCGCTCAGTCGGCTTGACACGGACAAAGTCGCGTTCGATCAGCCCCTTGCGCTCGGCTTCTTCCAGGCCCTGCTGGATGGCGGTCAAGGGCAGCCCTGTCTTGTCAGGAAAATCCTGCAGTTTGAAACCCTCCCTGAGCCGCAAGGCATTGAGCATGAATTCAAAAGGCAATTCGGCGCGGCTCACTTCGGTGTCTTGGGTAACGGCATCACCGGCCAAGGCTTTTTCCATATAAAGCTTGGGCTCGCGGTAGCGCACCTGGCGAATCACCCGATGTGCAAAGCTGAGCTTGCTGTGCGCACCCGCGCCGATTCCCAGGTAATCACCAAACTGCCAGTAGTTGAGATTGTGAAAGCAGCGGTGCCCTAGCTTGGCGTAGGCCGACACTTCATAGCGCTGCAGCCCGGCGCCCTGGGTCATCTCGGTGATCCGGTCGAGCATGGCGTAGGCCATATCTTCCTCAGGAATCACCGGCGGAAATTTCGCAAAGTAGGTGTTGGGCTCTATCGTCAGTTGGTAAATCGAAATATGGGGCGGCTGCAGCGCAAGGGCTTGGCGCATGTCCTGCGCCAGATTTTCCAGCGTCTGGCCAGGGAGCGCGTACATGATGTCGAGGTTGAAGGTGTCAAAAGCCTGCGCCGCCTCTTCAACGGCCGCAATCGCCTGGGCGCGGTCATGCACGCGGCCAAGAGCTTTGAGGTGGCGGTCATCAAAACTTTGCACGCCAATGGAAAGACGCGTCACTCCAGCGCTGCGAAAGGCCCTGAAACGGTTTTTTTCAAACGTCCCGGGGTTGGCTTCCAGCGTGATCTCGCAGTCTGCGTCCAGCCTCAGCCGCGCCCGAATATCGCTCAGCAGATGGTCAATGGCTTGCGGCGAAAAGAGGCTGGGCGTTCCGCCGCCAATAAAGATGCTGTGCACTGTGCGGCCCCAGATCAGCGGCAGTGAAGCCTCCAGATCGGCCACCAGCGCATCGATGTAGCGCTGCTCGGGCATCTCGCCCGACACCTCATGCGAATTGAAATCGCAATAAGGGCATTTTTTCAGGCACCAGGGTAAATGCACATAGAGTGACAGCGGCGGCAGCGCCGTGAGCTGCAGCGTTCCGCTGCGCATGTAGTGCTGAATGTCTTTCTGAGTCATGATTGATTGGTCGCTGTTTGACTGGGCCAGGGCTTTACAGCCAGCGTTCACGCATCAGCTCTATCATCTGGCGCGTGGCCTTGCCGCGGTGGCTATTGGCGTTTTTCACGCTCACGGGTAGCTGGGCAAAGGTTTGACCGAACTCTGGAATGAACATCACCGGGTCAAAGCCAAACCCGTTGCTGCCGATGGGCTCCAAAGCAATTTCACCCGACACCCGCCCGGACGCAATCAAGGGCTCCGGATCGTCCGCAGAGCGAACCGCCACCAAGGTGCTGACCAGCGCCGCACGGCGCTGGGCGCGCTGGGTCAGGCCAGCCATCTGCTCCAGCAGGGCCTTGACGTTGTACTCGTCACCCTTGGGATAACCAAACTGCATGGCATAAAACGCCGTGTCCACGCCAGGCAGGCCGCCGAAAGCGTCCACACACAAACCCGCATCGTCGGCCAGTGCAGGCAAGCCGCTGAGCCTGGACGCGTGGCGGGCTTTGGCCAGCGCATTTTCCACAAAGGTAGGGAACGGCTCTTCGGCCTCGGGGATGCCCAGCTCAGCCTGGCTCAGCAATTCCAGCCCCAATGGCGCCAGCATGGCTTGCAGCTCAGCGAGCTTGCCTTGGTTATTCGATGCAAGGACGATCTTCATGATGAAAAGTGGCTCTAGCCCTTATTTGACGGTCGTTAGCAGCTATTAATCTAATAGTGAATGCTTCTGCAGGGCGACCAGTTCGGTGATGCCTTTTTCGGCCAGGACCAGCAGCGCATCCATTTCTGTGCGTGAAAAAACAGCGCCTTCGGCAGTGCCTTGGACTTCCACATAGTGGCCGGCACCGGTCATGACCACATTCATGTCGGTGTCACAAGCCGAGTCTTCGGTGTATTCCAGATCCAGCAAGGGCGTGCCCTGCACAATGCCGACCGAAATGGCGGCCACGTGGTCAAGAATCGGCGTTTCCTGGAGCTTGCCCTCGGCCAGCAATTGGTTGACCGCATCCTGTGCAGCCACAAAGGCACCCGTGATGCTGGCCGTTCGGGTGCCGCCATCGGCCTGAATCACGTCGCAATCGAGGTAAATGGTTCGTTCGCCCAATTTCTTCAGATCAAACACAGAGCGCATGGATCGACCAATCAGGCGCTGGATTTCCTGGGTGCGGCCACTCTGTTTGCCGCGAGCTGCTTCGCGGTCGCTGCGCGTGTGCGTGGCGCGTGGCAGCATGCCGTATTCGGCGGTCACCCAACCTTCGCCACTGCCTTTCTTATGGCCAGGGACTTTTTCCTCGACGGAGGCGGTGCACAGCACCTTGGTTCCGCCGAATTCAATCAGCACCGAACCTTCGGCGTAAGCGGTGTAATGACGGGTGATGCGTACCGGACGCAGGGCGTCGGCAGCACGTGCGCAGCCTCTGGCAAACTGACTCATGGTGAATGGCTTTCTGGCGGAAAACGCCGAAGGAATGAAAAAGAGAGAAAAGAGCGCCTTGGCGTAGCCAAACGCACCAAAGCCGGCACCTCGATTTCAGCCTCTTCTTGCGGCTGAACGGCGTATGGCCTCGTTGATTTCAGCAATGGATCTCTCGATCGTCGCCTCATCAAGATCATCGGCCATGCTGTCGAGTCCGCCAGCCTGGATGGTGGAGGCGAACACCCCGTCCATGATGCTGTCTGTGGACACACCACGGGTGGATTCAAACGCATCCGGGGTTTCCCACTCCATGGCCAGCACGGTCACGTTATCGCTGTGTTCGCCACCGGCGCGCAATGCATTTTCGACCAGATCGGGGACCGCGTCAGACACGCTCTTGCTGGCCAATTGCCGGACAATTTCATCGTCACTCAGGCTGCCCCACAGGCCGTCAGAACACAGCAGCAGCTTGTCACCCTGTTGCAGGGTCAAGGGGCCCGCCATATCAAAAACGGGCTTGGTGGGCGAGCCCAGGCAGGTAAAAAGGATGTTGCGGTTGATGCGCTCGAGGCTGATGCCCCCAGCGCTCTGCTGCTCAAGATAGGAATGATCCCGGGTGCGCATCAGTAGTTCGCCGTCACGCACGACATACAGGCGAGAGTCTCCACAATGCACCCAAGTGGCCCCGGTACCCTGCAAAATGACGGCCACCAGCGTGGTGCGGGGCGTGTCGAGCATGCCTTTTTCGGTGGCATAGCGAAGAATCTGGTAATGAGCTGCCCCCAGCGCAGTTGCCAGAAATTCAGTGGGATCCAGGATGATGGGCCGAGCCTCCTTCTGGTACAGCGCAGAAATGGTCTGCAGTGCAAGCTGTGCCGCGACTTCACCGTCAGGATGACCACCCATCCCGTCGGCCAGCACGAACAAGCCCGATTCCCGCGTGTAGCAGTAGCCCATGCGGTCTTCGTTTTTCTCCCGTCCGCCTTTGCGGCTGACCTGAAAGACAGAAAATTTCATTTAAATCTGGTCGCAAAGGCAGTCGCTTTGCGTGCGGTTTTTTTGGTATCCAAGATCATGTTGTCAAACTGCAGACGTACCTTTTCACCGACGGTGAGTTTGGTGTAATGACGCTCACCTTCCCGGCTCAGTTCCTTTTGCAGCGCAAACACCGATTGAGGTCGTGACAGCGGGTCCAGCGACATGCACCACTCGACGACTTCAATCAGATTGTCGGAATAAACGCCCCGCAGACGAGACAGCGCCAGGGACAGGCGGTCTTTTTCAAGACGCTGCGGCGCATCATTGGGCGGGTAGCCCTGCATGGCGGCGTAGATGCAAGCGCCAATCGCATAAATATCGGTCCAGGGACCCATTGAGGAGTCGCGGCGGTACATTTCTGGCGCCGCAAAACCAGGGGTGTACATGGGCCGGATGAAGTTACCCTCTTTACTCAATACCTCGCGCGCCGCGCCAAAGTCAATCATCACGGCCCGGTTGTCGTCAGTGATGAAGATGTTGGCGGGTTTGATGTCCAAGTGCAGCATTTTGTGCTGGTGCACGATGCGCAGCCCGCGCAGGATTTCGTCAAAGAGCGAGCGAATGGTCGATTCGCGGAAGACCTTCTGTTTTTTCAGCTCACGAGCGGTAATGATGAAGTCCTGCAGGGTCCCGCCCTCCAAGTAGTTCATGACCATGTAGACGGTTTCATTCTCGCGAAAGAAATTCAGCACGCTCACCACCGAACTATGCGAAATCTGGGCAAGTGCGCGGCCCTCTTCAAAAAAACTCTTGAGACCCAGGCGGTACAGCGAGAGCTTGTCAGGCTGAACTTGCGGCAGCAGCTCCCCCGGAGAACGGCTGGCCAGTGAAGATGGCAGATACTCCTTGATGGCGACTTGCTGACCTTCGTTGTCGACGGCCAAGTAAACTACGCCGAACCCGCCAGCCGAAAGCTTTCGCACAGCACGATAGCCACCAATGACGGTGTCGGGCGGCAGCGGTGCGGGCTTGACCTTTGACATAATTCTGGATGAGCTTCGGTGACAATGTCACCAAGTCTTATTCTCTCTAGTAAAGCGTATTAATAAATGTCAGTTTACAGCATGACGGGTTATGCAACCGTGCAATCCAGCGTGGCGCAGTCTGCCCCAGAAACTGAACCGCGCCAGGACGCCAGTTCCAGGCTGGGCGTCGAAATACGTTCCGTGAACAGTCGCTTTCTTGACCTGGCCTTCCGTCTGCCCGATGAATTGCGGCAGACCGAACCGGCCCTGCGCGAATTACTGACCGGCAAGCTCAAGCGCGGCAAGGTAGAAGTCAGGGTATCGCTTGAAAGCGCATCGGCCAGCAGCCTGCGCCCCCCCTCGTCGGCGACCCTGCAGCGCCTGGGCTCTCTGGAGGACAGCATCAAGTCGTGGTTGCCGCAGGCCGCTGCGCTCAGCGTGGCCGATATCCTTAGAATCGCTACCAACGAAGACAGAAAGCCGCACGATCATAGTGAAGAACTGCTCAAGCTGGCAAAAAATGCCCTGAAAGAGCTGATGTCTGCCCGCGAGCGGGAAGGGGCTCGCCTGGCACATATGCTGCTTGACCGTACAGCGCAGCTGCGCGCACTGGCGGCACTCGCGGTTCCCATGGTTCCCAAACTGGTTGAGCAGCAACAGGCGCGTTTTCTCGAGCGCTGGAAAGAGGCCATGGCCTTGGGAGGCAGCACAGCGCTGCCTGAAATGGCCCAGGATCGGGCACTGACCGAGGCCACCGCCTTTGCTATCCGGATTGATGTGGCTGAAGAGATCACCCGCCTGTCGTCACACCTTGATGAAATAGACCGCTTACTTTCCAGCGGCGGTGAACTGGGCAAGCGCCTCGACTTCCTGATTCAGGAACTGCACCGAGAAGCCAATACATTGGGGTCCAAATCGGCCTCGCTGGAGCTCACACGCATTTCTGTGGACATGAAAGTGCTGATCGAGCAGGTTCGCGAGCAGGTCCAGAACATCGAGTAGCACCCTGTTAACTATCAAATTTATAGCAATAAACCACCAACACGCATGGACTATCCCGGAAATCTATTTGTTGTAGCAGCCCCCAGTGGTGCGGGCAAGTCCAGCCTGGTGAAGGCTCTGATGGAACTGGATTCACGTATTCAGCCCGCTGTGTCACACACCACCCGGCCGCCGCGCGGACAGGAAAAGCATGGCAGGGAATATTTTTTCCTGTCTCCCGAAGAGTTCGACGGCATGGTGCAGCGCGATGCTTTTCTGGAATGGGCGCTTGTCCACGAGCACCGTTACGGCACGTCGCGCCAGACCATTGAAGAGCGAATCACGTATGGCGCCGATGTGATTCTTGAAATTGATTTTCAGGGCGCCCTCAACATCAAACGGATTTTTGCGAATGCTGTCCTGATTTTCATACTCCCTCCGAGCTGGGAAGAATTGCGCTCCCGCCTGCAGCGGCGCGGCGAAGACACCGCAGAAGTCATCGAATTACGGCTTAAGAACGCGGCCATCGAGATGGCACAGGCCCGGGAATTCGACTTCGTTATAATCAACGAGTTATTTGAGCTGGCAGTTTTCGACCTGAAAACCATTGTCCATGCCCAGCGGCTCAAGTTTTCGGCCCAGCGACGTGCCCGAGCCGAGACTTTCAAGGCCCTTCACATTCCTTAAGTTACCGATCACACCGAAAGAATCACCATGGCCCGCATTACTGTCGAAGATTGCCTCGAAAAAATCCCGAATCGCTTTCAGCTGGTTTTGGCCGCCACGTACCGTGCCCGAATGCTCAGCCAGGGGCATGCCGCCAAGATCGAAAGCAAGAACAAGCCCGGCGTAACCGCGCTGCGTGAAATCGCTGCGGGCAAAATTGGCCTGGAAATGCTAAAAAAAGTACCCGGCTGATCCTGCCGGCTCTATTGAAAAAAAGCACCTTGACCTGGTGCTTTTTTCATTTTTGGCGTGTAAAGTCTTTTTTTTGCGCTTTATTCACGCCGCGATACATTTGAAGTATGAGCGTAATGCTTTCGCCTGTGGTTTCCAACAAGTCAACCCCGGCCGCCGCCAATGCCGCGGCAGCCAGCTTTGCTGCGCTCACCGCCAAACTGGACTACCTAAGCGCCGCAGACATCGAGAATGTCCGACGGGCCTACCGCTTCGCTGATGAAGCCCACCTGGGCCAACTGCGAAACAGCGGCGAACCCTACATCACTCACCCCATCGCGGTCGCGCAACAGTGCGCGGAATGGAAACTTGACGCGCAGGCCCTGATGGCCGCCCTGTTACACGATGCGATTGAAGATTGCGGCGTGACCAAACCAGAACTGATTGAGCGGTTTGGTGCGCCCGTGGCCGAACTGGTGGACGGTCTGACCAAGCTCGAAAAGCTGGAATTCAATACCCGGGAAGAGAATCAGGCCGAGTCCTTCCGGAAAATGTTGTTGGCGATGGCGCGCGATGTACGTGTCATTCTGGTCAAACTGGCTGATCGCACCCACAACATGCGCACGCTGGGCGATGCGCCGCACACCAAGTGGACCCGAATCTCTCGCGAAACCCTGGATATCTACGCCCCCATCGCGCACCGCTTGGGCCTGAACACGACGTACCGGGAACTGCAGGACCTGTCATTCCGGCATTTGCATCCGTGGCGCTACGCGACTTTGGCCAAAGCCCTGCTGCGTGCGCGGGGCCGAAGGCGCGATGTGATCAAGCGGGTGCAGTCCGAAGTCGAATCAGCGTTTGTAAACGCTCACATCCCAGTTCATATTTATGGACGCGAAAAGACGCTTTATTCCATCTACCGCAAGATGGACGAAAAGCACCTGTCTTTTGCCCAGGTCACCGATCTCTACGGCTTTCGGATCATCGTGCAGGACCTGACGACCTGCTACACCGCCGTGGGGGTTTTGCACCAGATGTACAAGCCTTTCCCCGGAAAGTTCAAGGACTATATTGCGATTCCGAAGATCAATGGTTACCAGTCACTGCACACCACTTTGGTCGGTCCGTTCGGGACCAATATCGAATTTCAGATGCGTACCGAAGCCATGCACGTGGTGGCCGAATCAGGTGTGGCTGCGCACTGGCTCTACAAGGCCAAGAATCCGGACAGTGACGCCTCACAACGCCTGGGAGCGCAATGGCTGCAGTCACTGCTGGATATCCAGCAGGAAACGCGTGACGCGGCTGAGTTTTGGGACCACGTCAAGATCGACCTGTTTCCCGAAGCGGTTTACGTCTTCACCCCAAAAAGCCAAATCATGGCGATGCCGCGTGGCGCCACCATCGTGGACTTTGCCTACGCTATTCACAGCGATGTGGGACACCGCGCAGTAGCCGCCAAGGTCAATGGCGAGCAGGTTCCCCTGCGTTCCGAACTGCATAACGGTGATGTGATTGAGGTCATTACGGCACCCGTTTCCAGTCCCAATCCTGGCTGGCTGGGTTTCGTGCGCACCGGCAAGGCGCGCTCCAAAATACGCCAATACCTCAAAACCATGGCGCTGGAAGAATCGCAGGAACTGGGCGAAAAAATGCTCGCCCAGGCGCTGCGGGCCGAAGGCATAGACCGAGAGCGCCTAGCCGAGGACGACGAGGCAAATCACACAAAGTGGGAAAAAATCCTGCGCTTTACCGGTAACCGCTCGCGCGCTGATTTGCTGACCGACATCGGGCTGGGAAAGCGTATTGCCAGCATGGTCGCCAAGCGAATTGTGACCTTACTCGCCGAGACCGGCGAAAAACCCAACGTCCTGCTGATGAGCCGTGAACGCTATACCGCCCATGAGTCGGTATCGCAAGGCGCGCTGGTACTGGATGGCAGTGAAGGCACCTCCGTACAGTTTGCGACCTGTTGCCGCCCAATTCCAGGCGACGGTATTGTTGGCTATTTGGGGCAAGGGGAAGGTCTCGTCGTGCATACCGACGACTGCGCCATTGCCAAGCGACTGCAGAACCGCGACAGCGAGCGATTCATTGCGGTCGATTGGTCGGACGAGCCAGTACGCACTTTTGAGACCGATCTTTTGGTTACGGTGTCCAATGGCAAAGGGGTACTGGCACGCGTAGCGGCCGCGCTATCCAGCGCCGAAGCCGATATCACCCACGTGGATATGGGGCATGAACCTGCGCAGGATGCGACAGACCTGCGCTTTGGAGTGGCCGTGCGCGATCGTATTCACTTGGCATCGGTGCTGCGCAGTGTCAAACGCACCCCTTCTGTGCTGCGGGTGCAGCGCGCCAAGTCGGCCGGTTAGCTGGCCCCCACGCTTTTCACTTCGTGTAATGCGCTGCCCCCCGAGGGGGCTGTGCTTGCTTGGGGCGGCGCGGCGCACTTATGGCCCCATGCTTTTCACAACGCGCGCTGCGCGGCCGCGTCGGGTACGGGGTATTCAACTTTCAGCACCTCCAGCACTTGCATGCCATGAGGCGTGACGAGGTTGACCTCATCACCCACCCGTGATTTGAGCAGTGCTCTCGCCACGGGAGAGATCCAGCTGATTTGCCCCAAGGCAGTGTTCGCTTCATCAATTCCCAGGATGGTTACCGTACGCTCCCCACCACGGTCATCGGCATAGGTCACGGTGGCGCCAAAAAATACCTGGTCACTGCCGTGGTGGATGGAGGGGTTGCTGATTGCAGCGATTTCCAGCCTTTGGGTTAAAAATCGGATGCGCCGGTCAATCTCGCGCAGGCGTTTTTTACCATAGAGGTAGTCGCCGTTTTCGGACCGGTCACCATTGCTGGCGGCCCAGTGAACCATTTCGACCACTTTGGGACGCTCGCTGTCAATCAAATCTAGCAATTCGCAGCGCAGGCCCTCATACCCTTGGGGAGTAATGTAATTTTTCCCGCCCACAGGCAAGGGGCCAAGCGTCGGCTCTTCGTCGTCAGGCTCGGTTTCTTTAGTAAAAGCTTTGTTCATGCGCTGGTCAGAATAGCATTCAGGGCACCCGTCCATGACACAAATGATCGGCACAAAAACGAAAAAGCCTGCAACTTTCGTTGCAGGCTTTTGTTTTTGGTGCGGCTGGCAGGAATTGAACCCACGACCCCTTGGTTCGTAGCCAAGTACTCTATCCAACTGAGCTACAGCCGCCAAGCTACAAATTATAGCGCATTTAAATGATCGGGCGTGTTGGAATTGAACTATTGGTCTTGAGCCAACAACCAAAGGATTATCAGCCCCCATTCCCGAAGTGTTAATTTGAATTCATGACTGTTCATCTGAACGCATACAGTTTTTTAAAAATCAAAAGTTGATCTTCTGTATGGGCAACGTATGTTGCCAAACGGCGTATACATTGGGAGGAGCTTCATTCCAAACGGCCACGCGCTTGATGCAGATCAAGCCTGCCGACCATCATATTTCCTAGACTAATTTATGCAACTCCAGTTCCTCGGCGCGACTGACACTGTCACCGGTTCCAAATATCTGCTACGGCAGGGGAAATCCAACGTGCTCGTCGATTGCGGGCTGTTCCAGGGCTACAAGCAGTTGCGCCTACGCAACTGGTCGCCACTACCAGTGGATGCCCGATCGATCGATGCCGTCATCCTCACTCATGCGCACATTGATCACAGCGGATACCTGCCGCTGCTGGCCCGACAAGGTTTCAGCGGCAAGGTGTACTGCAGCCCGGCGACTTACGACCTGTGTGGCATCCTGCTACCCGACTGCGGCCACCTGCTTGAGGAGGAAGCCGAGTACCTGAACCGGCACAATTTATCCAAGCACTCGCCGGCCTTGCCGCTCTATACCCGCGACGACGCGCAACGCTGCCTGAAGCTGTTCGAGCCCGTGAGCTTCCGCAAGGAATGGCAGCCTGCTGAAGGCCTGAACGCCACGCTGACGCCTTCGGGCCACATGCCGGGTGCGTCCTTCGTGCGGCTGGACAATGGCTTGCGTTCAATCCTGTTTTCAGGCGACATCGGCCGCCCCAATGATATGGTGCTGGCGGCTCCCTCGCCCATGGACGGCGCTGACTACCTAGTGGTCGAATCCACCTATGGAGACCGGCTGCACAAGAACACCGACGTTCTGCTAGAGCTGGCCGATGTAATCAACCGCACGGCGGCGCGCGGGGGCGCAGTCATCATCCCTTCCTTCGCCGTCGGGCGCGCGCAAAGCCTGCTGTACTGCATCCACCTGCTCAAGTCGCAGGGTGCCATTCATGACCTACCTGTCTTCCTGAACAGCCCGATGGCAGCCAGCGCCACGGGTGTTTACGAGCGGCATCGCACCGAGCTGCGTCTGACGGCGGCTCAATGCCAGGCCATGACGCATACGGCGCAGATCGTGCACACGCCCGACGAGTCGCGCCTGCTCAATACACGACACGGACCGATGATCATCATCGCCGCCAGCGGCATGGCCACCGGAGGGCGCGTGGTGCATCACCTCAAGGCGTTCGCGCCGGACAAGCGCAACACCATCCTGTTCGCCGGCTTCCAGGCTGGCGGCACACGCGGCGCAACGATCGTTGGCGGCGCACCGACGGTGCGTATCTTCGGAAAGGATGTACCAATCCGTGCTGAGGTGGCGATGCTCGATAGTCTCTCGGCCCATGCAGACGCCGCAGAAATTATTAGCTGGCTGCGTGGTTTCAAATCGGCACCGCGCCAGACCTTCATAACGCACGGCGAACCAGTTGCGGCCGATGCGATGCGTCAGCGCATTGAGCGCGAACTGCACTGGCCCTGCCACATGCCCTACTACCTCGAATCTGTGGCGCTGGACTAGCAACCTGTCGGGCTTTGGAGACGGGTACGGGATCTGAACTTTAGGTGTTTTAGGTATGTAGCACCCGAATAGCAGGCGTAAGCAGCTATCAGAAAAGGAGCGCAGGTAGGTTGAGTTAGCGAAGTAATCGGCCCGTTTCCGAAAATCGCGCCGCAGCATTGACAACCAGCAGGCTGCTAGGGTCGTGCAACCGCCTCGGGCGCCCGCACTACCAGCACCGGCACCGGCGCGTGCCGCACGATTTGTTCGGCATCGCTGCCCAGCAGTACGCGGCCAATGCCGCGCCGGCCGTGGGAGCCCACCACGATCAGGTCCGCCTTCGCGCGTCTGGCCTGTTCGGCCACGTGGTCGCAGATGCGGCCCGGGCCTCCCTCCACCAGCACGCAGTCCGCGCTCACGCCCTTGTCCAGCGCCTTTTTCCGGTCATGCGCCAGCAGCTTTTCGCCGGCCTCACGCATCAGTGGGATGATTTCGTTAACGTAGTTCATGGCCGACTCAAAGCCGTTGACGTAGCTGAGTTCGTCCACTACGTGAACCAGCCGCAGCCTGGCGCCACTCAGCTGGGCCAGCCGGATCGCTTCGTCCAGCGCCTTTTCCGAAGTAGGGCTGCCGTCGACCGGCACGAGAATCTGGTGGTAGCGGGACATGGTAGCTCCTGAGTTGAAAGGGTGTCAGCGCAGCGCCAGGCGCAGCACCATGATGTCCTGCAACGGCCCGACCGAGACCTCGAACCCGGCATGGCGCGCCAGCGAAGCCATGCCGGTGTTCTCCAACAGGCATTGCCCCATGACTTCGGCCGTGCCGCGCTCGCGGAGGTAGCGCGTGAGCTTGTCCAGCAGCAGGCGACCCAAACCCTTGCCCTGCCATCCCGAGGCCACCTGGATCGCGAATTCCGCTCGCAGGTTGTCAGGGTCACACACGGCCCGCACTTCGGCCACCATGGTCTGACCGCCTGACTCCTGCGGCGCGAGCGCAACGAAGGTCATCTCGCGGTCATAGTCGATCTGGCTGTAGCGCGCCAGCTCGGAATGCGGCACTTCTCGCCGCGCCATGAAAAAGCGCAGGCGCATGTCGGCAGGCGACGCCTTGGCATAGAAGTCCATCAAGCACTGGCCATCCTCGGGACGGATCGGGCGCAGTAACAGCTCGCGTCCCGCCAGCTGAATGCGCTCTTCCAGCGCCGATGGATAGGGGCGGATGGCGAGTCGGCTGCCCTCGCCCACCGGCACCGACCGCAGCCTGACCCGGGCATCTAGCGCCAGCACGCCCTGCTCGTCAACCAGCAGCGGGTTGATGTCGAGTTCGGCCAGCCAGGCCAAGTCGCAGGTCATCTGCGACACCTTCAGCAGCGTGGCCAACAGCGCCTGTTCGTCCGCCGCCGGTCGGCCGCGGTAGCCGGCCAGCAAGGGCCCGAGACGGCTCCTTTCGACCAAGTCGCGGGCCAGGTTGGTATTGAGCGGGGGCAGCGCCACCGCATGGTCCTTGCGCAACTCTACGGCGATGCCGCCCTCGCCGAGCAGGATCACAGGGCCGAACACGGCGTCTGTAGCGATGCCCACGATCAGTTCATGAGCGCCGGGGCGGTTGACCATGGCCTGCACAGTAAAGCCCAGCACCGCCGCCTGCGGCTGCAGGCGCGCCACCTGCTGGCGCATCTTCACCGCCGCGACCCTGACCTCTTCGGCGGACGCCAAGCCGAGCGCTACACCACCAACGTCGGACTTGTGGATGACCTGGGGCGACAATATCTTCAGGGCCACCGGATAACCGATCTGATTGGCGGCGGCGATCGCTTCCTCCTCGTCGCGGGCCTTCAAGGTTTCAACCGTAGGGATGCCGTAGGCCCGCAGCAGCGTTTGGGCCTGCGCACCATCGAGCCACTCGCGGCCGTCATGCAGCGCCTGCTCAAGCAGCGACTGGGCGCGCCGCTGGTCTGGCGTGAAATCTCCTGGCGTGGCGTCGGCAAGCTGCTGCAAGGCTTCCTGATTGCGCGCATAGCTGACCCGCTGCAGCCACGCCGCCACCGCACGTTCTGGTGTGCTATAGCTGGCGATGCCCGCCGCGGCGCTGGCCTGCCGCGCCGCCGCCACGGTAGCGCCACCCAGCCAGCAGGTCAGCACCGGCTTGGCCGATCCCTGGATCAGCGGCAGGCAGGCCGACGCGATCTCGCCAGCGGGAACGATGGCCGTCGGCGCATGAATGAACAGCACGGCATCGACCTCGGGCTCCGCCAGCAGCACCCGCAGCGCATCCTGGTAGCGGCTGACCGGGGCATCGCCGATGATGTCGACCGGATTGCCGCGCGACCAAGTGGCCGGCAGGCACTGATTGAGCGCCCGCACTGTCTCGTCGCCAAGCTCGGCCAGCGTACCGCCACCCAAGGCCAGCGCATCGGCGGCAAGCACGCCAGCACCGCCGCCGTTGGTGAGAATGGCCAGCCGCCTTCCACGCCAAGGCCGCACATGGGCCAGGGTCTCGGCCGCGTCAAACAGCGATTCAAGCGTGTCCACGCGCAGCATGCCGGCACGCCGCACGGCGGCGTCGAACACTGCGTCGGATCCGGCCAGGGCGCCGGTGTGCGAAGCAGCGGCCTTCGCGCCTTCGGGAGCCCGCCCGGCCTTGACCAGGATGACGGGCTTGTTGCGTGCCGCCGCGCGTGCGGCCGACATGAACTTGCGCGCGGCCTTCACCGACTCCATGTACATCAGGATAGCCCGGGTGCCGGGATCGCTGCCCAGGTAGTCCAGCACGTCGCCGAAGTCCACATCCGCGCTGTCGCCCAGCGAGATGAAGTGCGAAAAGCCGATTCCTTTGCTGTTGGCCCAGTCCAGCATGGCCGTGGCCAATGCACCCGATTGGGTCACGAAGGCCAGCTTGCCGGGCAAGGCGTTGCCCGGCGCGAAGCTGGCGTTGAGCGAGGCGCCGGGAACTAGCACACCGATGCAGTTCGGCCCGAGAATGCGCAGCAAGTACGGCCGAGAGGCGTTGAGCATGGCCTGCTCGATAGTCACGCCACCCTCGCCGACTGGCTGCTTCAGGCCGGCGGACAGCACGATGGCGGCCCTCGTGCCCTTGCGTCCGAGCGCCGCGACCACTTCGGGCACCGCAGCCGCGGGCGTGCAAATCACCGCCAAGTCCGGCACGCCGGGCAGCGATTCCACATCCGGCCAAGCTTGCTGCCCTGCCACGGTCTGGTGATGGAGATCGACCGGCCACACCGGACCCTTGAAGCCGCCAAGCTGAAGATTGCGCAGCACCACTGCGCCAACATTACCCACGCGATCAGAAATACCGATAACAGCCACCGCACCAGGCGCGAACAGGGCTTCCAGATTGCGTACGCTCATGTCAATCCTTGTAATTTTTTTACATCCCTGTACATGCACGCGGGCCGTACCCACCAAAATCAGGTTAACGGATGGTCAGGCCGCTGCGCTTGCGCCAAATCAAAGACGGCAGGCTTGGTGCGTCAAAGAATGGAACTTCAACAAAGAGGCTTTCCATGAGCTCATGCAACAGGAGCTTGGCTCCGCGCTTCTTGCAGCTTTTCGCACAGCGCGACGGCGAACTGCGGTCAATCTTGCGTGCCATCGGCGACTTGGCCGAAGAAGCGGCCGGCATACCGCTGCGCGACGTAATGGACTTCAATGACTTGGTCATCGATCACACGCGCCGTGTCGGACGAGACCCAAGGCGAACGTGTGCTCAGGTCCATGGCCAACTTCACGCGCCAGCACGGCCAGGATTTCTTCAGTCTGGTAGTCGGGCATTCCCTGCAAACCCATGTGCAGCCCTTTGCGCTGCGTGATGCCAACGCAGCCGTGCAGGCCGTGCGAACGGCACGGTGAACGGCGCGGTGGTGCTCCTGAACTACCGGGCCGCCGGTGCGGCCGGCTTGCGGTGCGGGATGTAGGGCCTGGGGCTCCACTCCGGCCTGTCCTCGCGCCCCGAGTCGACCACGATCAGGTAGCGGCCGGGAAAAGGCACCGGTTCGCGTTGGGGGTCGAGCACCCAGAGTGTGGAGCCTTCGCGCTGAGCCCGCTCGTAGTCCGCATCAAGCACGCCATAGCGGTCGATCAGGCGGTTGAGCGAGGCAGGAATTCGAATGCAGCCCTTGGACTGGGCACTGCCAAGGCGGCGTTCCAGCAGATCCGGATCGGTGGCGTGCATCTGCAGCCGCATGGTCGAGACCGTGCCGCTGCCCCAGCCCTTGGGCACCTGCTGCCAGCCGAAGTCATAGACACGCATGCCCTTGACGCCGTAACTCTGGATACCTTCGCTATTGCGCGTGCCCTCGGCGCGGAAATCAGGGTTAGCCGTGCTGTGCTCGAACACCCCCAAGGGCGTTTCAAAGTGGTCCAAGCTGCCGGGCCGGCCGGTGGACACCGGCGAAGCACCCACCAACTGCGACTCGCCATCGGTCGGTCGAAAAAACAGAAACAGCGCCTGGATGTTGGGGTCGCGGTCGACCAAGACCAGGTACTCTGGCCCGGCAGGGCTCATCCCGGCTTTCGCCAGCGCTTCTTCGGCCAGGCGCCCATAGTGGCGCGCTTCGCCAGCTGGCACTGAGAGTCTCCGGTCGACTTGCGCACTGTACAGCATGGACATATCGGCGACCGGATCGAACGCGTGCGCCGCCATGCACCAGCCGACCACCAGCGCCGCTGCGGCACCCTTGAGGAAGTTGCTGCGAAAAAGCGGCATCGAAGGCTCCAATACATCCGGATTGTTGCAAGCGACTCTGCGCTGCGCAGGATGCCATCCGATTGAGCCAGATCAAGCATGCGGTGCCTGCGCGTGGCGCATCGTGGCGACTTGCGAAATATCAAGGCATCCTACCGCAGGCTGAATATATTTACGAGAAAGTCCTGCGCAGCGGGGCAGCCAACTTTTCCAAAGGAGCATCACGCATGAAAACCGATATGCAACTCAAGACCGATGTCATCGACGAACTCGCGTGGGATCCGGCCATCAATGCTGCTGGTATCGGCGTCATGGTCAAGGACGGCGTAGTGACCCTCACCGGCCACTTGGACAGTTTCGCCGAGAAACACGCGGTGGAGAAGGCAGTACGCCGCGTCGCGGGCGTGCGCGGCATTGCCCTGGAACTGGACGTCAAGCTCGCGGCCGAGCACAAGCGCAGCGATTCCGAGATTGCGCAGGCGGCGGTGGCGGCTCTGCGCCTGAACTCCCTGGTGCCCGAGGGCAAGGTGCAGATCGAGGTCGAGAACGGCTGGGTCACGCTGACCGGCGAGGTCGACTGGAGTTACCAGCTCGCCCGTGCCGAGCAATGCATCCGCCCGTTGACTGGCGTACGCGGTCTGTACAACCGCATCACCATCAAGACGCGCGCAAGCGGTCAGGACATCGGCGCGCAGATCACTGCCGCCCTGACGCGGCAAGCCATGCGGGAGGCCAAGCACATCACCGTGGAAGTAGAGGGCGGCGTTGTCACCCTGTGGGGTCATGTGCACTCGCTGGCGGAGCGCGAGGCGGCCGTCGGCGCGGCGTTCTCGGCGCACGGTGTCTCGCGCGTCGTGGACAAGCTCCAGGTCGATGTCTGAAAACACCGCTATTTTTTATCAAACTCTTCAATCAACCCAAGGAGAACCATTATGAGCAACCTTCGTGTGCTGGATCCCGCATTCAGCGATTCCTTCGATTCGGCCCTGCGCCGCTTCTTTGCCCCGGTTGCCTCCGAGACCGACACCCCGGCGCTGAAAATGCGCGTCGATGTCTCCGAAAAGGACAACGCCTACCTGGTCAAGGCAGACATCCCCGGCGTCAAGAAAGAGGACATCAACGTCCGCATCGACGGCAACATCGTCCAGATCGATGCCCAGGTTAATCGTGAAAAAGAGACCAAGGGAAACGGTGACAAGATCCTACGTAGCGAGCGCTACTGGGGCAACATTTCGCGCACCTTCAGCTTGGCCCAGGATGTGGACGACAGCAAGGTGCAAGCCAAATACGCCGATGGCGTGCTGACGCTGGAGCTGCCGAAGAAGGCCTTGCCCGAGTCTAAGAAGATCACGGTGCAATAAGGTCGGCTGCATGGCAACAGGGGATGCGCAGCAGCCGGACACGCCGGTGTTGCGCATCCGGTCGCTGTGCAAGACCTATGGCAGCGGCGAGTCCGCCGTGCATGCGCTGCGCGACGTGAACTTGGACGTGCGCAGCGGCGAATTTCTGGTCCTGCTGGGCGCGTCGGGAAGCGGCAAATCGACCTTGCTGAACATCCTGGGCGGCCTGGACGTTCCCACCAGCGGCGAGGTCGAGTTTTTCGACCATCGCCTGACCGATGCGACAGACAACGATCTCACCCGTTACCGAAGGGAGCATGTGGGCTTCGTTTTCCAGTTCTACAACCTCATTCCCAGCCTCACCGTGCGGGAAAATGTGGCGCTGGTCACCGACATCGCGAAAGACCCCATGCCAGTAGACGAGGCGCTGGCGCTGGTGGTGTTGACCCCCCGGCGCGACCATTTCCCCTCCCAGCTGTCCGGCGGCGAGCAGCAGCGTGTCGCCATCGCGCGGGCCATCGTCAAGCGTCCGCAGTTGCTGCTGTGCGATGAACCGACCGGCGCACTGGACTATGCCACCGGCAAGCTGGTACTCGAAGTCATTGCCAAGATCAACGTGGAATTGGGAACTACGGCCATGGTCATCACCCACAACGCTGCCATCGCGGGCATGGCGGACCGGGTGATCCGGCTGGTCGATGGGCGCATCGCCAGCATTGAGGTTCCGCCGCAGCGCCTGACACCGGCGCAGCTGTCGTGGTGATGCCATGAAGGCGCTGGACCGCAAGATATTGAGGGACCTGCGGCTCTTGTGGAGCCAGGCCCTGACCATCGCCTTGGTCGTGGCCAGCGGCATCGGCGGCTTTGTGGCCAGTTTGTCGGCGGTGGATTCGCTGGCGCTGGCGCGCGACCGCTTCTACGACAGGGGTCGCTTCGCCGATGTGTTCGCCACCGTCAAGCGCGCGCCCGACACCTTGGCGGAGCGGCTGCGTGAAGTGCCCGGCGTCACTGAGGTTCAGGCCACTGTCGAGGCCGTTGCGCGCGTGACACTGATGGACAGCCCTGATCCCGTGGTCGGCCAATTAATTGGCCTGGACCGCCGCCAGCCACAACGCCTGAACCTTGTCAGGCTTCGTGCGGGTCGGCTACCCGGCGCCGGCGCCTATGCAGGCGGCGAACTGGAGGCACTGGTGTCCGAAGGCTTTGCTGCAGCGCATGGCCTCCAGCCCGGTGCGCAGGTCACAGCGCTCATCAACGGCAAGCGCCGAGCGCTTCGCATCACTGGCATCGCCCTGTCACCCGAGTACATCTTTGCAGGCCTATGGGGCATGCCGGATATTCGCGCCTTTGGCGTCTTCTGGCTGGACAAGGAAGCGCTGGCGGCGGCGATGAACATGGCCGGCGCGTTCAATCACGTGGCACTCAAGCTCGGGCCTGGGGCCTCGCAGCCCGCCGTGATCGACGCGGTCGACCGGCTGCTGGCCGTCGTGGGCGGTTTGCCGGCCCATGGCCGCGCGGAGCAGGTGTCGCACGCCATGCTGGACAACGAAATCCGCGAGCAACGCGTGCTCGGGACGATCCTGCCTTCCATCTTTCTTGCGGTGGCAGCCTTTCTGCTGCACGTGGTCGCCGCACGCCTGGTCTCAACGCAGCGCGAGCAGATCGCCGCGCTGAAGGCATTGGGCTACTCCAACCGCAGCATCGCTGCGCACTACCTCAAACTGGTCACGCCCATGGTGGGGATCGGCTACCTGCTGGGTCTGCTGCTGGGCGACTGGCTGGGTGGACAGCTCACGGCTCTTTACGCTTAATTTTTTCACTTCCCAAGCTTTAGCCATCGCGTCCCGCCATCACTGGTACTGACAAGCCTGGCGGTCGTCGCTGTGACCGCCCTCCTCGGAACCCTCACGGCCATCGCCGCCACGGTCCGGCTGGCACCGGCCGAGGCCATGCGCCCGTTGGCGCCCGGCCGCTACCGCCGTTCCCTGCTGGAGCGAGTGCCCCGACTGCGCACCAGCCCGGCCCTGCGCATGATCCTGCGCAACATCGAGCGGCGTCCGTTGCGCTCGGCACTGACCACCGGGGGCATCGCGGCGGCGGTGGCCATCGTCATCATGGGCAACTTCCTGCGCGACGCGATCGAAGTCATCGTGGACGCCAGTTTCAACCTGGCGATGCGCGGGGACATTGCCGTCTGGACCACCGATCCGGTCGACGCCTCCGCCGCAAGGGCGCTGGCCCGCATCCCCGGCGTCCTGCAAGTCGAGCCTGGCCGCAGCGTGGCGGTGCGCTTTGTGCACGGCCCGCGCAGCGAGAGCGGCGCCATCCAGGGCTATGCGGCGCCACCGCTACTGCGCCGCATCATCGACGTCGACCGCAAGCAAACCAGCCCCGGCCCGGATGGCCTGCTGATGACCGACCGCCTGGCCGACAAGCTCGGCCTGCGCGTCGGGGACACCGTGACGGTCGAGGTGCGCGAGGGTCGGCGCCCTGTGCGCCAGGTCGTCGTCAAGCGTACCGTGCACGACATGATGGGCCTGAACGCCTACATGGACCGGCAGGCGCTGAACCGCCTGCTGGGCGACGGCGATGTGGCGTCGCTGTTCAGCATTTCCGTCGAGCGGGGCGCGGCGCAACGGGTACTGGACGCCACGCAGGCGATGCCACGCGTGGCCGGGGCGTTCAGCAAAGCAACCATGTTGCGCAACATGCAAGAAGTCTCGGCCCGCAACATCCTGATCATGAGCACCATCCTCACTCTGTTCGCCGGCGTCATCGCCGTGGGCGTGGTGTACAACAATGCCCGCATCGCGCTGGCCGAACGCAGCTGGGAACTGGCGAGCCTGCGGGTGCTGGGCTTCACCCGGGCCGAGGTGTCGACGTTGCTGCTCGGCGAGCTGGCGCTTAGCATTGCCGTCGCCCTGCCCGTCGGAATGGTCTTGGGCTGGGCGCTGACGCATACGCTGGTGGAGTTGATGCGCTCGGACCAGTTCTTTTTCCCGGTGGTGATACGCCCCCGCACCTATGCCTGGCCAGCGCCATGGTGGTGCGCCGCCGCATCGACCAGTTGGACATGGTGGCCGCACTCAAGACAAGGGAGTAAAACGTGCCGAGCAAGAAAACCTGGGCGGTGATCGCGGCCACAACCGCTGTGGTGGTGGCGCTGGCGTGGGCCTTTGCCCCTCGTGCCATCGAAGTCGAGATTGCGACGGTAACGCACGGCCGCTTCGAACAGGCCATTGAAGAGGATGGCCGCACCCGTTTGAAAGAGCGCTACACGATTTCAGCGCCGGTATCGGCACGCCTGTCGCGCATGGTGCTACACGAAGGCGACCCTGTAACCGCCGGCGACACCGTGGCTGTTTTAACGCCGCTGATGTCGCCCATGGTAGATGAACGCAGCAGGCACGAAGCGGAGGCCCGGCTGAAAGCAGCCACTGCAGGTGTCGGACGCGCGACAGCCAGGGTGGAGCGCGCCGGAGTATCGCTGCAAGAGGCGTGGCTGGAGTTGCAGCGCACGGGTCAGCTGGCCGACGAAGGCTTTGTATCACCTTCGCGCCTGGACACAACCCGCCTAGCCGTGACAGCCGCCCGGCACGA
The DNA here is from genome assembly GCA_002381615.1 of Polaromonas sp. UBA4122. Taxonomy (GTDB): domain Bacteria; phylum Pseudomonadota; class Gammaproteobacteria; order Burkholderiales; family Burkholderiaceae_C; genus Polaromonas. The sequence continues at coordinate 10,120 of DFWY01000161.1, read as the reverse complement.
ACTGGACATAGCCAATGCCGAACGCGAGGTCGCGCGGCAGGAACAGGCGCAGGCCAGCGCAGCGCTACAGCCGGCCACCGCCAACGGAAAAAGCGCACGTCCTTTCGCCGTGCAATCGCCAGTCAGCGGAGTGGTCCTGCGCGTGGCCCAGCCGAGCGAAGTGACCATCGCCGCGGGCGCTGCCCTGCTCGACGTCGGCGACCCAGCGCGCATGGAGGTGGTGTGCGAGCTGCTCACTGCTGATGCCGTGCAGGCCCAGCCCGGACACCGGGCGGTGATAGAGCGCTGGGGCGGACAGCCGGTCGAAGGCCGGGTTCGCCTCGTGGAGCCAGCCGCATTTACCAAGGTCTCCGCACTGGGCATAGAAGAGCAGCGTGTCAACGTCCTGATCGACATCGCCGCCGCACCCGAGGCCTGGCGCACCATGGGTGACGGGTTCCGCATCGGTGTGAGGATTATCACGACCAGTGTCGAACAGGCAGTGCTGGTGCCCGTCGGGGCCCTGTTCCGTCATGGGGAGGGCATGGCCGTCTATCGCCTGGACGGGCGGCGGGCCCGCCTTCAGCCAGTGGATGTGGGCGCGCGCAACGCCACCGTCGCCTCGGTGCGTAACGGCCTGGCGCCCGGCCAGGCCGTCGTCGTCTATCCGCCCGCCGCCCTGGCCGTCGGCCGCAGGGTGCGGGTGCGCACACCCTGAAGCGAAGCGCCAGCTCACAACCTCAGCGCTTCCAGGCGCACCAGCAGCACCGGGCTGATGCGAACCACCATCCCGGCCTCACTGCCCATCGTCAGGCGGTTGAAGCCGCGGCGGCCATGGCCAGTTTGAAGCGGTGGGCGCCCTGAAGACGTGCAACCGCGGCCTCAAGGATTTGCTGCTGCGTCTTGGGCCCGAAGCCGTGCACTTCGCGGATGTGTCCTTGCTCGGCAGCGCGATGCAGCTCCTCACGCGTCTGCACACCCAGCTCCTGGTGCAACGCGCGCTGTGTTCCGGTACGCGCGCACGCGGAAGGCGTTGGCACCTCGCACTTCGAGCGGATCGGCAATCTCGTCGAAGACGCTGGCCACGTCAGCATTGACGATCGACATGAAAAATCTCCTGCTCTCCTCCGCGCTCGCAGAAAGTTCTTGAACGGCCACGGACCGTCGCGCTCAGTAGATCTCCGTCTGCTCGCCCATGCCGGACGCGCCGGACGCTTCCTTCTTAGGCGCGTTGGCGATCATGCAATCAACGGTGAGCACCAGGCTGGCGATCGAGCCAGCGTTCTGCAGCGCCAAGCGGGTGACCTTGGCGGGGTCAATCACCCCCATCTCGAGCAGGTCGCCGTACTGGCGCGTAGCCGCGTTGTAGCCGAAGCTGCGCTGGCTCGCTCCGTCCACGCGATCCAGCACGATCGACGGTTCTTCTGCCGCGTTGCTGACGATGCGCCGCAGCGGCTCCTCCAACGCACGCGCCACGATTTTCAAGCCAGAATCCTGGTCGAGGGTCGGCAGCGTCAGACCTTGCAGCGCCTTGCGCGCACGTAGCAGCGCCACGCCGGCGCCCGGCACGATGCCTTCCTCGATCGCGGCGCGCGTGGCGTGCAGGGCATCCTCCACCCGCAGCTTGCATTCTTTCATTTCGGTTTCCGTGGCGGCGCCGACCTTGATGACGGCCACGCCGCCCGACAGCTTGGCGATGCGCTCGTCAAGCTGCTTGCGGTCATAGTCGCTGGTGAGGCTTTCGCGCTCCTTCTTCAGCGCAGCAACGCGCTCGCGGATCGCTTGTGCGTTGCCGGCTCCGCCGATGATCGTGGTGTTGTCCTTGTCCACCTCGACCCGGCGTGCGCGGCCCAGGTGCTCGAGACTGGCCTTGGCCAACGTCAGCCCGAGTTCCTCGGCGATCACCTGTCCGCCGGTCAGCAGTGCGATGTCCTGCAGCATCGCCTTGCGGCGGTCTCCGAAGCCGGGCGCCTTGACCGTGCAGGTCTTCACCACGCCGCGCATGCTGTTGATCACCAACATGGCCAGCGCCTCGTTGTCGATGTCCTCGGCAATCACCGGCAGCGGCGTGCCGGCCTTGGCGGCCGCCTCCAACAGGGGCACCAGATCTTTGACGGCCGATAGCCGCTGGTCGTACAACACGATGGCCACATCCTCCAGCACGGCGGCCTGGCGCTCCGCGTTGTTGATGAAATACGCGGACAGGTAGCCGCGATCGAATTGCAGACCTTCCACGACCTCCAGCTCGCTGGCCATGCCGGAGCCGTCTTCGATCGATACGGCGCCTTCGCGGCCAACCTTGTCCATCGCCCGAGCCACAAGTTCTCCGATCAAGCGGTCATTGTTGGCGGAAATGGTGGCAACGTGCTCGATCTCCTGCGACGTGGCACAAGGCGGCGCAAGAGTCTTCAGCTCGCCCACCACCGCCTCAATCGCCTGGTCGATGCCGCGCTTCAGGTCCATCGGGTTCATGCCGGCCGCCAGGTATTTCAGACCCTCCTGAATCAGGCTGTGCGCCAACACGGTGGCGGTGGTGGTGCCGTCTCCCGCCATCTCGCTGGTGCGCGCCCATGTTTTCAAAGCGGTCCTCGAAGTTCGATGGCCTTGGCGACGACGACGCCGGAGTTGACGATCTGCGGGGGGCCGAACTCTCGGTCGAGGACCACCGTGCGCCCTCGCGGGCCCAATGTGACCTTCACCGCGTCGGCAAGTGCATCGACGCCGCGGCGGATCTTGTTGCGCGCCTCTTCATGGAACAGAAGCTGCTTGGCTACCATGGTATTGACCTCCTGGAACACACCGAAAGCGTCGCTCTCATTCCCGAACCCAGCCAAAGACTACAGCGGTGATGCAAGCCGGGGGATGACCTAGCGCAAGCGGGTGCGGTAGCTGGCCTTCGCCCCACTGGGAAACTTCCTTCCGCCCAGAGCCCGAAGAGGTCGTTCTCGCCGGCCAGTCCAAGCGGGCGAGCTGATTCTTTTGTCACCCAGGAGCGAGCGCATTTGAGATATATCAACCCGAGGCCGCGTGCTTTGCGCCATCGTTGCACAACACTGGGAAGAGGGGCGATACGACAGCGGACGTTCCGGCCCGGGTGATCAACCATTGAGGAGCGGCCAGAACATGTCCACCATCCCATTGAATCTAGCAACCGACGACGTCCTATTGCTAGCGCCAGCGCTGTCGCCGCAAGTCACGCTGGACCAGACGCTCATGGGTCGCCACAGCACGCGCACGTTCTCCCCGACACGCTGTCCGCACTGCTGTGGGCGGGGTTCGGCATCAACCGGCCGGACAAGGGCGGGCGCATGGCACCCTCGGCGCACAACTGGCAGGAAATCGATATATATGCCGTGCTGGCGGAAGGCGCATACCGATACGACGCTCGCGCACACCGGTTGCTGCTGGTCAAGGCCGAAGACCTGCGCCAGCACACCGGCACCCAGAACTTCGTCGCGACTGCGCTTGTCAACCTCGTCTATGTCGCGGACTTCGTCCGCATGTCCGAAGCCCAGGACGATGAGCGCGGCTTCCTGGCCGGCGCCGATGCGGGCTGCATCGCGCAAAACATCTACCTCTATTGCGCCGGGTCGGGCCTCGCCACAGTGGTGCGTGGGCTGATCGACCGCCGCCGGCTGACGCACGCGCTGGGCCTGACCGCAACCCAGTGCATCGCTCTGGCACAGACCCTGGGGTACCCGGGACCGGAAGCATAACCACAGAAAGAAAGGCGCCCATGAAACAACCTCTTCAAATTCAGTTTCTCGGCATGGATCCGTCAGAAGCCGTCGAGTCGGCCGTACGCGAGAAGGCCAGCAGGCTCGATCGGTTCTGCACGGACATCATGTCGTGCCGGGTCAGCATCGAGCAGATGCACAAGCATCAGCATCAAGGGCGGCCCTTCGCCGTGCGCATCGACGTGACGATGCCGGGCCACGAACTGACTGTCGACCGCATGCAGGATGAAGACGTCTACGTTGCCCTGCGCGACGCCTTCGACGGCATCAAACGGCAAATCGAAGACGCGGTCCAGCGCAACCGCGGGCAGGAGAAGCTACATCCCCCTCCGCTGCACGGTGAAGTGGTCCGCATCGACGACAAGGGGCGATGCGGCTTCATCCAAACGCCCGACGGGGACGAGTACTGGTTCGGCCACGACAACGTCGCCGATGTCCCGTTCGAGCATGTGGAGGTGGGCACCCAAGTGCAGTTCATACCAGATCTGGCGGCGCAGGGCAGGCAGGCCAAGCGCGTGAGCCTGGGCAAACACCGGTTCGGCTGAGCCGCGTGGAGCGCGCGATGTACGACCTCCTGAACGCGGGCGCCATTTGTACCCGCATGGTGACGATCGCCTATCCCAGCATGGCCCTGAACGAGGCTGCTTGGCTGATGCGTGGAGCATCACGTCGGGTGCCTGGTGGTGGTTGAGCAGCCGTCGCCCGAGGACCGCGTCGTGGTCGGCATGCTGACCGACCGCGACATCGTCACCGCGGTCGTCGCCGACGATCGGGATCCTCACGACCTGCGCGTGGGCGACGTGATGAGCAAGGATGTCGTCGTCACGGCACACGAGCAGGATTCGGTGCTTGATGTGATGGCGGCGATGCGGCGCACGCGCTTGCGCCGCATCCCGATGACCGGACCACAGGGCACGTTGATCGGGATCGTTGCGCTCGACGACGTCCTCGAGATCGTCGCGGCGGAGATGCAGGCCCTGGCGTCGGCGGTGGGAGCCGCGCAGAAACAAAAGCGGACAGCACGACCCTGATCATCCTCGCGGGCGCCACCGACGCGAGGCTGGCCGCTATTCGTATCTGCAGCTCGCCGCCTTCGTCACCGCCTGCGCCGTCAATTGTGCTTGCAGAGACCGTAACTGGCGCTCAAGCGCCACGATTTGGTGCAGGTAGTCCAGCAACATCGCCACCGTGAACAGGTCCAGATCGAAGTCACGGCGCAGCCGACTAGCCGTGCGCAACGGCATGACGCATTCGGCGCTGAAGAGACGCTCTGGCTGCGCCCGATCCAGCGGCACCAGAGCACCGTAATCCACCAGTTCGTCCAACTCAGCCGCACTCATGGCGCAGACCCGGGACAGTTCGGACACGGTCACGTCTGCGCTTGCATCCAGCCAAGCCACGTCAAGCAGCGGTGGTTTCATTTGCATTCTCCTTCGTCACGAGCGCGCGGGTTGAAGCGCGAGACGCCCAGCGCATCGCAGTAGCCGTTGTACGTCATGGCGCGGCATGCCCCGTCAGTGCAAGCGCATCTCGAAAGCCCGAGTCAGGCCGTCCAGGTCGATGACGCGTATGTAGCGCTTGTCCACTTCTAGCAGGTGCTGCTGCTGGAAGGCCGAGAAGGTCCGGCTGACGGTCTCCAGCGTCATGCCCAGGTAGCTGCCGATCTCGGCGCGCGACATCCGCAGGTGGAATTCGCTGGCCGAATAGCCGCGTGCCTTCAGGCGCTGTGACTGGTTCAGCAGGAACGCGGCGAGCCGCTCCTCAGCGTTCATGCTGCCCAGCAGCAGCATCAGGCTGTGCTCCCGCACGATCTCGCAGCTCATCAGCCGGCTGACCACATGCTGCAGGCCCGAATTGCCGGCCGCCAGTTCGGTGAGGTGGGCGTAGGGAATGGCGCAGACCTCAGTATCTTCCAGCGCGGTGGCGCTGCTGGCGTGCGCGCCATGGGCGACACCATCCAGGCCCATCACCTCGCCGGCCATGTAAAAGCCGCTGACCTGCTCGCGCCCGTCGGCCAGCAGCAGGCTCGACTTGAAGGTGCCGCTGCGCACCGCGTAGATAAACTGAAAGCGGTCGCCCTCGCGATAAAGGGTCTGGCTGGCCTTGACCTTGCGCCGGCCGAACTTCAGGTTGTCAAGGCGCTGCACGTCACTGCCGGCCATGCCGCAGGGAAGGCACAAGTCGCGCAAGTGGCAGCTGGAGCACAGCGTCTTGAGCGGCATGATGGGCGCGGAGTCCGTGGCTTGTCGCCAAGGGACGATGCAGATGGGAGTGGCGAAAGCTTCGAGGGTGACGGCGGACATGGTGTATTCCTTTGCTGGCTCATTGGGGTGTCAGTGCGCGGGCATGCTGTGAAGCTTTCAGCACGGCGTGTGCGAGTTGGCTGAATTCGGTGCTTTTGTCGAGAAAATCCTCGGCACCCTCGCCGAGGTAGCACTTGCGGTAGCTGGTACCGGAGTTGTTGCTGAACACAACGAAGGCGATGTCCGGCGCCACTTGCCGGACGGCTCGTAGCACCTGCAGGCCCGAACCGCCCTCCAATTGGACGTCCAGCACCACCACATCGGGATGGGCGGCCAGAATGCCGTCAATCGACCCCTGAGGTTTTTCGGCCTGGCCGACGATGGTCATCCCGCTGGCCCCAAGCATCGCGGCGACGCGATCGCGGATCAGCGTCGAGTCATCGGCAATAAAAACTTTGACAGGGGCTGTGCGGTAAGACATGACTCTACTGTGGCCGCAGGCACCGCAGCACACTATCGGCGACGACCGACTGTTGGCATCGGAAGAATCTGGATTGGCGCAAGGTCTGTTCCGAGAGTCTCTAGGAATATTCCTAGAAGCCGGTCGGACTTGAGACGTCGAAAGCGAATATTGGTTCCAGCAGGAACAGTTCTTTCCGGATTTACAGTCCCCCTATTTAACGCCAGACTAGGGAACAAAAAGGCCGGTGAAAAGTGGACCGCTGCGCTTGATTTACAGCCGGCGCGCCCCTAGTGCGGCAGACTCCCAAGGCCGGTTACCCCCAGAGAACCCTTTCGCACCTGCACAACCAGGGTGAACAGGCCCTAGATATTCCCCCGGCGCAATTGGGACAAACGCTCGGCAATGACATCACTGTCCAGCGCATCTTCGGCATGCGCCAGGTAGATATCCAGGTCAGCCACCGCGCGCGCCACATCGCCCTGCGCCGCCCAAGCCAACCCGCGGTCACGGTACTCGGGCCAGGCCTCTGGCTGCAACACAATCAGACGGTCTTGCACGGCAATCAGGCGCTGCCAGTCTTCCTGGGTTTTATGAATGTCCTGCAGGTTGCGCAGCATGCGGCTGATGATCTCGCGCGGCGGCGCCGACTGCAGGTACAGGCCCATCGGCACCTCAAACTCATCAACGATGCCGCTGCGCTGCCTGAATGGCTCCAGCCGCTCGGCCAGCTCTTCGCGGCTCAATGACTGGCCGCTGAAGGGGTCAATCAGTACCTGGCCCTTGGGCAGGTTAACCTTGACCATGAAGTGCCCGGGAAAGGCCACGCCCCGCGCATTCAGGCCCAGCCCCAAAGCCAGTTCCAGCCACAGCACCGCCAGCGTGATGGGAATGCCGCGCCGCGTCCGCAGCACCGCGTTCAGGTAGCTGTTGTCCGGGTCGTAGTAGTCATTGACGTTGCCGCCAAAGCTCAGGTCGCGAAAGAAGAACTGGTTCAGCGCGCGCAGGCGCTGCAGGTCGGGCGAGTCGGCGGGCAGGCGCCGCTTGACTCTGGCCAGCAGCTGGTCGACATCGCCGAGCACCTGCTGCACATCCAGGTCCGGATATTCATCCTGGGCCAGGCTGATGGCGGCTTCCAGCAAGGGAAAATGCTCATCGCTTTGCACCAGGCTGGAGAAATACTGCAGCGGGGACGGTACGGCCAGATTTAATTGCATGGCGCTACTTTCTCACAAACCGGCGCACCGTGTGAATCAAGGAATGCATCAAGGTATGCGCTCGATCAAGCCGAATCGAGTCCGGCCTGCTCGATCAGCGCCGCAGCAGCTGACGCAGCTTCAGCCCGGACACCCAAAGCGCTACAAAATAAATAGCTGCTGATGCACACAGGACAAGGGCCAGCAGCAAAATTCGCCTTAAATATTGGCTTTTAAGGCCGGTCCAGCTCACGCTACCTGCGGCCCAGAGCAAAAACACCGCCAGCAGCGCACTGGCCACAAGCACCCGTAGCGCAAACACGCCCCAGCCGGGCGCAGGCGTGTAACTGCCGCGCCGTACCAAGCCCACCAGTAGCCACAGCGCATTGATCAACGCACCAATACCGATGGCGAGCGCCAGCCCAGCATGCTGGAAAACCGGCACCAGTGCCAAGTTGAGCAATTGCGTAATACCCAGCACCACCACCGCAATGCGCACCGGCGTTTTGATGTCCTGGCTGGCATAAAAACCCGGTGCCAGCACCTTGATGGCCACCAGCCCCAGCAGGCCTGCGCCGTAGCCCATCAGCGCGGTCGTGGTCTGCTGCACATCGCGGTCAGTAAAAGCGCCATAGTGATACAGCGTGGCCACCAGCGGCTGGGCAAAAGTCAGCAGGGCCACCGCGCATGGCACCGCCAGCAGCACCACGATGCGCAAGCCCCAGTCCAGCATGGCCGAGTACCTGGCCGCATCACCCGCCGCTCTGGCGGCTGCCAGCTGCGGCGTCAGCACCACTCCAATGGTCACACCCAGCATGGCCGTTGGGAATTCCATCAGGCGGTCAGCATAGGTGAGCCAGCTGACACTGCCGGGTATCAGGTGCGAGGCGATCTGGGTATTGATCAGCAAGGAAATTTGCGCCACGCTCACGCCCAGCAAGGCCGGAACCATCAGTTTTGCTATGCTTTTAGTAGCTGGGTCTGCCCATGCTGCCTGGACCATCGCCCAATTCCATCCTATTTTTGGCAGCAGGCCGAGTCGCAGCAATGCGGGTACCTGCACCGCCAGCTGCAGGATGCCGCCCAGCATTACACCCCCGCCCAGGGCGTACACCGGCTCAATGCCCTGCGCCTTGAACCAGGGCGCGCCCAGCCAAGCTGCGGCAATCATGGCCAGATTCAACAGCACCGGCGTGGCCGCCGGCACCGCAAAATGCCGCCAGGTATTGAGCACGCCGGACGACAGCGCCACTAACGACATGAAGCCGATGTAGGGAAACATCCAGCGCGTCATGAACACGGCGGCTTCAAAACCGCGCGGCTGCTGCTTCAGGCCGCTGGCCATGGCCCAGACCAGTGCGGGTGCCGCGGCCACACCGGCCACACAGATCAGTAGCAGCGCCCATGTCAGCAGCGTCGCTACCCGGTCAATCAGCAGCTTGGTTTCGGCCTCGCCTTCCTTGGCCTTGCTGGCCGCCAGCACCGGCACAAAGGCCTGGCTGAAAGCGCCCTCGGCAAACAGCCGGCGAAACAGGTTGGGAATGCGAAATGCCACGTTGAAGGCATCGGTCATGGCGCTGGCGCCAAAGGTCGAGGCAATCAGCAGTTCCCGCACCAAACCGGCGATTCGGGAGACCAATGTGAGCAGCGAAACGGTGGAGGCGGATTTGAAAAGTGACACAGCAGGAGTTTATGCGCTGGAGAGCTAGCCCCCACGCTTTTCACTGCGTGCAATGCGCTGCCCCCATCGAGGGGGCTAATTTTCCTTGGGGCGACCCGGCGGAAAATTGTGTTGCGCTCCGAATCGGCTGCATTGCGGCTCCCCGAAAAATATCCACCGCGTTGGCAGCTCAATATATCGCTGCCTGGACGGCACCTTTGCCGACAGTCGTATAATCGTCGGCTTTGCTGCAACATCCACAGACTCCTCCCAGGATTAAAGGAACACATATATGGCTACCGCCAAACCCAAGAAAAAGAACCCCCGCCTCGCCTCCGGCCGCAAACGCGTCCGTCAAGACGTCAAACTCAACGCTGCGAACACCTCGCTGCGATCCAAATACCGCACCGCTGTGAAAAACGTCGAAAAAGCCGTTGCCAGTGGTGACAAAACCAAAGCCGCCGAACTCTTTGCCAAGGCACAGAGCATTGTGGACAAGGTTGCCGACAAAGGCATTTTCCACAAAAACAAGGCATCGCGCGATAAAAGCCGCCTGTCCGCCAAGGTGAAAGCCCTGGCAATAAAAGCCGACGAACAAAAGGCCGCCTAACCCGTTAGGCAAACCGCCCGGACTGCATTTCTGTAAAAATACAGTCCGCCGTTTTGTAGGGTGCGCTGCAAGCAAAGCAAAAAGCCGTCGTAAGACGGCTTTTTTGTTTGGTGAAGTCAAACCTGCGCGGAGCGCAGCTTTGCTTGCATCCGAAAACATTGCGGGAAAGACCGACGGATAGGCGAAGCCCCCGTCGCTCTGTCACCAACTGATTAAGAACTGATCCGTAAATAAT